>CAIXWN010000238.1 GCA_903923135.1 uncultured Caulobacteraceae bacterium | reverse complement strand
GCGGCGGCCGCGGCGGCGCCGACGGGGCCAGCCAGGGCGCCTTCGAGGCGGCGATCCGCGACGGCGCCGACATGCTGGCCGCGGCGTTCGCCCCGTCGAAGGACGGGGCGCTTCTCGCCCTGCCGGACCTGGAGCTGTCGAGCTTCACCGACGTGGCGGCCCAGGTCGCCTTCGCCGGCCGGCGGCGCAGCCTGATGATCGACGGCGCCCCGCGGGTCGGCTGGTTTCCGCACGATTTCACCCTGGCCGAACTGCGAACCCTCAGCCGCGCGCCGGCGGGCGGGCGGCCGCGGGGCGCGCCGGCAGGGCATGCGATCCTGACCTTCGAGGATGTGGTGGCCATCGCCCGCGCCGGCAGCATCCGCACCGCCCGGGTGGTCGGGGTGGAGGCGACGATGATCCGGCCGGCCGCCTTCGCCGCCATGGACCTGGCCCTGGAGCCGCGCCTGGCCGAAGCGATCCGCGTCGCCGGCTACAATTTCGCCGCCGCGGCGATGATCGTGGCCAGCGACGAGCCCGGCGCCCTGCGCACGATCGGCGAGCTGACCCGGGCGCGGCGGGTGCTGCGCCTGTCGTCGCCGGCCGTCGACGCGCGGTCGATGTCGACGATGATGCCCGCGGCGCTGAAATCCCTGCGCGCGGTCGCCGAGGGCGTCGCCGCGCCGCCCGGTCTGCTGCTCGACCTCACCGCGGCCAAGGGCGCGCCGGCGACGCCGCTGATCGCCGACGCCCACGCCGCCGGCCTGACGGTGCAGGCCTGGACCTCCGGGCCGGAGGGATTCCCGCCGCCGCCCCTGCGCCCGGGCGACGCGCGGCGGCTGCTGATCGCCCTCTTCGCCGCCGGGGTCGACGCCGTGGAGGGCGCCGCCGCCGAGCCGATCGTCCGCGCCCGTTGGGACGCCCTGCCCGAGACCCGCGACTGAGCGGACGCCTGGGGCGTCCACGACGAGGTCCGAAAACCGCGAGACAGCCGTGGGGGCGGCGTCCATGATCGGCGCATGGATATGGACCACGAAGCCTGTTACCGCGCCCTGCTGACCCGGGATTCCCGTTTCGACGGGCGCCTGTTCGTCGGCGTGAGGACGACGGGTATCTATTGCCGGCCGATCTGCCCGGCGCGCACCCCCAGGCGCGAGAACGTGACCTTTTTCGCCACGGCCACGGCCGCCCAGGCGGCGGGGTTCCGCCCTTGCCTGCGCTGCCGCCCGGAGTCCTCGCCAGACCTCGCCGCCTGGCGCGGCAGCTCCAACACCGTCTCGCGGGCCCTGGCCCTGATCGAGGCCGGCGGTCTCGACGACGGCGATGTGGAGGCCCTGGCCGGACGGCTGGGGGTCGGCGGGCGCCAGCTGCGCCGGCTGTTCCGCAAGCACCTCGGGGCCTCGCCGGTGTCGGTGGCCCAGACCCGGCGGGTGCTGCTGGCCAAGCAGCTGATCCACCAGACCCGCCTGCCGATGACCGAGGTGGCCCTGGCGTCCGGCTTCGGCAGCGTGCGGCGCTTCAACGAGACCTTCCAGAGCCTCTACGACCGGCCGCCGGCGAGCCTGCGGCGGCTGAGCGGCGAGGCGTCGGCCGGCGACGACGGCGTGCGGCTGGATCTGGCCTATCGCGGGCCCTACGACTGGGCGGCGCTGACCGGTTTCCTCGGCCTGCGGGCCATCACCGGGGTCGAGGCGGTGTCGGCCGGGCAATACGCCCGCACCATCGCCCTGGCGGGCGGGGTGGGGCTGCTGACCGCCGCGCCGTCGGCGAAGGCGGACCACCTGTCGGTGAGGGTGCGCTTCGGCGACCTCGCCGCCCTGCCGGCGATCCTCTCCCGGGTGCGGCGGGTGTTCGACCTGACCGCCGACCCCCAGGCCATCGCCGCCCATCTGGCCGCCGACCCGGCCCTCGCCCCGCGGGTGGCGGCGCGGCCGGGCCTGAGGGTTCCCGGCGCCTGGGACGGCTTAGAACTGGCGGTGCGGGCGATCCTCGGCCAGCAGATCACCGTGGCCGCCGCCACGGCCCTGGCGGCGCGCCTGGTGCGCGACTGGGGCGAGCCCCTGCCGGCGGGCCTCGCCGGCGCCGTTCCGGGCCTGACCCATGTGTTTCCCTCGGCGGAGCGGCTGGCCGGGGCCGACCTGTCGGGGCTGCCGATGCCCGGGGCCCGCTCCAGGGCGCTGCAGACCCTGGCCCGGGCGGCGGCGGACGATCCGTCGCTCTTCGAGCCGCGCGGCGACCTGGCCGAGGCCATCGGCCGGCTGAAGGCCCTGCCGGGCATCGGCGAGTGGACGGCCCAGTACATCGCCATGCGCCAGATGCGCGAGCCGGACGCCTTTCCCGACGGCGACATCGGTCTGATGCGCGCCATGGCCGGCGCCGACGGCCGACGCCCCACCGCCGCCGCCCTGCAGGCCCGCTCCCAGGCCTGGCGCCCCTGGCGCGCCTACGCCGCCCTGCACCTGTGGACCGGGGAGGTCATCGCCGACCCCCTGGCCGCCCACCCTTCCGAGAAAGGCTCCCATGCCCGCCAAGCCGCCTGAACGCCTGACCATCGATCGCCTCGACACCCCCGTCGGCGTCGCCATGCTGGCGGTGGACGAGGCCGGATACCTGCGCGCCTTCGACTGGAGCGACCACGAACCGCGACGGCTGCGGCTCTTGGCCCGCTACAATGGCGAGGTTCCCGTGCAGACCGGGGCCGCTCCGGCCGCCATGCGCCAGGCCCTGGCCGCCTATTTCGACGGCGATCTGCACGCCATCGAGACGATCCCCTGGCGCACGGGGGGGACGGCGTTCCAGCTGAGCTGCTGGCGGGCCCTGTGCGACATCCCCGTCGGGGCCACGGCCAGCTATGGCGAACAGGCCGCGCGCATCGGCCGGCCGAAGGCGGTGCGGGCCGTGGGCCTGGCCAACGGCGCCAACCCCGTCGGCCTGGTCGTGCCGTGCCACCGGGTGATCGGCGCCAACGGAAGCCTCACCGGCTACGGCGGCGGCCTGCACCGCAAGCGCTGGCTGCTGCGCCACGAGGGCGCGGCGTTCCGGGACGAGGCGCAGTCGGGCCGGCTCGATCTGTAGCGGCGGCTTTTCAAGGCCCCGGCGGGCGCCTATCAGGGGGCGTACCGGGGATTGTGGAGGCGTTGCGTCATGGCGGTCGGATCAACGTGTCGCGCGTCGTCGCCCGCGGGGCGCCCCGCGTGAGCGTCCGGTCCGGATTCGCCGCGGCCTCGCTGGCGCTGGGGCTGCTGTGGGCCGGCGCCGCCGGCGCCCAGACCCGTTGCCGGACGGTCACCACCCCATTCCCCTCGGTCGAGCAGACCTGCGAGGAGTCGCATTCATCGTCGGAGTCGCACGTCTCGCACGGCGGCCAGGGCGGCGGGGTGAGCTTTTCCTTCGGCGCCGACGATCGTCCCGGCGACGAGGCGCATGGTCGCGACGCCCGCGACGGGGACGGCGCCGGTCTGCGGCCGCGGCTGATCGAGCGGGCGAGGATCGGCCGGATCCGCGAGATCTTCGGCGCCGCGCGCCTTGTCGCCCGGCCGGAGGATGGCTGCCCGGCGCCGGCGGTGGTCGAGGGTCTGTGTTTCGCCCGGGCGGCGGCCGGTCTGGCCGCGCTCGGCCGGGACCAGGGCGTGGTCGTCGGACTGCGCCGCCCGCCCGCGCCGGGCCAGAGCGTCGGCGGCCGCTACGGCGAGTCGTTCGGCCTCTACGAGGTGACCCTGAAGGCCGGCGTCCTGGCCGCGACGCCCCTGCCGGCGGCGGTTTCGGAGGTGTCCGTCCCCCGGGCCTGCTTCGCCCTTCCCGACGAGGGCGTGGTCTATCTGACCGAGCGGCGGGGCGACCAGGAGGTGGCGCAGGAACGCCAGACGGTGGTCTGCGGCGGCGGCGCGCCCGCGCCGCGGGGCCCCTATGTTCCCGACGAGTCCGCGTCGGCGGAACCGGCGGTGGGATCCGCGCCGCCGACCGACCGGGACGCCTGGCCGCCCACGGGCGCCTGGCTGGCCACGGGACCGGCCCGCTATCTCGGCGTTCCCGATCCGGCCTGCGACCCGGCGTGGCTGATGCACAAGACCGTCTGCGCCCGGGCGGGCGTCCTGGCCCTGCAGGCCGACCCCGGCCTGAAGGAACTCGACCTGATCGTCGCCAAGACGCCGCCCCGGGCCGGCGATCTGCTGGTCAGGACCCAGGTCGAGCAGTGGGTGCTCAAGCGGCGCGACCAGGGCTTCAAGATCGACAAGCGCTGGTTCGAGAAGAGCTTTCTGCCGTCCCGGGCGGGCTGTGAGCGCACCGACCCCGTGCGTTTCCGGGTGTTCGACCGCGACGGGGCGCTGTTCGTCGAGGAGATCGCCGTGAACGCCTGCGGCGCGCCGCCCGCGCCGATCCCGGCCGACATTGTGCAGGCTTTCGGCGAGGAGCTGCCGGTGGCTGCCCACCGCGACGGCTGCCCGCCGTCGGCGACCCTGATCGACGATCTGTGCTTCGCCGACGCCATCGGCTTCATGCAGGGCTTCGGGCGGACGTCGACCGGCGTGGTGCTCCTGCGGGGCGAGGCCTATCCGGGCGCCGAACTCTATCCGGACCACGGGCTGGACATGGCCGTGGTCACCCGCAACGACGATGGCTCCTACGCCGCGGCCGGCGGCCTGGCCCTGCCGGCGGAGGGATACGGCCTGGACCGCTGCCGGCCGGTCGACGGCGGCGATCCGCGGCGGCAGGGGGTGAAGATCCTCGCCCGCGGAAACCGGCCGGTCGCCGTCGCCTACCGGTGGATGAGCTGCCCGATCTACTGACCGGCGGCGGCGTCCCCGGCCGCTGAGCCCTAAAGCCCCTCCCGCAGCGCCAGCAGGTCGGGGAAATTCGCCTCGCGCTTCACCTGCTTCGCCGCGAAGGCCTCGGCCATGTGGGCCCCGGAGAACATCCCCGACTGCCAGGTGGCGATGTAGTCGAGCCCGTCGTCGATGGTGTGGTCGCGGGCGTAGTTGATCATCACCTTCGATCCGGCCACCGCCAGGGGCGCCTTGGAGGCGATCTCGCGGGCCGTGGCCAGGACGTGGTCCAGCAGGGCCTCGTGGCTGTCGAACACCTCGTTGACCAGGCCGATGTCGCGGGCCCGGGCGGCGGGCAGGCGCCGGCCCGTATAGGCCATCTCGCGCACCCAGCCCTGCGGGATCAGGCCGCACAGCCGGGGGAAGGTGCCCACGTCGGCGGTCATGCCGATGTTGATCTCCTGGACGCAGAAGAAGGCGTCGGCGGTGCAGTAGCGGATGTCGCAGGCCGAGACGAGGTCCACCGCCCCGCCGATGCAGCCGCCCTGGATCGCCGCCAGCACCGGCATGCGGGCGCGCTCGAGGCAGGAAAAGGCGTCCTGCAGGTGGCGCACATGCAGACGGAACATCTCGCCGGAGGTGGCGCGGTCGGCCGCCCGCTCGCTCCCCGCCCCCTCGCCGCCGCCGAACACCGCCAGGTCCATGCCGGCGGAGAAGTGCCTGCCGGTCGAGGAGATGACGATGCAGCGGGCGCGGGCGCCGGCGTTGATGTCCTCGACGATGGCCGGCAGCTCTCTCCAGAACGCCCGGACCATGCTGTTGAAGGCGGTCGGCCTGTTCAGGCGGATGTGGGCGACCCCGGCCTCGATGGAGACCTCGAAGCATTCGTACGCCGCCGCGGCGGGGGGGTTCGCGTCATCGGCCATGGCCGTCTCTCCCGGTTGTGGTTTTCCGGCCGAGCATACAGCGGCGCGAGCCGCAGGAAAGGGCGCGGACGGCGCTTTGGCGGGCCGCTGTCGGGTCGGTGTCGCCGCATTGACGGGGCGCTGACGTGTTGGTCTGGTGCCATCGCCGTCATGTCTCGTGGCGACTGTCGAGAGGACGCCGATGCTCATTCAGAAATACAGGCTCCAGAGGGGCTGGTCGCAGGAACAGCTGGCGGAACTGAGCGGGCTGAGCACCCGCACGATCCAGCGGCTGGAACGCGGCCAGACCCCCAGCCTGGAATCGCTGAAAGCCCTGGCCTCCGTCTTCGACGTCGACCTCACCCGACTGAAGGAAACCGAGATGGACACGCCGATCAACACCGACTTCCGCGCCGACGAGGCGCTGGCCCTGGCGCATGTACGCAAGGTGAAGGGGTTCTACATGCACCTGGCCCAGTATGTGCTGGTCATCGCGGGCCTGGGCCTGCTGAACTGGGCGACCTCGCCGCACTACTGGTGGTTCCTGTGGCCCGCCCTGGGCTGGGGCCTGGGGATCCTGAGCCACGCAGCCGGCGTCTTCCAGCTGATCCCGTTCCTCGGCGCCGACTGGGAGCGGCGCGAGGTCGAGAAACACCTGGGCCGCAAGCTCTAGGCCGCTTCAAGCCCGAACTGCAGGCTGGCCAGCCTGGCGTAGAGGCCACCGCGGGCGATCAGTTCGCCATGGGTTCCGGTCTCGACCACCCGGCCGTCCTCCATGACCACGATGCGGTCGGCGTGCAGCACGGTCGCCAGGCGGTGGGCGATGACCAGGGTGGTGCGGCCAAGCATGGCGTCGTGCAGGGCGTGCTGGACCAGACGCTCGTTCTCGGCGTCCAGGGCGCTGGTCGCCTCGTCGAGCAGCAGGATGGGGGCGTTGCGCACCAGGGCGCGGGCGATCGCCACCCGCTGCCGCTGGCCGCCCGACAGAGTCTTGGCCCGCTCGCCCAGGGCGGTGTCGAAACCCTCCGGCAGGGCGGCCAGGAAGCTGTCGGCCTCGGCGGCGCGGGCGGCGTCCACCAACTCGTCCACGGTGGCGTCCTCGCGGCCGAAGCGCAGGTTCTCCAGGGCCGAGCCGGAGAACAGCGGGGCGTCCTGGGCCACCAGGGCCATGCGGGCGCGCACGTCTCCGGGATCGGCCTGGCGGATGTCGACGCCGTCGACGCGCACCACTCCCGACTGCGGATCATAGAATCGCAGCAGCAGGCGCAGCACCGTGCTCTTGCCCGCGCCCGAGGGGCCGACCAGGGCCACGCGCTCGCCGGGGCTGACCGTCAGGTCGAAGCCGTTGAGCGCCGGCAGGTCCGGCCGGCCGGGATAGGCGAAGGTGACGTTCTCGAAGGCCACGGCGCCGTGGGCCGGGACCGGCAACGCAACGGGACGGGCGGGGGCGGCGATGGCCGGGCGGGCGTCGAGGATCTCCGAAATGCGGGCCATGGCGCCGGAGGTCTTCTGCACGTCGCCCCAGGCCTCGCCGAGCGAGCCGGTGCTGCCGGCGGCCAGCACCGAGAGCAGCACGAACTGCAGCAGCGCGCCGGGGGTCATGGTGTGGTCGACGAAGGCGGCCAGGGAGGCCCGCCAGAGCACCAGGCCGATGCCGCCGGTGACCAGGATCATCACCAGGGCGGTCATGCCGGCGCGGGCGCCGATGCGGGCCAGGGAGACCCGGAAGGCGGCCTCCACGGCCGCGCGGAAGCGCGCGGTGGCCGAGGCCTCGCGGCCGAAGGCCTGCACCGTGTCGAGGGCGTCGAGGGTCTCGCCGGCGTAGCCGACCGCGTCGGCGAACCGCTCCTGGGCCTTCACCGACAGCCGGCGGACCTGCCGTCCGACGATGAAAAGCGGGGCCAGGATCAGCACCGCCACCAGCACCACGAAGCCGGTCAGGGCGGGGTTGACGATAACCAGCACGGTGAGGGCGGCCACGACGGTGAGGGCGTTGCGCAGGGCCACCGAAATCGTCGAGCCCACCATGCTCTCGACGATGGCCAGGTCGGTGGTCATCCGCGAGAGCACCTCGCCGGTGCGAACCGTGAGGAAATAGGTCTGGTCGAGGGTCATCACATGGCCGTAGAGGGCCGCGCGCAGGTCGGCGACCACCCGCTCGCCGAGCTTGGTGATGAAATAGAACCGCCCGCCCGTGGAGATGGCCAGGATCGCCGCCACCACGGCCAGGACCAGGAACGCCTGGTTGATCATGTGGGCCGAGTGCGAGGACAGGCCCTTGTCGGCCATCTGCCGCACGGCGAAGGTCAGGCCCACGGTGGCCGTCGACGACACCAGCAGGAACATTGCGGCCAGGACCGCATCGGCGGCGTGGGCGCCGATGAAGGGAACCAGCCTCGCCAGGGGGCGCAGGTCGCGGCGCCGCGGCGCCGCGGCCGCCGTCTGCGCAGGGATGTCGTCCGCCCTGGGTTCGCTGTCGGGCGCGCCCGGCGTGGTCATATCGTCTTACCCTTGCTCAATTCGGTCATCGTCGTGTATAGGGCCGCCTCTGTGAACGCCCGCCGTCCCGGCGGGTTTTTCGTTCCACCCCTAGCATTCGCGTTTACACCCGCGGCGGTTTGAGCAGGCCATGAAACAGAACACCCATCCCGACTATCACTTCATCACCGTTACGATGACGGATGGCACGACCTACCAGACCCGTTCCACCCTGGGCAAGGAAGGCGCGACCCTCAACCTCGACATCGACCCCAAGACGCACCCGGCGTGGACCGGCGGCAACCAGCACCTGCTGGATCGCGGCGGCCGGGTGTCGCGCTTCACCGCCAAGTACGGCGGCTTCATGAAGAAATAGGGGCCCCGGCGGCCAGACGCCCGGCCTTGACCGCCTGGCTGCCGCCGAGACGAGTCACGCCGCGCCCGATGGGGCCGGCCGCGCCATGACGACGCCGTCCCCTTCCGCCGTCCCGGCCAGCCGGGACGTGGCCCTGCGCGTGGGGCGCCTGTACCTGGCGCCGCGCTGGAAGGCGCTGGCGGTGTCCATGCTCTGCGCCGCCGCCTTCGCGGCGCTCTCCGGTCTGCTGCTGAACGTGCTGCAGCCGGCGGTGAACCAGCTCACCCGTCATCCCGATCCCGGCGTCCTCTGGCGGCTGCCGGCGATGATCGTCGCCCTGGCGCTCGGTCGCGGCGCCGCCCAGGCCCTTCAGGCCACCCTGGTCAACCGCATCGGCAACGGCATCGTCGGCGACATCCAGCTGGAACTGTTCGGCAAGCTGGTGCGGGCCGACCTGTCCCGGCTTCGCGCCTCCCATTCCGGCGGCTTTGTCTCCCAGGTGCTCTACGACACCGGCCTGATCCGCGAGGCCGCCACCGTGGGCGTGGTCAATTTCGTCCAGAACGCCCTGACCCTGGTCGCCGCCGCGGCGGTGATGGCGCTCAAGGACTGGCGTCTGGCCCTGCTGGTGCTGCTCGCCGCCCCTCTGATCGCCGTGTTCCTTCGTCGCTTCCTCAAGCGCGCCACCCGGGCGGCCCGGGGGGCCATGGCGGCCACAGGCGCCCTCTCCACCGCCATCATGGAGGGGCTGGACGGGGTGCGGGTGGTGAAGATGGAGAACCGCGAGGCCTATGAGGAGGGCCGCGTGGCGGCGGTGATCGCCGAACGTCAGCGCCATATTCTCAGCGGCGACAACGCCCGGGCCCTGGCGGCGCCGGCCTCCGAGACGGTGATGATGATCGTGGTCGCCGCGGTGCTGGCCTATGAGGGCTGGCGGGCCAGCGCCGGCGCAGCCGACGTCGGCGCCTTCGTGGCCTTCTTCGCGGCCCTGCTCATGGCCGGCCAGGCGTTGCGCCAGCTCTCCAACCTGCTGACCCTGATGAGCCAGGGGGTCACCGCCGGCCGCCGGCTGTTCGCCGCCCTCGATGTCGAGCCGGAGATCCGCGACGTGGCCGGAGCGCCGGACCTGGTCGTCAGCGAAGGCCGCATCCGCCTCGACGGCGTCGGCTTCGCCTATGGCCCGGACGCGGCGGTCCTGGAAGGCGTCGACCTCGAGGCGCGGCGGGGCGAGGTGGTGGCCCTGGTGGGGCCCTCAGGGGCGGGCAAGACGACGGTGCTCAACCTGATCCCGCGCTTCTACGATGTGACGGCCGGGACCGCGACCATCGACGGACAGGATGTGCGCTCGGTGGGTCTGGCGTCGCTGCGGCGGCGCATCGCCCTGGTCACCCAGGAGCCGTTCCTGTTCGACGACACCATCGCCGCCAACATCGCCTACGCCCGCGACGGCGCCAGCCCGGCGCAGATCGAGGCGGCGGCGCGGTCGGCGGCGGCCCACGATTTCATCGCCGCCCTGCCGGACGGCTACGGCGCCATGGTCGGCGAGGCCGGCGCCCGGCTTTCCGGCGGCCAGCGCCAGCGCATCGCCATCGCCCGGGCCTTTCTCAAGGACGCCCCTATCCTGCTGCTGGACGAGGCCACCAGCGCCCTGGACACCGAGAGCGAGGCCCAGGTGCAGGCGGCCCTGGCCCGGCTGATGGCCGGCCGCACCACCCTGATCATCGCCCACCGCCTGTCGACGGTGCGCGGCGCCGACCGCATCTATGTCCTGGACGACGGCCGGGTGGCCGAGGTGGGCGACCATGACGCCCTGATGGCTCGCGGCGGCCTCTACGCCCGTCTGGCCGGGGCGCAGAATCTGACCCCGGCCCCCGAGGCGGCGGCGTGAAGGGCCTGCTGCGCCATCCGGCCGTGCAGGCCGCCCTGGGCTGGATCATCGCCGGCTATATCGAGCTGGTCATCGCCACCCTGCGCTGGCGGATGGAGAACCTGGAGCCCGCCCGCGCGGCGCTCGACGGGCCGGACGGGCTGATCGCCCTGTTCTGGCACGGCCGCATCGTGCCGGCGATCGCCTGCCGGCCGGTGCTGCGCGACAAGCCGCGCAAGGTGATGATCTCGCTGTCCCGCGACGGCCAGTTCATCGCCCTGGCGGCCGAGCGGCTGGGCATACCGACGATCCGCGGCTCCACCGGGCGGGGCGGGGCCGGCAAGGGCGGAGCCACGGCCTTCCGCCAGGCCATGGGCGTGGTCGCCTCCGGCGGGGTGATGATCATGACCCCGGACGGCCCGCGCGGCCCCAAGGAGGTGATGCAGGTGGGGCCGGTGCAGCTGGCCCGGGCCTGCGGCCGGCCGGTGTTCCTGATGGGCCTGGCCGCGCAGCCGGCGATCCGCCTGGGCAGCTGGGACGGCGGGCGCGTGCCCCTGCCGTTCGGCCGCGCCGCCCTGGTGCTGGTCGGGCCGCTCAGCTTGGCGACGGACGCCGACGACGCCGGACTTGAGGCGGCCCGCGCCGACTGGCAGGCGCGGCTGATCGCCGCCCAGGCCCGGGCCGAGGCCCTCCTGGGCCCATGACCGCCCGCCCGCCGGCGTCGCTGGGCCTCTACGGGCTCGTCACCGCCGCCGCGTCGGTCGCCGCGCCGGCCTGGCTGCGGGGCCGGGTCCGCCGGGGCAAGGAAGATCCGGCGCGCTGGGGGGAACGGCTGGGCCGAACGCCGCTGGCGCGGCCGCCCGGG
>CAIXWN010000237.1 GCA_903923135.1 uncultured Caulobacteraceae bacterium | reverse complement strand
ACGGGGCCGATCAGCCATAGCCATAGCCATAGCCATCGCCATAGCCATCGGCCGTTCCGTGCCCCTGACCGTCGAGCGTGCTCAGGCGGTCCATGCTGTCGGCTCGCACGGGATGATGGCGATCGCGGCGCGGCGGGCGACGTGGACGGTGGCGGCGGCGTCCAGCCGGGTGCTGGGCCGCGGGCCCTTTACGGCCAGCTCGTTGAGGCCTTCGGACGTGCCCCAGCGCCGGATGCAGCGCGCGCCCTCGATGGCGAGAAATTCGCCGTCCAGCGGGCGCACGCCGCCGACCCAGACGTGCCCCCGATCGGCGACGACAATGGAGAGGCGGGGCGGCGGCGCCGGGCTCTTTCCGGTTTTATCACGGGTTTCGGTGGTGGTCGTCATGCTCGTCTCCTCTGCTGCGAGCGGTGGGTAAACTGGTTGATCAGCCGCGCCGCGCGCGCTCGATCTCCAGCCGCTGGCGGGCGGCGAGATCGGGGCGGGGCGCGTGGGCCTGGCGGGTGACGGGGCGGCTGCGGGCGGCGCGCCATTCGCGCACGGCCTCGGCGTCCCACTTGACCGGCCGCACGGTCAGGAACGGCGGCGGAAAGCCCTCGGCGGCCACCAGGCGGTGGCGCTCGCGCCGGAAGGTGCGCAGCGCCATGCCGATCTCGCCGGCGACCTGGGCCATGGTGAGAGCGGCGGTCACGGGCCTTCCTCAGGGGGAAGAAGGTAAAAATCGCTGCCGCCGTTAAGAAGGCGAACCGGACTGTGAACCCGGCGGCTGACCTCGTTAAATTTGTTGACCACGGCGACGCCGAGGTCGACGCCGGCGCGCATAGCCAGAATGTCAAGGTATGTCACGACGTCGGCGAACTCTTTCCCCAGGGCCTCGCGGGCTTCCTCGAGGGTCGTATCGCCGCGCTCGATCTTCTTGATCAGGTTCGCAGCCTCGCCCAGCTCGCCGCACACGGCGTTCGACCAGGCCGACAGCGCCCAGTCGCTCCCGTCCGGCTCGGAATGGGCGGGCTCCCCCTTGCTGTTCTTGAATGTGGGCAGGCGTTTCAGGTTCGCCTGGCGCAGGACGTTGAACGTCAGCCCGTCTGTGAGGTAGCCCATTACGCCGCCCTCCGTCCGGCTTCCCGGCGTTCGGCCTCGTCGGCGGCGGCGAGGATGGCGGCCATCAGGCTCTCGAGCGCCGCGGTGGTGACATAGCGATACTCGGGCAGGAAGGCGTAGCCGACCAGCTGGCCCGGGCCGCCCTCGGGCCGGCCGTCGGCCTGCCAGCGGCGCAGGCGAACGCTGATGCACGCCCCCTCCAGCCCGGCCGTGGCCCCGGCGATGTTCGCCCCGCGCAGAGCGATCTCGGGCGTCTGGCCGCTGGCGTCGCGGCCCTGGGCGTTGCGGTGGCCCACCACATAGGCGCCCAGGGCGCGCAGGCTGGGAAACTCCACGTCGGGCGAGCCGTCGACGTGGGCGAGGGTGTAGACGCGGGCCATCAGCCGCGCGCCCAGAACAGGATGGCGCCGGCGACGCCCCACCAGAAGCCGATCACCAGCAGCCCCTGGGTGATGATGAACGCCGCGCGAACCCAGTCGCGCCGCGGTTTGGTGTTGCTCCAGGCCAGCACCGGCCGGGGACGTTGCAGGGTCATCGGGGGCGTCTCCATGCGTCGAACCGGCCGGAAGTGGCCGTGTGGAACATATGGATGGACGAAAATTATAGTTTGTCAACGTGGACATCCATGATCCACGAACGCGCCGATTATCAATGGCCAGGCGCAGCCCCTGGGATTAGCCTTGGCGCATGATCTGGGCGCTGCATCTTCTGAACGGGCTGGCCGGCGGCGCGGCTCTGAACGCCGGCCGCGAGGATGGCCTCAACCAGGCCACGGTCGGCACGTTTCTGCTGACGATCGTTCTGGCGACGCTGGCCTGGTTCCTGAGCAGCGGCCACGGCGTCTATTCCCTCGGCCTCGCCGTGCTGGATACGGCCGCCGGCGCGGCCCTGGGGATGCTGATCCCGGTGTCGATGCCCGACGGCTGGCCGCCGTTGAAGGTGGTCGCGCCGGGCGTGGCGGGAGTGATGGCGGTGGTGTCGCTGGTCGCGGGGCTGTTCGGCGCGTGGAGCCCGGCCTAGAGCATTCCCGGCCGCCACACGGCGTGCAGCTGCTGAACCGACGCGCCCTCGAACGCCATCTCTTTGGGCTCGTTGTATTGGCGCACCCAGACCTTGCCGTCGCGTGACGCCACGAAGGTCTTCACCAGGGCGCTGTGGTCGCTGAACAGGATCAGACAGTCCTGGCCCTTCGCCGGCGGCACGCCCAGCCGTACAGGAATGATCTCGCCCGAGAAATAGCGAGGCTCCATGCTGTCGCCGAGCAGGCGCACATAGATCAGGCCATCGCCGCCACGCCAGAACGGCGGGGCCGGAATGTAATCGAGCACGCGGTCCTCGGCGACAGCCACGCGATCGTCGCCGCCAGCGGCGGCGTATCCGTAGACGGGCAGGCCGTCGCGATCGGCCGACTGTCGCCGCATCCGGTGGCCGCTGACGGCCTCGACCTCGAGCTTTTCCCCGAAGAACCCCTCGATCTTGCCCACCTCGGCCGGCGTCAGGCGCCGCTGCCCGGCCAGGACCTTGACCAGCGAACTGGGATCGAGATCCAGCGCGCGGGCCAGGTCGGCCTGGGGGCGTCGCATGACCTTCAGCCGGCCGCGTATGTCGGACAGGTGCATGGCGCGGAAAGTGGAGTTTCTTTCCGCTTTTTGCCATTGACGATCCTGGCGAAGCACCCCAGCCATAAACATAGAAATAACGTCCACATGGAAATTCCACAATGGCGAATGT
>CAIXWN010000236.1 GCA_903923135.1 uncultured Caulobacteraceae bacterium | reverse complement strand
GAGTTCGATGAAGCGAGTGACGAGAAGCGCCCCACGGTGCAGGTCGGCGACCCCTTTGCCGAAAAGCTGTTGATCGAAGCCACACTGGAGCTGATGGGCCTGGGCGCTGTGGCCGCCATTCAGGACATGGGGGCGGCGGGCCTGACCTCCTCCTCCGTGGAAATGGCGGGCAAGGGCGGCCTGGGCATCGCGCTGGATCTCGACGCCGTGCCCCAGCGCGAAACGGGCATGAGCGCCTATGAGATGATGCTGTCCGAAAGCCAGGAGCGGATGCTGGCCATCCTCAAGCCGGGCCGGGAGCAGGACGCCTATGACGTGTTCAACAAGTGGGGTCTGGACGCGGCGGTGATCGGCGTCACCACCAGCACCGGCCACATTGTGCTTCGACACAAGGGCGAGGTGGTCTGCGACTTGCCGCTGGCGCCCCTGTCCGACGACGCGCCCCTCTATGATCGTCCGTGGACGGAGCCAAACAAGCAACCGGTGCTGGACCCCGCCTCCATCCCCGCCCCGGCGGACTGGTCGGGCGCCGTCGTCAAGCTGATGAGCGGCCCGGACATGGCTTCCAAGCGCTGGCTGTGGGAGCAGTATGACCGCCACGTCATGGCCGACACCCTGGCCGATTCCGCCACGGCGGCGGATGCAGGGATCGTGCGGGTGCACGGAACAAACAAGGCTCTGGCCGTCACCTCCGACTGCACCCCGCGCTATGTGGAGGCGGACGCCTATGAAGGCGGCAAGCAGGCGGTGGCCGAGGCCTATCGCAACCTCTCCGCCGTGGGTGCAGACCCCATCGCCATCACCGACAATCTGAACTTCGGAAACCCGGAGCGCCCCGAGATCATGGGCCAGATCGTCCGGGCCATCGACGGCATGGCCGAGGCCTGCCGCGCCCTGGATTTCCCCGTGGTGAGCGGCAATGTCAGCCTCTACAACGAGACCAATGGCGCGGCGATCCCGCCGACCCCGACCGTCGGCGCCGTCGGATTGATCGACGACTATGCCCTGCGCGCCGATTTCGCCTCGGCCCGGGAAGGCGACACCCTGTTGCTGGTGGGGGTCAGCCGCGGCGAACTGGGCTCCAGCCTCTATCTGCGCGAGTGCCTGGGCCGCGAGGACGGCGCGCCGCCGCCTGTGGACCTCGTCGCCGAACGACGAAACGGCGAGCTCGTGCGGGGTCTGATCCGGGCCGGCGCGGTCGGCGCCGTACACGACCTCTCCGACGGAGGGCTGATCGTCGCCGCCGCCGAAATGGCCCTGGCCTCCAATATCGGCGTGACCCTGGACGCGGCCAGCGCCGAACACGCCCACGCCTTCCTGTTCGGCGAGGATCAGGCCCGATATCTTCTCGCCACGGGCCATCCCGAGGGCGTGGTCGCGACGGCGCTCGAGGCCGGCGCGCCCGTGGCCATGGTCGGCGTCGTCGGCGGCGCCGAATTCGCCTCGGGACGGCTGTTCGCCATACCGCTCGATCGATTGCGCGAGACTCACGAAGGCTGGATGCCGGCCTATATGAACAGTCTCGAGCCCTAGGGGGATTTCCCGTCATGCCCATGCCCGTCACCGAACTGGAAGCCTATCTGCGCGAGGCCTTTCCCGACGCCGCCATCGAGATCGAGGATCTGGCCGGCGATGGCGACCACTACAAGGCCAGAATCGTCTCGACGGCCTTCGCGGGCCTCGCCCGCGTGCGCCAGCACCAGCTGGTCTACGCGGCGCTCAAGGGCAAGATGGGCGGCGAACTGCATGCCCTGGCGCTGGAGACCAGCGCCGCCGCCGCTTGACCCAAGGCCCCGGGCTTCCTAGCTCTTGGGCAGCCCTCCCTTTCACCGCCACAGATGCAAGAGACCCATGACCGACTCCATCGAACAACAGGCCCATGACTTCATCGCCAGGACGGTGTCCGAGCACCCCGTGGTGCTGTTCATGAAGGGCGTTCCAGACCGGCCAGGGTGCGGGTTCTCGGCCACGGTCGTGCAGATTCTTGATCACCTGGGCGTGGATTTCGCCGGGGTGAACGTGCTGCAGAGCGACGCGCTGCGCCAGGGTGTCAAGGTCTACTCCGACTGGCCGACGATCCCCCAGCTCTATGTAAAGGGCGAGTTCATTGGCGGCTGCGACATCGTCAAGGAGATGTACGGCTCGGGCGAACTGCAGACCCTTCTCAGCGAACAGGGCGTTCTGGCGGCCTGAACGGTGCCGCCCGGCCGGCGGCCGGGCGCAGCTGAAAGCGGAAACAAGAAAGCCCGGGGCGTTGCGGCCCCGGGCTCTGGTGTTCCTCGGTGCGAGGTCTCGACGCCCTAGGAGGCGTAGAATTCCACAACGAGGTTCGGTTCCATCTTCACCGGATAGGGCACTTCGGCCAGTTCCGGGGTGCGGATGAACTTGGCGGTCATCGCCTTGGGATCGACCTCGATATAGTCGGGCACGTCGCGCTCAGTGAGCTGCAGGGCCTCGAGGACCAGCGCCATGTTGCGCGAGCGCTCACGGACCTGCACCACGTCGCCGGCCTTGACGCGGTAGGAGGCGATGTTCACCCGGCTGCCGTTCACCAGGACGTGGCCATGGTTGACGAACTGGCGGGCGGAAAACACCGTCGGGGTGAACTTGGCGCGATAGACGATGGCGTCAAGGCGCGATTCCAACAGGGCGATGAGGTTTTCCGAGCTGTTGCCCTTGCGGCGGGCCGCTTCCTCATAGGTTCGGGAGAACTGCTTTTCGGTCAGGTTGCCGTAATAGCCTTTCAGCTTCTGCTTGGCGCGCAGCTGAAGGCCGAAATCCGACACCTTGTTCTTGCGACGCTGGCCGTGCTGGCCGGGGCCGTAGGCGCGCTGGTTGATCGGCGACTTCGGCCGGCCCCAGATATTCTCGCCCATGCGGCGGTCAAGTTTGTACTTCGCCGAATGACGCTTCGACATACTGTGTCTCTTTCATCTCGACCCGGTCCGGCCCCCCCTTGATGGGAGGGCAATTGCAACGGCGGCCCACGTGTCACCCGTCATAGATTCAGCACCCTGTCGGGCGGACCCGCGGGCGATGAAGGGGCGGCGTATGGACGGGCGCGCCGCCGATGTCAAGGAAACCCTCTCCGGCTAGCCAGACGGCTCGTCGCCCTCGACGCTGGCGCGGACCTTGGCCTTCGCCGCCGCAAGCTTGGCCAGCACCCTACCCCGGCCCCGCGACAGGGCGGTGACCACTCCGCGCAGGGTGCGCACCTCCTGGTCGGAGAGGGCCGCCCGACCGAAGGCGACGCGCAGGTTTCGCACCATGGAGGCGCGCTTCTCGGGGGGATGGAAGAAGCCCGCCTCTTCCAACTGCCCCTCCAGCTGTTCGTAGAATCCCAGCACCGTCGCCTGCTCGGCCGGCGCCGGCGCCGCGGTGAACTTCGGCGGCGGCCCGTCGGCCTGGGTCAGGCGCCACTCATAGGCGGTGATGGCGACCGCCTGGGCGAGGTTCAGGGAGTGGAACCGCGGATCCACCGGAATGGTGACAATGGCGTGGCAGAGAGCGATATCGGCGGTCTCCAGGCCGGCGCGTTCGCCGCCGAAGAGCAGGCCGATCGGCCAGGCCCGGGCGTGCGCCGAGGCCAGGCGCTCGCCCGCCTCGCGGGGGGTGATCACCGGCAGCATGGCCTCGCGGGGCCGGGCCGTGGTGGCCAGCACCAGTCGCAGATCGCCCATGGCCGCTTCGAGGGTGTCGAAGACGCGCGCGTCCTCCAGCGGCCAGTGAGCGCCCGAGGCGCTGGCCCAGGCGCGATCCTGCGGCCAGCCGTCGCGCGGGCGCACCAGCCGCAGGTCAGAGAGGCCGAAATTGGCCATAACCCGGGCCACGGCGCCGATATTTTCCGCCAGCTGCGGCTCGTTAAGGATCACGCAGGGGCCTGGGGCGTTCATGAGACCTGCCATAGATCATCTGGGCCGTGGGCGGATAGTGTGGCGGCGGATTCGCTTCGGAGACCCCAACGACCATGCCAGCCAGCCGCCGCACCCTGCTCACGACGTTGCTGTCGGCGGGCGTCCTGAGCGCCGCGGGCTGCGCCGGTCGGGTCAACCGGCGCTCGCACGCCGGCGGGCTGGACCTGGAGCGCCTGGCGCGGGACTTCGCGCCGCTGGCCCAGCGGGCGCGGCCGGGCCTCTTCGGCCTGGGCGTGATGAGCCTGGATGTCCCTGCCGTCTGGAGCTCGGGGTCCGGCGGCCGCTTTCCGATGCTGGGCCTGGTCAACGCCCCGCTGGCCGCGGCGGCGCTGGCCGAAGTCGACGCCGGACGCCTGACCCTGAATGAGCCCCTGCGGATCGCCGCCCAGGACCTGTCGCCGCCGCCCAGCCGCCTGAACCGGCGGTTCCCGCCGGGGGGCGGCGACGGCGTGATCACGGTTCCCGCCGCCGACCTGATCGCCCTGGCCGTGCAGGAGAACGACAGCACAGCCGCCGACGCGATCCTGCGGCGTATCGGCGGACCGGGGGCGGTCACCGGCTGGTTGCGCGCGCGCAACATCCGGGACATGCGCGTCGACCGCTATGCGCGCGAGGCGCAACCGGCGGTGACGGGCCTGGAGAGTTTCCGCGCCGACTGGAAGGACGACGCCGCCTGGGCCAGCGCCCGCGCCTCGACGGCCCCGGCCGCCCGCGAGGCGGCCATGGCGGCCTTTCTGGGCGATCCGCGCGACACCATCACGGTCGAGGCGGCGCTGGCGTTTCTCGGCCAGCTGGCCGGCGGAACCCTGCTGTCGAGGCCCTCGACCGCCCTGCTCCTGCGCCTGATGACCGCCAGTCGCACCGGGACCGCGCGCCTGCGGGCCGGATTGCCGGCTACGGCGGCCCTGGCGCACCAGTCCGGCGAGTCGGCCACCGACCTCGGCCTGACGCCGTCGACCGCCGACATGGGCCTGGTGACCCTGGCCGACGGCGCGCGCATCGCCGTGGCGGCCTTCCTGACTGGTTCGACGGCAACCGACGCACAGCGCGACGCCCTGATCGCCGACGGCGCACGCACCGCCGTTATCGCGCTGCGCTGACGCTACGGCGCGTCTTTGCGCGCCGACGGGAACGCTCTATAGCCACGGGGAAACCTGCTTCGCGCTCGCGCGGGCGGTGAAACCTGCGGAGCTGAGTTCCCTGCCCATGGTCAAGATCAAGGTCGCCAACCCGGTCGTCGATCTCGATGGCGACGAAATGACACGAGTCATCTGGCAGATGATCAAGGACAAGCTGATCCTGCCGTTCCTCGATCTTAAGATCGACTACTACGACCTGAGCATGGAGAACCGCGACGCCACCGACGACCGGGTGACCGTCGAATCGGCCGAGGCGATCCTGCGTCACGGCGTGGGCATCAAGTGCGCCACCATCACCCCCGACGAAGCCCGGGTGAAGGAATTCAACCTGAAGAAGATGTGGAAGTCGCCCAATGGCACGATCCGCAACATCCTCGGCGGGGTGGTGTTCCGCGAGCCGATTCTCTGCCGCAACGTGCCGCGGCTGATCCCCTCGTGGACCCAGCCGATCATCATCGGTCGCCACGCCTTCGGCGATCAGTACAAGGCCACCGATTTCGTCGTGCCCGGCAAGGGCAAGCTGACCATGAAGTGGGAAGGCGAGGACGGGCAGGTCCTGGAATTCGACGTGTTCGACTATCCTGGCGGCGGTGTGGCCATGGGCATGTACAACCTCGACGACTCCATCGAGGAGTTCGCCCGGGCCAGCCTGACCTACGGCCTGGCGCGCAAGTACCCGGTGTATCTGTCGACCAAGAACACTATCCTCAAGGCCTATGACGGGCGCTTCAAGGACATCTTCCAGCGGGTCTACGAGACCGAGTTCAAGGACCAGTACAAGACCGAGGGCCTGGTCTACGAACACCGGCTGATCGACGACATGGTGGCCTCGGCGCTGAAATGGCCGGGTGGCTTCGTCTGGGCCTGCAAGAACTATGACGGCGACGTGCAGTCCGACCAGGTGGCCCAGGGCTTCGGCTCGCTGGGCCTGATGACCTCGGTGCTGATGACTCCGGACGGCAAGATCGTCGAGGCCGAAGCGGCCCACGGCACGGTGACCCGGCACTACCGCCAGCATCAGCGCGGCGAGGCCACCTCCACCAACTCCATCGCCTCGATTTTCGCCTGGACCCGCGGCCTGAAGCATCGCGCCACGCTGGATGGCAATCCGGCCCTCGACCGCTTCGCCTCCACGCTCGAGGCCGTCTGCGTCTCGACCGTGGAAGATGGCTTCATGACCAAGGACCTGGCCCTGCTGGTGGGTGACCACCAGGGATGGCTGACCACCGAAGGGTTCATCGACAAGGTCGCCGGGAACCTCAGCGCGGCCCTGGAGCTGGAAGCCTAGTTCGGGGCGGCCGGCGGGAAACGGCCCGGGCCCCTAACCTGCCAGAAGCGCCTTCACCGCGGCGACGCCTTCGGCCGCGCGCGAACCGTCCGGCGCCCCGCCCTGGGCGAAGTCCGGCTTGCCGCCAGCGCCCTGCCCGCCCATGGCGGTGACCGCCGCCCGCGCCAGGTCCACGGCGCTGAAGCGTGACAGCGCAGCGCCGCCGACCACCACCGTCGCCGCCACCTTGCCGTCGAGCACGCCGCAGAGAGCGATCACCCCGTCGGGCGCCTGCTTGCGGAACGTCTCGGCGATGGGCCGCAGGTCCTTGCCGCCGACTCCCTGCAGCACCCGGCCGATGAAGGCCGTTCCGGCCACGTCCTCGGGCCCCTGTTCGGCCGCCCCGCCACCGCCGCCCACGGCCAGTTGCCGCTTGGCCTCGGCCAGATCCTTCTCCAGCTTGCGGCGCTGGCCCTCGAGAGCCTCAACCCGGGCCGGAACCTCGGCCACCGGGGTCTTGAACTGATCGGCCAGGCCCTTGGCCACCGCTGCCTGCTCCAGGAGCCAGCGGCGCGCCGGCTCGCCGGTCAGACCCTCGATGCGGCGCACGCCGGCGGCGATGCCCTGCTCGGCGATGATCTTGAACAGGGCGATGTCGCCGGTGCGCGCCACATGGGTGCCGCCGCACAGTTCCACCGAATAGGGGCCTGCCCCGGCCAGGGCATGGCCGAGCGTGAGCACGCGGACGCTGTCGCCATACTTCTCTCCGAACAGCGCCATGGCGCCGGCCTCGATCGCGGCCTGGGGGGCCATCTCGCGCGTGTCGGCGGCGATGTTCTGGCGGATGATCGCATTGACCTCGGTCTCGATGGCGTCGATCTCGGCCGCCGAGAGCGGCGCGCCGTGGCTGAAATCGAAGCGCATGCGGTCGGCGTCGACCATCTGCCCCTTCTGGGCCACGTGCGGGCCCAGCACATGGCGCAGGGCGGCATGGGCCAGGTGGGCGGCCGAGTGATTCAGACGTGTGCGGGCCCGGCGGTCGACGTCGATGGCCAGATGTACGCGGTCGCCGGGGCGAAGCACGCCCGCAGTGATCTTCAGGGTGTGGACGTGCAGGTCGCCGGCCAGTTTCTGCGTATCGGTCACCTCCCCGGCGCCGCCATGCCAGTCGGCCACGCCCCGGTCCCCGGCCTGGCCGCCGCTCTCGGCGTAGAAGGGGGTGGCGTCAAACATGGCCTGCACCGTCTGGCCCGCCCCGGCGGTCTCCAGTTCCTGGCCCTCGGCGACCAGGGCCAGAACGTGGACCGTGGTTTCGGCATGATCGTGCCCGGTGAACACCGTCGGGCCAAGACGGTCGCGCAACGCGAGCCACACCGCGCCCTGGACCTGCTGGCCGGATCCGGACCAGGCCTCGCGGGCCATGGCGCGCTGGGCGGCCATGGCGGCCTCGAAGCCGGCGACATCGACCCCGACGCCGCGCACGCGCAGGGCGTCCTGCGTCAGGTCGAGGGGGAAGCCGTAGGTGTCATAGAGCTTGAAGGCGATCTCTCCCTCAAGCATGTCGCCGTCGCCCAGTCGCGCCGTGGCCTCTTCCAGCAGCGCCATGCCGCGTCCCAGGGTGCGGTGAAAACGTTCCTCCTCCTGCCGAAGCGTCTCGGCGATGGTCGCCTCGGCGCGGCGCAGTTCGGGGTAGGCGTCGCCCATCTCGGCATCCAGCGCCGCCACCAGCGTGTGGAAGAAGGGCTTGCGCGCGCCCAGCTTGTAGCCGTGGCGGATCGCACGCCGGGCGATGCGGCGCAGCACATAGCCGCGGCCTTCGTTGCCCGGGATCACGCCGTCGACCACCGTGAAGCTGCAGGCCCGGATGTGGTCGGCGATGACCTTCAGCGACGGTGAAGCCGCATCGCAGTCGCCAGCACCGGCCGCATCGACAGCCTGTTTGGCAGCCGCCAGCAAAGAAACGAACAGGTCGATCTCGTAATTGCTGTGCACATGCTGCAG
>CAIXWN010000235.1 GCA_903923135.1 uncultured Caulobacteraceae bacterium | reverse complement strand
GGTCCTCAGGCCGCCCTCCAGAACGTCGCGCGTCTGGTGAATGACCGCGGTGTAGTGCGAGAAGCCGCCCACCAGGGTCACGGCGCGGGTGAGGCCGTACTCCACGGCCGCCGTGGCGCGCAGCGTTCCCTGGCCGACGCCCGGCGGCGGTGGCTTGCCGTCCGGGCCAAGGGCCGCAGGAATCTGGACGACGTTGTCCCCCTCTTGCACCGCCCCGACACTCATCACCAGCTTGCCCTTGTCGAGCTGACCGCTGCCGAAATTGTAGTGCCGAACATCCTCGCGCTGTTCGCCGTGCGGACCGTAGAAGACCAGCCGCAGGGTGTTGGCCCCATAGCTCAACGGCACATTGAGGAATTCGTAGCGTCCCTGGTTGGCCGTGGTCTGTGAGGCCTGCAGAACCTCGTTGACATAGAGTTCCGCCTGCCAGCCGTCCTGCAGCTCCCCCCGCAGGTCTAGGTGGCTGAAGACGCTGCCCGATGAGAGGGGCCCTGAACTGAAGACCACGCCGCGCCCGCCGCCGCTGCGCTCGCCCAGGCTGAGGCTTGGGGTGAAGGTGTCGCCGATCTCGGCGTCCGTGCCCTTGAGGGGGCCCAGGATGTGGCCGTCGGGGTCCTTCCGCCCGAGCGTGAATCGGACATCGCTGAGCCGGCCGTTCTGGTCCGAGCTCGCGAACATCTGCATCGCGGCGTAGCCGAGATCGCCGGCCGCGCGCAGGTCGTACTGGCCGGTCTCATGAGGGCTGACGAGGCCCGCGCCACCGTTGAGCGTGAGGTCGAAGGACGGCGGCGTATAGGCCAGGTAGGGGGTGTCGACCTTCATCACAGAGACGTGGTCGGTGAAGCCGCCGATCTCCCTTCGACGGCGCTCACGCTCCAGACGCAACTGGAACGGCAAGGCTTCGCGCGGTTGCAGTAGGAGGACCAGCCCGCGGGCGTCGAACTTCAAGCCCACCGGCAGCAGCTTTTCCATCAGGTCCAGCCGGATGTAGATATCGTCGGCGTGGAAGGCCGCCTGGTCGGCGGCGATCGCGATGGTCTGGTCGTTCAGGCGAGCGATGCGCGTGCGCAGATCCACCGAGATTGTGCGGTTTTCCTTCAGAATCCAGCCGCTGGCCCTTTGTTCTGCCGGATAGACGGTGATGGCGAGGTCAAGCGCCCGGGCCAGTTCGCCGATGGGCAGGTAGACCCCGCCCCGCGAGGAGTAGGCCGACAGCGAGTCTGTCACCTGATTGACCCCGACCTTGACCTCCACCAGCATCTGGTCGTCGTCGACGAAGAGCGCGCCGGAGGCCCTGAACGGAGTCGCCTGGACAACCGGTGGGGCGGCCGGCCCGGGCGGCGGCGGCGTCTGCGCGCCCGCGGGCATGACGAGTCCCAGCGACAGGAATCCCGCCAGCCAGATGGGCGGCGCCAGCTTCAAGGCGCGATGAATTCACTCGCCGCGATCAGGGCGCCGGGCTTCACGTCCTGGTCCCGCCACGTGATCGACAGGTGTTCGCCAGCCGCGATCTGACGCTTGAGCGATATCTTGAGATGGCGGTGATCGACTTCCGGATAGACCCCCACCCCATCGACCAGGCCCACGACCAGGCCCTTGGGGCCGCCCGCGCGAACTTCGACATCGCCGAAGATCGAGGTGGCGCCATCGCGCGCCATGTCCATCTCCAGCAGGGAGTGGTCGGCTTCCGGCGAAATGGCGATGTGATCGATGTGGCCGCGAACGTCGGCCGGTCCCTGGCGATAGATCATCGGGATGCCGAGGCTGTAGAGCGCGATAACCCGCACCGACAACCCGGAACTGTCGCCCTTGGCGCTCGCCTGGTCGGCGGTGAGGCCGGTGTCCTCGGGCGGCAGGGCGCTGATGAGCAGGTGGGTGCGATACTCTCCGGGCGCATTGTCGGTCGGCGGGTGGACGCGGACGCGGACGGTCTGGCTCTCGTGGGGGGCCAGCGAAATCCGGTGCGGCGTGACAAGCATCAGATCCCGGGCGGATTTGAGCTTGGCGACCATGTCGGCGGCGGCTGGGTCCGAGGCCGCGTCGGAGACCTTCTCGATCCGGCCGTCGGGACGCATGACCTCGTCCACCAGTT
>CAIXWN010000234.1 GCA_903923135.1 uncultured Caulobacteraceae bacterium | reverse complement strand
CTCCCGGGGCGAGCTTGGCGTCGCCTTACGGGCGCGCGACTCGCCCCCGGCTTCATCTGCCGTCGTAGCGCTGGCAAGTCCAAGGCCCTTGCGTTGGCCGCCCACGCCGCATAGCGATTTATCCGGGCGCCGCGAAGACGGCCGCTGTCGGGGAGAGGCCGGAATGAACGATCTGGTGATCCGCAATGCGCGGGTGGTGGACGGCGCGGGCGGCGCGGCCTTCCTGGGCGACGTGGCGGTCAGGGACGGCCGGATCAGCGCCGTCGGGGCGGTGGCCGGAACGGGAAAACGGGAAATCGACGCCCGGGGACAGGTGCTCTCCCCCGGATTCATCGACATCCACACCCACTACGACCCGCAGATCTGCTGGGACCGCCTGGCGACGCCCAGTCTGGAGCACGGCGTCACCACCGTGGTGATGGGCAACTGCTCCCTCACCCTGGCGCCGGTTCGGCCCGAGGGCCGCCTGAAGCTGATCAAGATGTTCGAGAAGATCGAGGACATCAAGGAAGCCACCTTCGACGCCGCGGTGCCGTTCACCTGGGAATCCTTCGGCGACTATCTCGATCACATCCGCCCCGGGCTGGGACTGAACGTCGGCGCCCTGGTCGGCCACTCGGCCCTGCGTTTCTATGTGATGGGCAGGGAGAGCCAGGACCGCGTCGCCACCGACGCCGAGATCGAGGCCATGTGCGCCCTGCTCGAACAGGCCATGGCGGCCGGCGCCATGGGACTTTCGACCTCCTATATCGACATCGACGAGGACGGACGGCCCGTGCCCAGCCGCCTGGCCGACATGCGCGAGAAGGTCGCCCTGTGCAAAGCCATGGCCAGGAGCGGCCGGGGCGTGCTGCAGACGGTCCCCTATTTCATCGACCTCGAGCAACAGCTGGCCAATATCGAGGAGCTGGGCGATCTGAGCCTGGCCAGCGGCGTGACCTGCTCCATCGCGCCGATCATCTACAGCCCTGTCGCCCCCGACGCCTGGAAGCGCAGCGTCGCCAAGCTGGAGGAACAGCGCGCCCGCGGCGCCAAGGTCTATGGCCAGTCGATGCCGCGCAGCTTCGACCTCAACATCCGCCTCTCTGAGACCTCGTTCCTGCTCTACGGCACGCCGTCGTGGAACGCCTGCATGCAGGTTCCCATGCCTGAGCGCGTCGCCGCCTTCGGCGATCCGGCGGCCCGGGCGGGTCTGGTGGAGGGTGCGAGCAGCACCATCCTGCCGCTGATGTTCGGCCTGCGCATCGGCCAGACCTACAGCGAGGCGAACAGGGGCCTGGAAGGACGGATGCTGGCCGAGGTGGCGCAGGAGATGGGCAAGGCCCTGCCCGACGCCATGCTTGACATCGCCCTGCGCGACGGCCTGCAGACCGAGTTCCAGCTCAAGGGCGCGATCCACGCCAATCCCGACGAGGTCATCCGGCTGCTGGACAATCCGCTGGTGCATGTGGGCGCCTCGGACGCCGGGGCGCACGTCTCGCAGTTCTGCGGAGCCGGCGACACCGGCGATCTGCTGGATCTCTACGTCCGGCAGCGCGGCGACATCACCCTGGAGCGCGCGGTCCACCGCCTCACCGGCGAACTGGCGCAGGCCTGGGGCCTGGGCGAGCGGGGCCTGATCAGGGAAGGCTACGCCGCCGATCTGGTGATCTTCGATCCCGACACCATCGCCCGCGGCAAGGAAGAGTTCGTCTCCGACTTCCCCGGCGAGGCGCGGCGCTACGTCTGCCACGCCAGGGGCGTGGACACGGTGATCGTCAACGGCGCCATCGTCCGCGAGGGCGGCGCCTACACCGATGCGCGCGCCGGAGTGATCGTCTAGGGTTGACCCTTAGACCCGCCGCCGCCGGTCGGTCACGGGTCGTAGTCGAAACCGCTGGCGCGGGGCTTTTTCGGCCCGCCCAGAACGTATGACAGTCCGAAATAGCCGACCCGGCCGAACTGGTGGCGCGTGTAGCGGTCCTGCAGGGTCGGCGTGGTGACGATGCGCTCGAAGCGCTGGCCATCGAACAGGTCGGTGACGGTGACGACGGCCGAGAGATCGCGCCAGAGGCGTCGCCTGTATCCCAGGTTGACCTGGTTGCTGGCGCTCACAAAGCCCTGCGGCGTGAGGCGCCGGTCGGTGCGGGTGAAGGACAGCTGGGCGGTGTCCGCCCCCGTCGGGCGATAGTCCAGGCTGGCCTTGGCGTTCAGGCCGAGGGTTTCCCGCAGACCGCTGAAGCCCAGGCCCGAGGCGTCGATCTGGGTCCAGAACAGGTTGCCGCTCAGACTGTAGCTCAGTTGCGGGACGAGGCGTCCGCCGGCGGTGAAATCCAGGCCGGCGGCCTTGCTCCTGGGCAGATTGGTCTTGGTCACCAGCACCACGTCGGCGCTGATTACCCGGGTGACGTCGGTGACGCTGTCGCGGTTGAACCGGTAATAGCCGGTCAGGCCGAGGGTCTGCCCCGCGACACTGGCGCCGCCGCCGATCTCGTAGGACCAGGTGTCCTGCGGCAGAAGTCCGGCGGAGCCCGCCCGTAGGTTGCGGGTGTCCTGGGAGTCGATGAACGGATTGAGCGCCTGGGGATCGGGCCGGGTGATCCGGCGGCTGACGCTCAGGGTCAGCCTGGCGTCGTCCGACAACCGGCGCGTCACATTGAGGCTGGGGTAGGCGCGGAAATAGTGCTGCGCGCCATCGACGCCGCCGGTGAGGAGGCGGGTGTGGATGTCGGTCTGTTCGAGCCGCACGCCGGACTGCACGGTCCAGGCTCCCAGCGGGGTCTCGAACTGGCCGTAGGCGGCGCTGACCTGCTGGTGATAGCGGAAATGGCTGGTGATGGCCGGATTGTCGACCGCCGCCCCCGTCACCGGGTCGATATTGGCGCCGGCATTGTCGAAGCGGTTGGCGTTACCCTCGAAGTCATAGCCGACCTTCAGCGTGCGACCGCCCGCCATGGGCAGGACATAGTCGGCGCCGGCTTCCACGGTGACGAGGTCCAGACTCAGGCGCAGCGTGTCGCGAGAGGGTGGCCCCGCAGGCAGGGCGGCGGTGTTCAGATAGGCATAGCGCTCGCGCTCGCGGGTGTCGCTGCGCTGGACGAACAGATCGAGCGACTCGCCCGGACGCCACAGCTTCTGCGCGAAGCGAAGATTCTGGGCGTTGTCTACGCTCCATTCGTGGCCCTGGCTGTGACGATCGGACCGGCTCGTCGCCGCGCCGCCCGGGGGGCCGCTGCGGTCGTTCTGGCCGAAGAAGCGGTCGCCGGTGAGTTCGCGGTGACTCAGTGACAGGCTCAGCGACCGGCTGTCGCTGAACGCGTAGTCGAGGCCGACCTTCACCAGCGGGATCAGCCGCTTGAAGTGCTCGTCGATCGTCTCCTGGCTGGCGACCCGCGCCCCGGTCGTCGGATCGACGGCGGTGCGGCGGTCGTCGACCTGCCTTTCCTTGGCGTCCTGGCGCAAGGTCACCCCGCCCGACAGCTGCAGCCTGCCGACGCCGTAGGCGCCGTTCAGGGCGGCCACGAACCGTCGCTTGTCGCCCAGGCTGGCGTCCGCGGTCCCGGACAGTCCGGCCTGGCGATGTCTGTGAGTGACGATGTTGATCACCCCCGCCGCCCCTTCCGCGCGGTACTGCGCCGGCGGATTGCTCATCACCTCGATGCGGTCGATGTCGCGGGCCGAGAATTGCAGCAGGCTCAGCCCGCGCGCCGCGCCGGAGAACTGGGCCGAGGGCTTGCCGTCCACCAGGATGGTGACGTTTGGATCGCCGCGCAGGGTGATCAACCCGTCGGGGTCCACGTCGACCGACGGAATTGTCGACAGGATATCGGCCGCCGTGCCCGATCCACTCCGCAGATCCGTCCCGACACTGTAGACCCTGCGGTCCAGCAGCACCTGCGCCTTCTGGCGGGCGGCGGTGACCACCACCCCCTCGACCGCGGGCGGCGACGGATCGGCGGCCGCGGCCGCGTGGGCGAGAAGCGAGACGGCGGCCAGCGCCGCGGCGCTGGCGCACCCTCTCAGGGTCAATGCGGGCCTCCTGGCGCGGACTCGCGGCACGGCGACGGCCTTTGAGCCTGTTCTGCGACAAAGCCGTGACAGGATGGCCGCGCCGGCTGGACAGCAACGTCAGGAGCCTTCCGCGACCTTCGGTCAGGCCGTTTCCAGGAAGGCGCTCACCGCCGCCAGGGCCTCGTCGTGGCGACCGGCCAGGGTGTGGCCGCCGGTGGCGTAGATCACCGCCTGGCCGTCCGGGGCGCTGGAGGCGATCGAGCGGGCACGCCGTGCGGTGCCGAAAGCGTCATCGCTGGCGCTGACGGTCAGCACCGGACAGGTGATGATCTCGATCGGGCAGTCGTCCGGTTCCGCCGCCGCGGCGATGTCGAGCCCCGTGCCCGCCAGGCGCGCGCTCATCGGCAGCAGGTGATCCAGGATCCGCCGCACCCGCGCCTGTTCCGCCTCGCCGGCGGCGCGCACCACCCGGGCGTCGGTCCCCAGCAGCGGGCGCATCAGCGCGGCGGGCGCGATCCGGGTCAGGGTCAAGGCCGCCCAGGCGACGAAGTCCGAACTGAACACCGCCCTGGCCAGGGCGCCGCCGTGCATCGCCGTCCCCGGCGGCAGAGGGGCCGCCGGCGCCAGCAGCACCAGGGCCCGGCAACGGTGCGGATAGCGGATTGCGAACCGCAGGCTCGACCAGGCGCCGGCGGAGATGCCGATCACGGCCACTGTCTCGATCCCCAGATGGTCGAGAAGCTCGGCGTAGGCGTCGGCCTGCATCGCCGGCGTGGGGGTCTTCGGCAGGCTCGATCCCAGGTAGCCGAACCGTGACGGGGCGATCAGCCGAAAGCCCTGATCGGCCAGGGCGCCGGCCATATCCAGCGCCTGATCGAAGCCGCCGGATGCGCCGTGGATGACCAGAACCGGCTCGCCCTCGCCCATGTGGGCGTATTCCACAGCGCCGAAACGGGTCTCGACGGTCTCGCTCGCCCCGGCCAGACGCGCCCGCGCCCTGGTCATGGCCCGGGTGAAAAGGATGTAGACGCCGGCCGCGGCGGCGGCGGCCACGACAAGCCCGCCCAGGATCGATGGTCTTCGCCCCATGTCGACGGGCTCCTCGTTGCAACGGCGCATCCCGGTCCGAGCAGTCTGGAGTGCGCCGCGCCCGGCGGCAACCTCCGCCGCGGACGGCGCGCCGTCCGCTAGAATCCCCGCAGGACCGCGAAATCCTCCAGCGGCGCGCGTTCGGTGCGTGTCCGGTTGATGGGATGGGCGACGTCGATATGGCCCAGCCCGACCCCGCAGAACAGCATCAGTTCATCCGGAATGGCCAGGTGCGTCCGCACCGTCCGATGCCACATCGCCCACGACTCCAGCGGCGCGGTGTGCAGTTCGTGCTCGCGGGCCAGCAGCATCACCGACTGGAGGTACATGCCAACGTCCGCCCACTGGCCCTGTTGCAGCGACCGGTCGATGGCGAGGAACAGGCCGACCGGCGCGCCGAAGAATTCGAAGTTGCGGACCAGCTGGACCATCTGCGCCGCCCCGTCGTCCCGGCCCACGCCGATGGCGTCGTACATCATCTCCCCGGCGCGCCGCTTGCGGTCGGCGAAGGGGTCTTTCATCGACGGCGGATAGATCAGGTACTCCGTCGGCGCCTCGCCGAACTGTCCGCCACGGAGCTTTTCGGTTACCGACCGGCACAGCGCCGCCAGGGGTTCACCCGCCAGGGCCCAGACCCGCCAGGGTTGCAGATTGCCCCCGGACGGCGCCCGCGCCGCCGCGGTCAGGATGGCCCTCACCGTCGCCTCCGGAACCGGCGTGTCGAGGAACGCGCGGCAGGTCAGTCGGGTGTCAAGCGCCTGGGAGACGTCCACGGATCGTGATCCTCGCGGGGGGAGCGTGGAGGAGACCAAGCCCGATGTGGCGGCCCGCCGCCTTGCGCCCGGTCAAACCGGCCCCCGCCCTGCCTGTCGCCGACGTCGGCGGCTCAGGGTGGTCCGGCCTACCCTGAACCGGGGATGTCGCGCCACCACCCCCCGAAATAGTCTGGCGTCGACATCATGCGACCGCGCCGCCGATGGGGGTGGTCGCGGCGCATCGGTGGCGCCGACGGGACCTTTTTTCATGCGAAATCGCCTTGCCCTGGCCTTCCTGACCGTCGCCGCCCTGGCGCCGATGACCCTCGCCGCGTCGCCGGCTCTGGCCGCCGCCGCCGAGGCGCCGCCGGTGACTGTGGAAAATGCGCCCACCCTGCAGGGATTGAACCGCGTGGCGATCGGCTCGTTCACCGTCGACGTGGTGGACCGGCTGCAGGCCGACACCCGCATCGCCGGGATCGAGCTCATCGCCGGCCTGCCGTCCAACATCCTGGTCACCCTGAAGGGGGTGGACAGCGCCCGCTACCAGGCCCTCGTCGACACCATGTACGACCGCTTCGTCGCCGACCTCGCCGCCCAGGGGATCACCGTCCTGCCGCGCGCCGATCTGGCCTCTCAGCCTGACTACGCCACACTGGACTCACCCCCCGCACGGGACGAACACACGCCCGCCGGCACGGGGCGCTACCTGACCGCCCACGGCCTGCCGATCTACATGGTCGACGAGACCCTGGTCTTCCCGAAGATGCAGATCTCGATGTTCGGTCACAAGCCCGAACGCGACCCCTACATCAGCTGGTCGACCGCCCTGGGCGCCGGCTTCGCCGAGCAGGGCTTCGAACGCCAGCGGGCCGTGGCCCGGGCTCTGGGGGCGCCGGTCATCGACGTCCGCATCACCATGCTCGGCGGCCAGGCCCATATAGACAAGAGCTTCTGGCGCAGCGGCGCCTCGGCGAAGACCGATGCGGCCATGTCCTTTGTGCCGCTCTACAACCGCATCCTCGTCGTGCCCGAAAAGGGTCCCATGGGACGGGTGGCTCTCGGCCAGCCCGTGGTCACCGCCCGCCTCGGAGATCTGGTCAATGTCACCAGCGGCGCCGGCAAGGCCGCGGAGACGGGGCTGAACACGGCCATCGCCGCCTCCCGCGCCTTCGGCGCCTTCGTGCCGGGAGGATCGATCCTCGGGTCGATGAACTATTCGAACCACGTCGCCTATGAGGTGCGCAGCGACGAGGCGTCCTTCGAGGATGCGGTGACCAAGGGATTCACCCAGGTCAGCGCCACCCTGACACGGGAACTGTCCGGCGCCGGAGCGACGACCACGGCCGCGGCGACGAGCGGACCCGGTCGCTGACCACCGCGCGGGCTCAGACGATCGACATGCCGCCGTCCACCTTGAGCACCTGGCCGGTGGCGTATCCGCAGCCCATCAGAAACAGATAGGCCTGAGCCGCCTCGGCGGCTTGACTGACGCGGGCCAGGGGCTGGCCCTTGGTGAACGCGGCGAGCTGGGCCTCACGGGCGTCGGCGGGGATCGAATCCCAGACCTCGGTGAGGATGTAGCCCGGACAGACGCAGTTCACCCGCACCGGCGCCAGGTCCACCGCCAGGCCGCGCGCCAGATGCTCCACCGCCCCGGCCATCGCCGAACTGACCGCCGCGCCGGGTCTGGGGCGATGGGCGATCATGCCGTTGGTCAGGGTGATCGACCCGTCGGGGGCGATGCGCCCATGCGCCGCCTTGACCACCGCCATCGCCCCCCAGAACCGGACGCCGAACAGGCCCCTGGCCGCGTCGAGGTCGATTGTGCCGATCGCCCCCCGCCGAGCGCCGCCCCAGTCGCCGGCGTTGAACACCAGATGGTCGAAACCGCCGATCGCCGCGAACGCCCGCTCCACGTCCGCCGCATCGGTGACGTCGACGGCGAGCCCCGAGGCGCCGCCGCCGAGCCTCTCCACCGCCGCCGCGACCTTGGCCGCCTGGCTGGAGGCGATGGTCACGCGCGCGCCCTCCGCCACCGCGCCGGAGGCGACGGCGAAGCCGATGCCGGAACTGCCGCCGACGACGACGACGTGCTTGCTCTTCAGGGTCATCGAGGCCTCCTCGCCCGCCGGGTCTCAGGCCGTCAGGTTCGACTGAAACGCCGGGAAATCCAAGTCCCGGTCAGGCAGTCGCTGTCGACCGGATCAACCGCAGTATGCCCGGTCACGCGCTCAAACGCCTCCGACGACCATGGACGTGTCAGGCGAACGACCGCCCAGTTACGCCGGGGCAATATCCCAAAGATGTACATATTTGAATTCAGCGAAATCCAACGTTGACGAGACAATGAATTCAATATTCGCTCCACCTTTTTGCGAATAGTTCTCACCTATATGAACTCGATTTCAGGAACCGAAGGCCCAGGACATCGTTTGAATATCGAGTTTCACACGGGCACGGTGGCCGAAAATGTTGAAGTCCGGACTCCTGGCAATCACCTGTCTCGCCATAGGCCAGGCGGCGATGGCCCAGTCGGCGCCTGCCGCCGGCGGTCAGATGCAGCAGATTCCCCCGGCGCCGTCGGCCGGCGTCTCGATCCCCGACATCCGCATCGAACGACGTCAGGCGCCGGCCCAGCCAGGTCCAGCCGGTCCGGCCGTCCACGTGGCGTCCCTGCACGTCACGGGACAGACGAAATTCACCGAAACCGAACTCATCGCCGCGACGAATTTCCGGCCTGACAGCGACCTCGACGTGGCCCAGTTGCGCGACATGGCCGCGAGGATCGCCGGCTACTACAATCGTCACGGCTTTTTCGTCGCCCAGGCCTATCTGCCCGCCCAGGACATCAAGGACGGCAGCGTGACGATCGTCGTCGTCGAGGGGCGCTACGCAAGGGTCAATCTGCACAACACCACCAATCTGTCGAACCGCGTCGCCATGGGCGTACTCTCGGGACTCGATCGGGGTGATGTGATCGCCAGCGGTCCGCTCGAACGCCGGCTGCTGCTGTTGTCGGACCTTCCCGGCGTCAAGGTCCACTCGACCCTGGCCCCAGGCGACGCCCCGGGCGCGTCGGACCTCAACATCGACCTGTCGCCCGGCCATCGCGTGAGCGGCAGCCTCGAAGGCGACAACGCCGGCAACCGCTACACCGGCGCCTATCGGGCGGGGGCGACGCTGAACCTCAACGATCCCCTGAGCCTTGGCGATGTCGCCAGCGTGCGGGTGCTGACCTCGGACGCCGGCCTGATCTATGTGCGGGGTTCCTATCAGCTCCAGGTCGGCGACGGGACGGCGGGCGTGGCCTACGCCCACTTCGGCTATCGCCTGGGCAAGGAATTCGCCAGTCTTCACGCCTCCGGCGTCGAGGACATCGCCAGCGCCTACGCCAGCTATCCGCTGGTCCGCTCCCGCAATGACAACCTCTTCGCCCTGGTCAACTTCGACGACCGCATGTTCCACGACCATGTCGGCTCGACGGCGACCAACAGCAACAAGGACGCCCGGGTTGTCATCTTTGGCTTCAACGGGTCCCACCGCGACGGCTTCATGGGCGGCGGTCAGTCGTCGTTCTTCTTCTACGGCGCCTACGGCAGCCTCGATATTCAGACCCCGCTGACCCGGGCGGCCGACGCGGCGGGCGCGCGCACCGAGGGCGAGTACGGCAAGCTGACGTTCTACGTCGACAGGTTGCAGGCCGTATCCGGCCCGCTTTCCGTCTACTGGGCGGTCAGGGGACAGTTCGCCACCAAGAACCTCGACATCTCGGAAAAGATGGAACTGGGCGGAGCCTACGCCGTGCGCGCCTATCCGGAGGGCGAGGGCTACGGCGACGAGGGCTATGTGGCCACCGCCGAGGCGCGCCTGCTGCTGCCCAGGCTGTCCGCCGACATGCCCGGACGCATGCAACTGGTCGGCTTCGTCGACACCGGCCAGGTCAGGCTGGCCACCCATGCCTGGTCCGCAGGCTTGAACCGGATGACACGCACCGGCGCCGGCGTCGGCCTGACCTGGGCCGACAGCAACAACTTCCAGATCAAGGTGTCCTACGCCTTCAAGGTCCGCACAGGCGCGGCGACCTCCGCGCCCGACCGTCCCGGCTGCTTCTGGATCCAGATCGTGAAGTTCTTCTGATGGCGGCGTCAGCAACCCATCGCCCTGCGCACCGTCTTGAGTCTGTGAAGGAAATTTCGACATGACCCGCGTTTTCCAAT
>CAIXWN010000233.1 GCA_903923135.1 uncultured Caulobacteraceae bacterium | reverse complement strand
CGAGCGGATACGACGACGCGCGCAAGGTCTGGAACCTGGCCTATGACCGCCGGCCGCTGGCGATGGCGCGCTGCGCAGACCTGGACGACGTGCGGCGGTGCGTGGCGTTCGCGCGGCGGCATGACCTGCCCATCGCCATCCGCGGCGGCGGGCACAGCTATGACGGCTTCGGCGTCGCCGACGGCGCGCTGCAGATCGATCTCGGGGCGTTCAACGGCGTCAAGGTCGACACCGCGCGCCGCGTCGCCTCGGTGGGCGGCGGCGCCCGGATTCACGATCTGCTCGCCGCGACCCTGGCCGGGGGGCTGATCACGCCGATGGGAGCCTGCGGCGACGTCGGCGTCGCCGGCCTGGCGCTCGCCGGCGGCGACACGGCGGGCCGGGGTCTGTTCGGCACGGCGTGCGACAACATTCTCGGCGCCCAGCTGGTGACCGCCGACGGCGACGTGATCGAGCTCGGCCCGGACCAGAACACGGACCTGTATTGGGCGATCCGCGGCGGCGGCGGCAACTTCGGCGTGGTCACCCGCCTGGATTTCCGGCTGCACCCGGCCTGGACGGCCCACACCGCCGAGTACGAGCTCGGCTGGAGCGACATCGCCGGGGCGATGCGGACCTTCGGCGACCTCGCGCGCGACGCGCCGGACGCGGTCCGGGCGGGGTTCGCCATCGACCCGGAGGCCGGCGCGGTGGCGACCTGCGGCTTCATCGGCGATGCGGCCGCCGCCGACTATCTCCGAACCTGGACCTCCGCCTTCAAGCGGACCGAGCCCAGGTTGGCCGCCTTCACGCCCGACCCGGTGGGGGAGGCGTGGGCGACGACCTCGGTGGCGACCGACGGCGCGTTTTTGGACGGCGTCAGCGACGGGGTGGCCGATGTCGTGGCCCGCGCGGCCGTGGCGGGGCGGGGCTTCGGCGCCATCGAGATGGGCCTCTCCAACGGCGTGGCGGCGCGCATCGCCATGACCGACACGGCCTATCCGCTGCGCGGCACGGGGCTGAGTCTGTTGGTGACCTCGGAATGGCGTCGGCCCGAGGACCGCGCGCGGTCGGAGCGCTGGGTGGCCGAGACCGGCGCCGCCCTGCGCCCCTGGGCGCGCCGCGCCTATGTGAACTACATCCCGCCCAGCCCGCCGGAGCGGATCCGCGAGATCTACGGCGTGAACTATCCCCGGTTGGCCAGGATCAAGGCGCGATACGATCCGGCGAACCTGTTCCGGTCGAACCAGAATATCTTGCCGGCGGCGGCTGGGTGAGGGGGCTTGACGTCGCGAACCATGCCGTAGCGTCGACGTCCTCGCCGGCGCTCTCTTCCTCAGATCGGCTCCCCGAACTCTCCGTAGAGCTCGGCCTCGATCTCGCCCAGCGTTCGACCGTTCCCGAAGCCAAGCTAAGCGAGCTATTAGCCAAGCGTCGAGGCGCCGAAGTCACCCAACCGTTCGAATACCGCCAGTTCCGCAACACCTCGATCACCGATATTCCGACCCGATTCACGCGTTATTTATTTTCGCGGGTCGATCGCTTCATTGCCCGGGAAACCAAATCAGGTGAAAAGCACCCCTTCGGGGAACTGGTTACTGGAACCGGTGCGGTCAACGGTTTTCACATCGAACATAATGCGCGCTATGCGCTTCCTCCCGTCACGCCCCGCCCCGGCCGCCCCATATCTCGAAGAAGTTGCGCGGCGAGTTGGCGCTGTCGGGATCGCCGGTGATCCACACCACGTTTTCCTCCGGGACCTGCAGCCCGCAGGAATTCATCAGCGTCCGCAGCGCCTCCGCCTGTTTCGCGTCGGCCTGCCAGAAATACTTCACCTCGTCGTTGACCGGGCCGCTGGTCACCGACTGCACCCCGGAAATCGCATACCCCGCCGCCGTGAGTTTCGCCGCGCAACCGGACTTCACCTGCGCCAGTTGCCGGTCGTTCCGGACGAAGATCTGCACGGTCTTCGGCGCCGCGGGGGCCGGCCCGCCGGCGGGCGCCACGGTTGCCTGAGCGGGCGGCCTGACGGCGGTCCTGACCTGATCCTGAAGGGCGGCGCGCGCCGTGGCCGATTCCGTATACTTCGTCTGAAGGGTCCCCAACTGCTGGAGGTAGCTGTCCCGCTGTTTGGCCAGGTCCGCGACTGCCGCGGTGGCGTCCTCCTTCAGCTTCAGGACGCGGATCGTCTCTTCGCGGGCGCTGAGCAGTTCGCCCGACTGGGTGTATTTCAGGTTGGCGATCTGCACCCAGACGTTGAGCAGCGCCGCCAGGCCGCCCAGCGCGCCAATGATCCCGACCGCCAGGGCGCCGTACCGGGACAGGAAGTCCGGCGGCTTGCCGAGGCTCGCCGCTTCCGCGCGAAGCTTGGCGATCTCCGCCCTGAGGCGTTCCCGTTCTAGCTCGTCGTCCACTCGCCCCTCCGCCGGCCCGGCCTCGGCGACCGAGGCGGCCCCGAAGGTCTTCGCGACTTGGGGTCAGGTCAACACCAGGCCCACGCCCCGGCTTCAACATCGACGGCCCGCCGCCCGTGGGCGATCGGCGTCTTTTCCCTTTCCTTTGGGCGCGCTTTCAACAACCTGTGATGACGGGGGGCGTTCGGCGCTGGCACGCCAACGATTCGCCGTCGGGGGTCGCGGACAACAGATGAGGAACCGGTCCAATCGGCGTTTGGCGATGGTCCTGTCGGCTTGCGCGCTCGGCGGTTGCGCGCTCGGGCCCCGTTACGAAGCGCCTACCGCCTCGGCCCTCGGCGTGCCCCAGGCCTATGGCGTGGCGGGGGCGGACGCGGCGCCGATCGACCTTGCGATCTGGTGGCGTCGGTTCGATGACCCGGAACTCTCCGGACTGATCGAGACGGCGACGGTCGCGAATCTCGACATCGCCGTCTCGCGGGCGCGGCTGGTTCAGGCGCGCGAGCAGCTGATCCAGACCCGCGCGTCGCTGCTGCCGACGGTGAACGGCTCGGCCGGCGCCGGGCGGACCGCGGTCTGGTCGCCCAGGACCACCGCCTCCATCGGCGGCGTGACGGTCGGTTCCGGTGGCGCATCGGGGGCGACGCAACTGTCGGTCGGCCTGGACGCGAGCTGGCAGGTGGATCTGTTCGGCGGGCTGCGACGCTCGGTCGAGGCGGCGCGGGCCAGTCGCGATGCGGCCCTGTTCGACCTGGCCGCGGTCAGGACCTCGGTCGCCGGCGAGGTGGCGACCAACTACATCGACGCCCGCCTCGCCCAGGCGCGCCTCGCCATCGCCCGTGACACCCTGAGGACCCAGGACGACAACCTGCAGATCGCCCAATGGCGCGTGCGGGCCGGCCTGGCGCCCGCCACCGACGCCGAACAGGCCCGGGCCCAGCGCGCCCAGACCGAGGCGTCGATCCCCCTGCTCGAGACCAGCTACGCCGGCGCGGTCCATCGCCTGGGGGTGCTGACCGGCCAGGCCCCCGGCGCCCTGCGCCTGTCGCTGGACAAGGGCGGGCCGATCCCGCGCGGGCCCGACGGCGTGGCGGTAGGCATTCCCGCCGACACCCTGCGCCAGCGCCCGGACGTGCGCGCCGCCGAGCGCAACCTCGCCGCCGCCACCGCCCGGATCGGCGTGGCCGAGGCTCAGCTCTATCCGGCCCTGACCCTGCCGGGCAGCCTGACCGCCACGGCGGCGAGTCTTGGCGGCCCGGCGACGGTCACCGGCCAGGTCTTCGCCGACATGAGCAAGACGATCTTCGCGGCGGGCCGGCTGCGCTCGCAGGTCCGCTCGGCGCGCGCGGCCGCCGACAGCGCCTTCGCCACATACAAACAGACCGTGCTGACGGGCCTGGAAGACGTCGAGAACGCGATCCAGGCGTCGAACAGCGCCAAGGCGAGACAGGGATCCCTCGCCGTCGCCTTCGACGCGTCCGGCAATGCCGCGACCCTGGCCCGCGCGCTCTACCGCGTCGGCCGGACCGACTTCCTGACCCTGCTCCAGAGCGAACAATCCCTGCTGTCGTCCCGGGATTCGCTGGCCTCGGCCCAGGCGGACCAGGCGCTCGCCCAGGTGCGCCTGTACCTCGCGCTTGGCGGCGGCTGGCAGGCCGCCTCGCCCGCAACCGTGGAACCGATCCCCATGAAACCGACCCCCATGAAACCGACTCCATGACCGCCCCGGATCTCGACGCCTTCCTGGGAGCCAAACCCAATCGGCGGCGACGCCTGTTGAAGTGGGGCGCCATCGGGGTCGGCGGGCTTGTCATCCTGCTGCTGCTGGCGCGCTGCTTCAGCCCGCCCAAGGCGCCGCCCTATGTCACCGCGCCGGTCAGCCGCGGCGACCTGACCGTGACCATCTCGGCGACCGGCAACCTGGCGCCGACCAAGCAGGTCAACGTCGGTTCGGAAGTGTCCGGCCTGATCGAGACGGTGCAGGTGCAGAACAACGACCGGGTCACCAAGGGCCAGCCCCTGGCCAATCTGGACCTGTCGCGCCTGAGGGACGCCCTGGCCCAGAGCGAGGCCGCCCTCGCCGCCGCGCGGGCGTCGGTGGAGCAGGCCAAGGCCACCGTCGCCCAGACCAAGGCGCAGCTCGCCCGCGACGAGGAGGTCTTCGCCCTGTCGGCCGGCAAGGTGCCCTCGCGGGTCGAGCTCGACAGCGCGCGCGCCGACTACGCGCGGGCGGTGGCCAATGTCGCCGCCGCCGAAGCCCAGGTCGCCCAGCAGCAGGCGAGTCTGTCGTCCAACCGCACCAACCTGGCCAAGGGGACCATCTATGCGCCGGTCGACGGCGTGGTGCTGTCGCGGCAGGTGGAGCCCGGCCAGACCGTGGCGGCCAGTTTCAACGTGGCGACGCTGTTCACCATCGCCGAGGATCTGGCGCGCATGAAGCTGGAGGTGAAGGTCGACGAGGCCGACGTGGGGGAACTGAAGGAAGGCGCCCCCGCGACCTTCACGGTCGACGCCTATCCCGGCCGCGTGTTTCCGGCCAATGTCACGCGGGTCGACCTCGGCGCCAACGCCACGCCCCAGGTCAACAGCGCCGGCGCGACGGTGGCCGGCACGAGCACCGTGGTCGCCTATACCGCGGTGCTGGCGGTGAACAACCCCGACCATCTGCTCAAGCCCGGCATGACGGCGACGGCCCTGATCACCGTCGCGCACAAGGCCGACGTCCTGCTGATCCCCAACGCCGCCCTGCGCTACAGTCCCAAGGCCGCGGCGGGGGCGTCGGACTCGGTCAAGGTCCAGTTCGGGCCGCCGCGCGGTAACACCGGCGCCCAGACGGCCGACATCGGCCGCGGCGCGCGCCGCCAGATCTGGGTGCTGGACGCCGCCGGCAAGGCCTCCCCCCTGACCGTGACGGTCGGCGACACCAACGGCTCGCTCACCGAGGTCACCGGCGGCGGCGTTCGCCCGGGGCTGAAGGTGATCACCGGGCAGCTGACGGCCGCGCCCCCGAAGTGACGCCAGACGTGACGCCCGACCCCCTCAATCAACCCCTGATCGCGCTGCGGGGCGTCACCAAGCGCTATGGCGTCGGGGCGGCCGCGTTCCAGGCGTTGAAGGGCATCGATCTGGAGGTCGCCGCCGGCGACTTCCTGGCCGTGATGGGGCCGTCGGGGTCTGGCAAGTCGACGTGCATGAACATCCTCGGCTGCCTCGACGTTCCCACCACCGGCGCCTTCCTGTTCAAGGGCGTCAACGTCGAGGGGCTCGACCGGGTCCAGCGGTCGCTGTTGCGCCGCCGCTACCTGGGCTTCGTGTTCCAGGGCTTCAATCTGCTGGCGCGCACCACCGCGCTCGAGAACGTCGAATTGCCCCTGGTCTACCGCGGCGAGCCGCGCAAGCGGCGTCACGACCTGGCCATGGCGGCGCTGGACAAGGTGGGCCTGGCCGACTGGCGCGATCACACGCCGGCCGAGCTGTCGGGCGGACAGCTGCAGCGGGTCGCCATCGCCCGGGCGATCGTCACCCATCCCGACGTGCTCCTCGCCGACGAGCCGACCGGCAACCTCGACAGCGAGCGGTCGATCGAGATCATGCAGCTTCTCACCGACCTGAACCGCGCCAGCGGCATAACCGTGCTGATGGTCACCCACGAGGCGGAGATGGCCGCCTTCGCCAACACCATCGTCCATTTCAAGGACGGCCGCGTCGGCGGCGTCGAGACGCTGCGCCGCCCGGGCGCGGACGGCGCCTGATGCTGCTGACCACCATCCTGCTGTCGCTGCGCGAGATCCGCCGCCACATGATGCGGTCGTTCCTGACCGTGCTCGGGGTCGTCATCGGCGTGTCGGCGGTGGTGACCATGGTCACGCTCGGCCACGCCACCACCCGGTCGGTCCAGTCGCAGATTTCCGGCCTCGGCTCCAATCTGCTCACCATCCTGCCGGGCCAGGGCATGGGCCGCGGCGGCGGGGCGCAGGCGGCGCAGCCCTTCAAGATCGACGACGTGGACGCCATCCGCGGGCAGATCGGCGGGGTGACATCCGTGGCGCCCCAGGTCCAGGCCCAGGCCACGGCGATCCGCAACGCCGCCAACTGGACGGTCACGGTCAACGGCACCACCGGCGAATATCTGATCGGCCAGCAGTGGGCGCTGGCGTCCGGCCGGGTGTTCTCGGCCGCCGAGGAGCAGGCGGGCAAGTCGGTCTGCATCATCGGCGACACCGTCAAGACCAACCTCTACGCCGACGACGAGACCATCGGCACGACGCTCCGGGTCGGCCGCGTCAGCTGCGAGGTGATCGGCCTGCTCGCCAAGCGCGGCCAGAGCGGCATCGGCGGCGACCAGGACAATACGGTGATCATGCCGTTCCGCACCGTGCAACGCCGCTTCACCGGCAACCGCAATGTCCAGTTCGTCTCCATCGCCGTCGATCCGCGCTACGACAATGCGCCGATCCGGGACTCGATCAGCGCCCTGCTGCGCGAGCGGCGCAACATCACCGGCGGCAAGGCCGACGATTTCACCATCCTCGACACCAAGCAGATCTCGGACGCCCTGGGCAATGCGACGGCGCAGCTCACCGCGGTCGTCACCGCCGTCGCCGCCATTTCGCTGCTGGTGGGCGGCATCGGCATCATGAATATCATGCTGGTCTCGGTCACCGAGCGGACCCGCGAGATCGGCATCCGCCTGGCGATCGGCGCCACGGCCGACGAGGTGCTGATGCAGTTCCTGGTCGAGGCGGTGGTGCTCTCCTCGCTCGGCGGCCTCGTCGGCCTGGCGCTGGCCTTCGTCGCCTGCCTGGGCCTGTCCATTCCGCTGAAGATGCCGTTCGTCTGGGAGCCCCAGATCAACCTGATCGCCTTCGCCATCTCCGCCGTCATCGGCGTGATCTTCGGCTACTTCCCGGCCCGCCGGGCGGCGGCGCTCGATCCGATCGAGGCGTTGCGGCACGAGTGAGGGGGGGGCGTCAGTCTTGACGCACGGCTGCGGCGGTCGGATACTAGTCTGACTAGTTGGAGAGGCTACTCATGAGCGCGAACGCCATTGAGGCGACCCACGAACCGGTGTGGCAATTGCAAGAAGCCAAGGCGCGATTGAGCGAGGTTGTCCGACGGGCTGTCGATGACGGGCCGCAGCACGTCAGCGTCAGGGGCGAACTGGCGGCTGTGGTCGTTTCCGAGAAGGACTATCGCCAGCTCACCTCCAAGCGTCCGTCGATCGTGGACCATATTCTCGGGGGCGAGCCGTGGCCCGATGACCTCGTCGAGGCCATCAACGACCGGCCGCATGGGCCGGACCGCGACATCGATTTCTGATGTATCTGGTCGACACCAATGTCCTGTCGGAAGCGCGGCGTGGGCGGGCCGAGGCGCGGGACTGGCTGCGATCGGTCGATCCGGATCAGGTGTTCCTCAGCGTCGTGACGCTTGGCGAGATCATGAAAGGTATCAGCCAGAAGACCCGCACAGACGCCGCCGCGGCCGTCTCGTTGAATCGCTGGCTCGAGCAACTTCGCGTGGACCACGCCCGGCGGATCCTGCCGATCAGCGACGAGGTCGCCCTGCAGTGGGGCAGGATCGCGGCTATCCGTCCGCAGGACATGGCGGACGCCCTCATCGCCGCCACGGCGGTCGTGCATCGCAAGACTGTCGTCACCCGCAACGTTTCTGACTTTAGGAACCTCGGCGTCCCGGTCGTCGACCCATGGAGTCTTGGGTAGAGCCCGCCGGGGACGCGACACGTCCGACACGATGGCCCCGGGCGCGAACGCCTCGGCCAAGACCGCCAACTTCTCCTCAGGCCGCCAGCGCCGACGGCGCTCGGGACCCATCACCACGCTCATCTGGGACATGCTGTGCAGCTACGAGCACTCTTAAGGACGGACTTAAGAGCACAGCTTCACCAATCCGGCCCCTTGGACGCAAGGCGGCCCTCGCCGGAGGGGTACGGCGTAGTCGCTGAGCTCGAACCGCCTTCAGCGGATGTGCGAGGCCCCGGCAAAGCCCGTTACGCCTTCGCAACCCTGCGCGAACTGTACGCTGCGCTTGATCGCGTAGCGAATGCGGACTTCGCGATTGCGGCGGCGGTAATCGCGCGAAACGACGTAAGCCTGACGTTGAAAAACGCCCTTTCGCTGACCCCAGACCTGACCCACGATATGCTTGGTCGCAGCGGCTTCTTTATTCACGGCGACAGCAACAGCATCCCAGGAGGAGCTTCCCAGGGATGCATCGTGATACCGGACTTGAAGAAGCGCCAAGCCATTAGCGCCGCAGCGGAAGCCGGCATGAATCGCTTGGAAGTTCACGACCATTTTGGATAGCGAACCAAGCTGAGCTCGGAGGCCCGCCTTGGGTTCGGGTCGGAAAGTGGACGTCACAAATCGAACTCTGACGGGGGGGACCGGGGGACACCGTCAACCGCTTGGTGACGCCCAGAACTCGGGCCCCACCTAGCGGACATTCCCAGCGGAAGAGATGGGTGGAATCCAGACTCAACGGATATACCCATGAACCCCACCGCACCCGCAAGCCTTGCGCGCCCGGCGTCGTCGTCGCTACGGTCTCACGGCCCATGACCGACATCTTCATTTCCTACGCCCGCTCAACGGAGGCCCAGGCGAAGCAGATTGCCGAGACGCTGCGGGGGCTCGGCTATGGCGTCTGGCGCGACGACGAGCTGCCGGCGCACCGGGCCTATGCCGAGGTGATCGAGGAGCGGCTCAAGGCGGCGAAGGCCGTGGTCGTGGTCTGGTCGACCGAGGCGGTGAAGAGCCAGTGGGTAAGGGCGGAGGCGGATCTCGCCAGGGGGGCCGGGACTCTGGTCCAGCTTTCCATTGACGGTGCGACCCCGCCGCTGCCCTTCAATCAGATCCAGTGCGCGGACATGCGAGGGTGGATCGGAGACACCACCGCGGCGGGTTGGCGCAAGGTGGCGGACAGCATCGGCGATCTGGCGGGCGGCCTAGCGGTGGCAGTCTCGCCTCTGGCTGGGGCCGCATTGCCGCTGCCGTCGAAGCCCTCCATCGCTGTCATGCCCTTCGCCAACCTTTCCGGCGATGCGGAGCAGGACTATTTCGCCGACGGCATGGTGGTGGAAATCGTCACGGCTTTGTCGCGGGTGAGGTCACTCTTCGTGATCGCCAGCAGCTCGACCCTGACCTTCAAAGGCGGAGGCCTAGCCCCCCAACAAGTGGGTCGAAGTCTTGGGGTGCGCTATGTGCTGGAAGGCAGCGTGCGCAAGTCGGGCGGCCGCGTGAGGATCGCCGTTCAACTGATCGACGCGGCGGATGGCAGCCAGATATGGGCGCAGCGGTTCGACGGCGCGCTCGACGACGTTTTCGACCTTCAGGACCAGGTGGCTCTGAGTGTGGCCGGCGTCATTGAGCCGACCGTCGTGCAGGCGGAGGTCCGGCGGGCGGCGGCGGGCCCTACGGGCAATCTGGGCGCCTACGATCTTTGGCTTCGCAGCCTCGGCCCAGGGCGATCCTATGAACGCGCGGGAGTCCTTGAGGCGGTCGATCTCTTGGACCAGGCGATCGCCATGGAGCCGAACTTCGCGCCCGCGCTGGCGGCCGGCGCGCGCTGCCGGTACCTGATCGATCTGTTCGGCTGGACGCAGGATCCGAACGCCAACAGGCGGCAGGGCCTGGATCTGCTGCATCGCGCGCTTAAGTGCTCGGGCGACGACGCCAATGTCATTTCAATGATGGCGGGTGTGACCGCGACCCTCGGCCGGGACAGCCGCGCCGGTCTCGTGCTCGCGGCCAGAGCCATCGAGGTGAACCCGGGGTCGGCCTATGCTTGGTTCATCAGCGGCTCGATCCGCACCTTTCTAGGCGATGTCGATGTGGCTATCGATCATTTCGAGAGGTCGCGCCGGCTCGATCCGCTCGGTCCCGATCATCCAACGCTGATCGGCTTCATGGCGATGGCGAGGTTGCAGCGGCGGGAGTTCGAAGAGGCCATCGAATTGGCCACGGCCTGTGTGCAGCAGGTCGATCACCCGACCGGCTACGCCTGTCTGGCCTCAAGTCACGGCCATCTGGGGCAGATCGGGCCCGCCGCCGAGGCATTGGACCGTTATGAGACGCTAGCCTCGCAACCGATCGAGACCTTCGCCCAATCGTACTTCATCGATTCGGGCGGCCGTAAGTTGTTCCTCGACGGCATCGCGCTTGCCATGGAGGCGCGACCATCGAAGGCAGGCCCGACGCCAGATGACCGACATCTTCATCTCCTACGCCCGCTCGACGGAGGCCGAGGCCCGTCGGGCGCCTGAAAGCGGACCTCGCGAGATTCCGCTTAGAGTCACTAGCGGCCCGCCTGCCAGAAAGGGGTAGTTCCACGCCGGCGTGCGCGGCGGCCAGTTCGCTGTGCACCGCGCTGTGGCGGCTATTCAATATATTGCATAACGCAAACAATTGGCTTATACTACCTGTCTCCACCCCCAGGACCGCCCCCATGCCCCCACTCCCCAACCCCCGCCACGAATCCTTCGCCCAATCCCGCGCCAACGGCGCGTCGTTCGACGACGCCTATGAAGACGCCGGCTTCATCCACGGCCATCGCCACGGCGCCCGCATGGCCCAGCGGCCGGACATCGCCGCGCGGGTCGCCGAGCTCCGCGCCGAACGCGCCGATCTGGCCGACGCCGCCACCCCGTCGGTGATCGCCTTCCTGCTGCGCATGGCCAAGGCCGCCGAGGCCGATGTCTCCCCGGCGTCCCTGCGCGAGGTGCGCCTCACCCTGCTCGAGGTCGAGCGCCTGCGCGGCGAGATGGCGCGCCAGCGCCATTCCGAGCGCCCGTCGGCCTACGCCTTCGAGATGGGCAATGAAAAATCAACACCTTACGTGGAGTAGGCGCGGCGCGGACGCGCCGGAACGCGCCTGCTCGCGCCCGTCGCGCGCCGATCCGCGCCGGGTTCGCGCCCGCCCTGCGCCCATCCGCGCCAGGCTGCGCCAATCCGCGCCAACGTCGCGCCCGGCGCCCCCTAAACGCCCGCCCAGAATTTCTCTCCGCCCCCGATCCCCACAAGCTCCGCTTTCCGGTCTAACAGCGTCCAACAACACGCCCCGCCGAGGAGACGCCGCCCCATGAAGATGACCACCGAGGAAGCCTTCGTGAAGGTGCTTCAGCGCCACGGCATCGAGCACGCCTTCGGCATCATCGGCTCGGCGTTCATGCCGATCTCCGACCTGTTTCCCAAGGCGGGGATCACCTTCTGGGACGTCGCCCACGAGACCAACGGCGGGCTGATGTGCGACGGCTACACCCGCGCCACGGGCAGGATGGCCATGGCCATCGCCCAGAACGGCCCCGGCGTCACCGGCTTCGTCACCGCCGTCAAGACCGCCTACTGGAACCACACGCCGATGCTGCTGGTCACGCCCCAGGCGGCCAACAGGACCATCGGCCAGGGCGGCTTCCAGGAGGTCGAGCAGATGGCCATGTTCCGCGACATGGTCTGCTGGCAGGAGGAGGTGCGCGACCCCTCCCGCGTGGCCGAGGTGCTCAACCGGGTGATCCTCAAGGCCCGCCGCATGTCGGCGCCGGCCCAGATCAACATCCCGCGCGACTTCTGGACCCAGGTCATCGACATCACCCTGCCCGAGCCTGTGGAGTTCGAGCGCCCGGCCGGCGGCGCGGCGGCGATCGCCGAGGCGGCGCGGCTGCTGTCGGCGGCGGCCTTCCCTGTGATCCTGTCCGGCGCCGGCGTGGTGATCGGCGGGGCGATCCCCGACGCCGTGGCCCTGGCCGAGCGCCTCGGCGCCCCGGTGTGCTGCGGCTACCAGCACAACGACGCCTTCCCCGGCGCCCACCCCCTGGCCGCCGGTCCGCTCGGCTACAACGGCTCCAAGGCCGCGATGGAGCTGATCGCCCGCGCCGACGTGGTTCTGGCGCTGGGCACCCGGCTCAATCCGTTTTCGACCCTGCCGGGCTACGGGATCGACTACTGGCCGTCGGGCGCCAGGATCATCCAGGTCGACATCAACCCCGACCGCATCGGCCTGACCAAGCCGGTGACGGTAGGAATCTGCGGCGACGCGAAACAGGTGGCGCGGTCCATCCTGGCGCAGCTGGCGCCGGGGGCGGGGGACGCGGGGCGGGCCGAGCGCCTGGCCCTGATCCATCAGACAAAGAGCGCCTGGGCCCAGGCGCTGTCGGGCATGGATCACGAGGACGACGATCCCGGCACTGACTGGAACGCTCGGTCTCGCCACCGCGAGCCCGAGCACATGTCGCCGCGTCAGGCCTGGCGGGCGATCCAGGCCGCCCTGCCGCGCGAGGCGATCATCTCCAGCGACATCGGCAACAACTGCGCCATCGGCAACGCCTATCCCAGCTTCGACGAGGGCCGGAAATATCTCGCCCCCGGCCTGTTCGGCCCCTGCGGCTACGGCTTCCCCAGCATCATCGGCGCCAAGATCGGCTGTCCGGACGTTCCCGTGGTCGGCTTCGCCGGCGACGGCGCCTTCGGCATCTCGATGAGCGAGATGAGCTCGATCGGCCGCGACAACTGGCCGGCGATCACCATGGTCATCTTCCGCAACTACCAGTGGGGCGCGGAGAAGCGGAACACCACCCTGTGGTACCACGACAACTTCGTCGGCACCGAACTGAACCCCAACATGAGCTACGCCGCCGTGGCCCGCGGCTGCGGCGTCGAGGGCGTGGCGGTGCGCACCCAGGCGGAGCTCACGGCGGCCCTGAAGGAGGCCGTCGCCGCGCAGGGCAGGGGGGTGACCACCTTCATCGAGGTCATCCTCAACCAGGAACTGGGCGAGCCCTTCCGGCGCGATGCGATGAAGACGCCGGTGGTCGTCGCCGGCGTCGATCCCGCCGACATGCGCCCGCAACGGCTGGACTAGCCGCATGCCGGCCATCACCGTCTTCGCCGCCCGCCGGATCCACACCTTCAACCCCTCGCGGCCGACCGCCACCCACGTCGCCGTGCGGGACGGCCGCATCCTCGGCGTCGGAACCCTGGACGAGGTCGCCGGCTGGGGGTCGTACGCGCTTGATGACCGCTTCGCCGATCACGTGCTGCTGCCGGGCTTCGTCGAGGGCCACACCCACCTGATGGCCGGAGGCGTCTGGCGCTATGTCTACTGCGGCGTGTTCGACGCCCGCGACCCCCAGGGCGAGGTGGTCAGGGGCTCGCCCGACTTCGACGCCGTGGTCGGGGCGCTCAGCCGGCGCGCCCGCGACACCGCCGACGAGGGCGGGCCGGTGGCCGGCTGGGGCTTCGATCCGATCTATTTCGGGGCCGACCGGCTCACCCGCCACCATCTCGACCGGGTCAGCCGCGACCGCCCCGTGGGGGTGATGCACGCCAGCGGCCACATCCTCGTGGCCAACAGCGTCGCCCTGGAGCAGGCCGGGCGCCTGCGCCCCGGCATCGATCATCCCGGCGTGCCCCTGGGGGACGACGGCCTGCCCACGGGCGAGCTCAAGGGCCCCGAGGCGATGATCCCGCTGATGAAGGTCGTCGGCCTGGGCTCGCAGCTCGAGGGCGCGGACGCGGCGGGGCTGCAGGCCTTCTCGCGCCTGGCCGTCGGCGCCGGGGTCACCACCGCCACGGATCTGGGCGCCACCTTCTCGCGCCGGGCGCTGGACGCCTTCGCCGAAGAGACCGCCCGCGACGACTTCCCCCTGCGCCTGGTCTGGCTGCTGAGGACCATGGGCCTGAAACCCGCCGAGGCCATCGACCAGGCCCTCGCCCTGCGCGCCCGGAGCACCAACCGGCTGCGGCTGGGCGCGGTCAAGGTGGTGGCGGACGGCTCGATCCAGGGCTTCTCGGCCCGCCTGCGCTGGCCTGGCTACTACAACGGCGCGCCGCAGGGGCTGTGGTATGTGGCGCCGGAGGACCTCCAGGCGATCTACGTCCTGGGTCTGCAACACGGGGTCCAGGTCCACACCCACACCAACGGCGACGAGGCCACCGACCTGGCCCTCGACTGCCTCGAGGCGGCCCTGCGCGATCACCCGGGGCCCGATCACCGCTTCATGCTGCAGCACTGCCAGCTGGCCGATGCGGCGCAGTTCCGGCGGATGAAGGCCCTGGGCTTCGGGGTGAACCTGTTCGCCAACCACCACTTCTACTGGGGCGACCTGCATCGCGCCGTCACCGTCGGGCCCGAGCGGGCCGAGCGGATGAACGCCTGCCGCACCGCCCTGGAGACCGGCGTGCCCTTCGCCATCCATTCCGACGCCCCGGTGACGCCCATGGCGCCCCTGTTCACCGCCTGGTGCGCGGTCAACCGCCTCACCGCCTCCGGCCGGGTGCTGGGCGAGGGCCAGCGCATCGGCGTGATGGACGCCCTGCGCGCCGTCACCCTCGGCGCCGCCTGGAGCCTGAAGCTGGACGGCGAGATCGGCTCCATCGAGGTGGGCAAGCGGGCCGACTTCGCCGTGCTGGCCGAGGACCCGTTTCAGGTCGATCCGTCGAGGCTGAAGGACGTGCCGGTGTGGGGCGTGGTGCAGGGCGGCCGCCCCTTCGCCGCATGAGCCCCGCGCGCCCGGCCGGGGAGGCGATCCCCGTGGTGGTCATCGGCGGCTATCTCGGGGCCGGCAAGACCACCCTGGTCAACCACCTGCTGCGTCAGGCCCAGGGCCGGCGGATCGCCGTTCTGGTCAACGACTTCGGCGAGATCAGCATCGACGCCGACCTGATCGAGGGCGCCGAGGGCGGCGTGCTCAGCCTGGCCGGCGGTTGCGTCTGCTGCGACTTCGGCGCCGACCTGGTGGGAACGCTGGAGACCCTTCGGGACCGCGATCCCGCGCCGGACATCATGGTGATCGAGACCAGCGGCGTGGGCCTGCCGGGCGCCGTGGCCCGCAGCGTCGGCCTGGCGCAGGGCCTCGCCGCCGTAGGGGT
>CAIXWN010000232.1 GCA_903923135.1 uncultured Caulobacteraceae bacterium | reverse complement strand
CCGCGGCCGGATCCCCGACCAGCGGTTCGACGCGGCGGCGCCATTCGGGCCGGTCCTTGAGCATCGGCTCGCCATCGAGATTGATCACCGGCGTCGCCGGCCGGCCGCCGGCCACCATCAGGCGGTCGACCAGGGCGGCGAGGAAGCCGCCGCTGGAAAAGCCGATCAGGCCGGCGACCGGGAAATGGTCGTCGGCCAGGAGCTGGTCGGCTATGGAGCGCGCGGAGTCGAACCAGTCGTCGGTGTTGATCATCCACACGCCGCCGCAGTCGAAACTGAAGGCCCAGACGTCGTAGTCGTCCAGGGTGTGGGCGGCGATCTCGCCCAGCCAGGCGATCGCCCCGTCGACGTCGGGCATGCCGACGATCGCCCCGCGCGCGCGACGACCGGGGGTCGCCGGGCGGATCAGCGTGCGCACGGCCTGTCGTCCGCCGCCGCCGTGGCCGCGGGCGTCGCCGCCCTGGCGCAGCAGGGCGGTGACCAGCTCGGCCTGGGCCAGGATGGTGGGATAGAGCAGGAACTGGGCGTCGGGCACCTGGACGCCGAATTCGCGTTCCACCCGCTCGGCCATGCGCATCATGTCCAGGGAGGACACCCCGAGCGTGGCCACATTGGCCTCGGGACCGACGGCGGCCGCGCGGCCGGCGCCGTGGAGGCGTTCGGCCCACATGGCCGACAGGCGCATGGCGACCCGCCGGGTCTCGAAGGAGACGCCGGCCAGCAGCCCGGCGTCCTGGCCGGGCGCCGACATCCGCCGCTGGGCCAGCATCGCCCGGATCGCCGAATGCGACTTCTTGCCCGACGCGCCGGTGGGAATGGCCGAGACGAAGACGACCTCGGACGGCACGGCCGCGCGCATCAGGCTGGCGCGGCAGTGATCGAGGATGCGCTGGCGAAGCGCGTCCTCGCCGGCTCCGCCCAGCCGCGGCTGGACCACCGCGACGATCTGGCCGGACTCCGCGGCGCCGGTCACCACCACGGCGACCTGAGCGACGCCCTCGACCTCGGCGATGCGATATTCGACGCCGTCGAGCTCGATGCGGACGCCGGCCAGCTTCACCTGACGGTCACGGCGGCCCAGCAGCCGCACCTGTCCAAGGGCGTCGATCCAGCCGTGGTCGCCGCTGCGGAAGAACGGCCCCGGCGCCTCGCCGGGCAGATCGGTGAAGCCGGCGGCGGCGAGCGAGCGGTCGAGATAGCCGGGCGCGGGCGCCGCCGCGGCGATGAGCAGCTCGCCCGGCCAGTGCGCCGGCAGCGGCCGTCCGCGGGCGTCGGCGACCAGGACGCGGTAGCCGGGGATGGCCGGTCCGACCGGAACGCCGGCCCCGGTGGTGGGCCGGGCCGGCCAGACGTTGCTCAGCACGCCGATCTCGGAGGGACCGTACCCGTTGACCACCTTCAGGTGCGGCGAGGCGCGCAGCACCTGGTTGACCAGGCTCGGGGGGAGGGCCTCGCCCATCAGGTGCAGGAAGCGCAGGCCGGCGAACACGCCCGGATCGTCCTCCAGGGCGGCGGCGGCCACGGTGGGCGAGATACTGAGCGACCGGGCGCCCAGGCGGGTGGCCGCGGCGATCACGGCGGCGGTGCGGCGCTCGGTGGGCTGCAGCACCACGGCGCGGCCGAACACCCAGGACATCCACACGTCGACGACCAGGACGTCGAAACCGATATTGCCGCCCATCAGATAGGGCCCGGGGGCCATGACGTCCGTCGAGGTGAGGCCCCGCAGAAGGCCGACCAGCATCGCCTGGCTGATCTGGCTGGTCTTCGGCGCGCCGGTCGTGCCGCTGCTGGTGAGCATCAGGCCGATGCCCGGATAGGCGCCGGCGGGGGCGTCCGGCAGGCGCATCAGCCGCGCCCGTCCGGAGCCGTCGAGCGGCTCGCCGGGGCCGGCGCCGGCGGGGGCGCAATCGACATCCGGGCCCGTCGAGATCAGGAAGCGCGGGCGGACGGCGGCGACCTGGACACCGGCCAGCTCGGTGCTCACCTGCTGGCCCAGGGGCAGCAGGACGCCGCCGAGGCAGAAGGCGGCCGCCTCGGCGACCAGAAACAGCACGAGGTCCGGGCTGCCGACGTCGTTCATCTGTCGCAGGGCGATGGCGTCGCCGGGGACGGCGCCCAGGTCGCGCAGGCGGGCGACGAGGGCGTCCACCCGGGCGGCCAGGGCCGCGAAGCTCATCTCGCCGTCCGGCCAGGTGATCGCCGTCAGCGACGGCCATCGCCGGACGAGGCCGCGGAACAGGGCGCCCATGTCGCCCTCCAGGTCATCGACCGCCGAGGCCGGCCGGTCGGCGCGCGCCGGCAGCCAGGCCGCCCGGTCGTGCGACGCCGCCAGGGGCAGGTCGG
>CAIXWN010000231.1 GCA_903923135.1 uncultured Caulobacteraceae bacterium | reverse complement strand
TCCGTGCCGATGGCCAGCGGACCCAGCCCCGCGGCCACGGCCGCCGCGCCGCCGCCGGATGAGCCGCCCGGGGTGCGCTCGGGGTTCCAGGGATTGCGGGTGACACCGTTGAGCGGCGAGTCCGTGACGCCTTTGTAGCCGTATTCGGGACTGGCGCTCTGGGCGAAGAGGACAAGGCCGGCCTCGCGAAGACGGGAAACGGCCGGGGCGTCCTCGATCGCCGGGGCCGTGTCGGTGAGTCGGCTGCCCATCGTCAACGGCCAGCCGGCCACGCGCACCAGTTCCTTTATCGACACCGGAACCCCGTCGAGGGGGGAGAGGGCGCGTCCGGCGCGCCAGCGGTCCTGCGAGCTCCTGGCCGCCGCGAGGCTGTTGTCCGCGTCGATCCGGGTGAGGGCGTTTATCTCCGGGTTCACAGTCCGGGACCGCTCCAGAATCGCGGTCAAGGCCTCCACCGGCGAGGCCGCGCCCGAAGCGAACAGGTCGCCGAGCTGCGCCGCCGTCGCCTGGGTCAGATCCGTCGTCATTCGCGTCCTCCACGCCGGCTGTTTTCGTACGACAGCCCGTTGGGCGACTTTAGGAGGCGATGCGCCGGTCCGATACGGGCAATTCCGGAGTGGAACGGTCCCTGGCGAGCAGCGACCATGGCGACTGAGGACGGCGCGCGGCCCCGGGGGAGGAGCGTTTCCGCGCCCTGAGCCGCAGGCAAACCAGAAGAAGGGGCGAGGCCCATGACCGACACCACGACAGCGGATACTGAAACCCGGGCATTCGATCCGGACGTGCTGCGTGAGAAGTACCGTCGAGAGCGGGACAAGCGCGTCCGCGAGGACGGCAACAGCCAGTATGTGCGCATCGCCGATCGTTTCGCGCAGTTTTCCGAGGACCCCTACGTCGAGACCCCGATCCAGCGCGCCCCGCTCACCGACGAGGTCGAGGTGCTGGTGATCGGCGGCGGTTTCGGCGGTCTGCTGGCCGGCGTGCGACTGCGCAATGCCGGAGTGAAACAGATCCGCATGCTGGAAAGCGCCGCCGACTTCGGTGGGACCTGGTACTGGAACCGCTATCCCGGCGCCGCCTGCGATATCGAGTCCTACGTCTATCTGCCTTTGCTGGAGGAGACGGGCTACACGCCGATCGAACGATACGCCCGGGCCCCGGAGATCTTCGAGCACAGTCGCAGGATCGCTCGGCAGTACAACCTCTACGACGACGTCTGTTTCCAGACATCGGTCACCGAACTGCGCTGGGACGACAGCATCGAGCGCTGGGTCGTGCATACCAACCGCGGCGACGCCATGAAGGCGCGCTTCGTGGTCATGTCGAACGGACCGCTCAACAGTCCCAAATTGCCGGGCATCCCCGGCATTGAGACCTTCAAGGGCCATGCGTTCCACACGGCGCGGTGGGACTACGCCTTCACGGGCGGCGATGTGCGGGGGAACCTGGATCGTTTATCCAACAAGCGGGTGGGTGTGATCGGCACCGGCGCCACGGCGGTTCAGTGTGTTCCCCACCTGGGCGCCTCCGCCAAGGCGCTCTATGTGTTCCAGCGCACACCATCGGCGGTGAATGTGCGAGGCGACCGACCGACCGATCCGGAGTGGGTGAAGACCCTCGCACCGGGCTGGCAGAAGCGTCGGATGGAAAACTTCAATATCCTCGTCTCCGGCGGCTATCAGGCCGAAGATCTGGTTTCGGACGGCTGGACGGAAGCGTTCCGCGAACTGGTGCACATCGCGCGCAAGGAGGGCGCCGAAGGCCTGTCACCGGACAAGCTGGCGGAACTGGCAGAACTCGCCGACTTCGCCACCATGGAGCGCATCCGGGGGCGGGTCGATCAGGTGGTCAGGGATCACGAGGTCGCCGAGGCTCTCAAGCCCTGGTACCGCCAGTTCTGCAAACGTCCCTGCTTCCATGACGAATACCTCGAGACGTTCAACCGACCTAACGTCACCCTGGTCGAAACCAACGGCCACGGGGTCGAGCGGATTACCGAATCAGCGGTTATCGCAAACGGCCAGAGCTTTGAGGTCGACTGCCTTGTCTACGCCACGGGTTTCGAGGTCGGCACCAAGTTCACCCAGCGCACCGGCTACGAGATCTACGGTCGGGATGGCCGGTCGATCACCGAAGCCTGGGCCAACGGCGTGCGCAGTCTTCACGGCATCATGGTCAACGGCTTTCCCAACCTCTACCTGCTGGGCGGCGCCCAGGGGGGCTTCACGGCCAACTACCCCCACAACCTCGACGAACAGGCCACCCATGTCGCCTATGTCATCGATCAGGCGCAGTCTCGCCAGGCCTGCACCGTCGAGCCGACGGTCGAGGCCGAAACCGCCTGGGTCGGACAGATCATCGACAAGGCGCGAAACGCCGAGAAATTCCTCAAGGAATGCACGCCCGGCTATTACAACAACGAGGGCCGGCCCGAGGAGGCCAACCGTCAGAACACCACCTACGGCGGCGGCTCGGTTGAATACTTCTATATTCTCACAGCCTGGCGCGATCAGGGTGACCTCGCCGGGCTAGCATTGAAGTAGCGCGGCGACGGGCGCCGCCGGCGGCATGATCCGGCGGCGGTTTGCTGGCCCAATGCCGCCGCACGGGGGGCGTGGGGCATGGCTGGCAGCATCGCGGAAGTCGTTGCGAAGACTCCGCTCTACAGAGACCTGACTCCCGCGGAAGCGGAAGACCTTGCGGCAGGTCTGGAACTGAGGCGGTTCGGTCCCGGCGAGGCCCTGACGGTTCAGGGCGCGACCTCGGACGGGGCCTATGTCATCGCCTCCGGGACCGTCGTCGTCACTGCGCGCCTCCCGGGGGGAGGTGAGTCGGCGATCGCGGAACTGGGCCCCGGCGATCTTGTCGGAGAGATGTCTCTGCTTATGCGCGGCGGCAGGCGCACGGCGACGGCACGTGCTCGCGGCGATGTGGAAGCCCTGTTCACCGACCGGCGCTATTTCGAGGCGGCCCTGCATCTGCTCCGGCCCGCCTCGCTGAAAGTGTTGCGAGGCCTCGGACTGACGATCGCAGACAGACTGCGGGTCATTCGTGGCCGCAGTCGTGCTCTTGTGGACCTGGCGCCTGACGACAGCCTCTTTCGTCCATTGCCAGGGGGTGAGCCCTATGCGGCGGCGGCTTTCGACGTCAGGGCCTTCCTGCCGATTCTGCCGTGCCTGCGTGATTTCGCCCCGGAGGAACTGGATACGCTCTACTCCATGGCCCGGGTCGAGCACGTTCCGCGCGGCGCCAGTCTCGCCGAGGAGGGGCGCGCCTGCGACGCGCCTCGTCTGGTGGTGAGGGGTGCGCTGCTTCTGGGGCAGAGACACGGCGATCGCATCCACCAGCTGGACATCCTCGGGCCGGGCCGTTTTGCCGGGGTGGCGCCGGTGCTGGAGGCTTCTCCGGCCGGGGCCGCCATCCTCGTCGCCGAGGATTCAACACTCCTCGCTTTCGATACGGCACGCTTTGTGGACCTCTGGCGGGGGAAGGGGCGCACGTCTCTTCGACTGCTGGAGGCGATCAACGGTGACCTGGTCCTATCGCTCAACACCGCCAGCAATCATCTTACCCGCCTCACCGCCCAGGCGCGGGTGCGCGACCTCGCCCAGGCCTGATCGCAGCTGAAGGATCAGCCGACGGCGCGGACCGAGACCGTCGGCCGGCCCTGTCGGGTCTCGGCGTGGACCAGGCTGTACTCCGGTACCTGCAACCAGCTGGAGGTGTCGGACGACAGGGGTTCGGAGGCGATTATGGCCGAAGTGGCCGAGTCCCGTCCGCCGACCATCTGCCACTCGCCGTCGTGGAAGCCGAACCGTTCGCCGACAGTGAACCACATGCTGAGATAGGACAGATTCGCCTCGTGCACCTGGGTGGGAGACTCGCTGCGGAACCGGCCGAAGTCGAAGCAGTAGCGAAGGCCCATCACCTGACGCCCGGTGGCGATGAACAGGTTGCAGGAAGACGAGATGTCGATGCCGTGGACCCGTCGTGTCCGGCGCACGATGTCGATGACCTCCTCGATGGCCATGACCAGTTCCTCGCGCTCGGGCTCACGGCGCGGATCGGGCAGTCGCGACAGCAGCAGGGCGTAGAGCCATTCGCTGTCCGTCGAGCCGGCGATCTGGCGGGCGAACTCATCCTTCATATGGGTTCGCAGCGTCCCCTTCATCTCTCCGATCCGGTAGATGTCGCCGTTATGCGCCAGGGCGACCTTCATCCCGGGAAAGTGAAACGGGTGGCAATTCTGGTCGGAGATATTGACCGTGGTCGAATAGGCGACGCCGCGCACATGCGCGAGGACGCAGTCGGCCCGGGTCTTCTGGGCGAGCGACTTCAGGTTTCGATCGAACACCGGCAGGGTCGGCGAGGAATATCGATAGGGAACCGCCGGGTCATGGCTCGCCTGGTCCCACGCCATCATGCCGAACCCCGCGAGATTGAGCATGTGGAGCATCTTGGGCATGTAGGCCTGATTGATCAGGGAGCTGTCCGGACGGAACAGCAGGTCGTCGATCAGGATCGGCTGTCCGAGATAGATCAGCGCGCGGCACATCGGCTCCCCCCGGTTCGACGTTCGTCGTCGAGCCTCGCCGTCCGGCGTGGAAAGTCAAGCGCCTGGGCTCCGGCGGCGGCGCGGGTTGATGTCTTTAGTCCTGCGGTCCGGGCGCGAGCGTTACGCTCAGGGCGACCAGCGGGTCGTTCGGCGTCGGAGACCGGCAGTCCGCGCCGTCGGTCGCCACCCGGACGGTCACACCCGACGAGAAGCGGCCCTCCAGAACGCCGTGATGGGTTCTGGCGAGGGTCCCCTCCAGACGGACGGCAAGGCCGATCAGAGGGCGGGGGCCGCCGGGGGAGGACCGCCAGGTCGAGCCGGTGAGCCAGGGAGTCCGCTCTTCGCCCGCCAGCAGGGCCTGATAGCCGATCGATTCCTGAGCCGCCCCGGACAGGTCGATGCGGACCGCCTCGATCCAGCCGTCGGTCTCCGGCGAGCCGGGCGTCCATCGCCTTGAGTTCACCGACACCCAGGCCCTGGGGCCTGCCGCCGAGAGCAGGGCGCTGTTGATCGCAGGGGTCTCCAGGTGCGGCGGCAGCAGGCGGGCGCGATCCATGCCGGAGAGGCGCTCGCTCATCGCACCCAGGTCGAAAGCCACGACCGGAAGCCCGGAGCGCAGCATCTGCGTCAGGGCGTAACACCATGTCTCGGGCCAGACCGACGGCAGGAAGGCGACATCGCCGTCCTCTCTCGCCAACAGCGCTTCGACCTCCCCGATCTCGAAGCGGCCGGTGACGAAGGCCCGGCCGGATTCGAACAGGGCGTAGTCATCCTGGGTCCAGCCGACCACAACGAACTCCAGCGGGAGGCCGCGCGCTGCGGCGTCCCGGGCGCATTCGAGCAAGCGCCGATAGCCCTTGTGCTCACCGATCGCCCCGATGACGATGACGCGAACGGGACGGCCGGCGGCAACCGACCCGCCTGTCGTTGGCACGGGCCGTGGCGCCGGCTCCCAGGGCGTCACCTCCGGACGCACGGTCGGGACGTAGCGCTGCAGGCGACGGGCGGCGTCAGCCGTCGGCGCAATCACCCGTGTCGCCCCGGCGAGAACCCTGGCCGTGCGCCGGCGAAGGTCGCCGACCGAGATATCTTCTTCGATGTCGCGCCCGTTCAGCGCGACGCAGCGCTCGCAGGCCTCGACCGGTGGTTCGCGGCAATATTGATCGTTGGCGTCTGTCAGGGTGATGCGGGGGCAGATCCAGCTGTAATCGTGAATGTACACGTCGTAGGGCGCGCCCAGGCCATGGGCGAGATCCAGGACGATCGGATCCAGCCCCAGACTGTGATGGATCTCCACTTTCTCGACGCCTGACCTTGAGAGCAGCGCAATCAGTGACTCCATCGCCTTCGGCAGGTCGTAGACAAGACTGTGATACGCTTCCCCCTCGACCGTCAGCCGGCACCGGCCCGCCGCATTGCGGGCCGTGTGCGGCCGAAGCGTCAAGACTCGCATGCCCATCGCCTGTAGCGCGGCGGTCCGCAGCGCCGTGTGGTGTTCGACGCCGCCCCCAAGGGCAAGTGTGATCAACAGGGCGGACGGAACCGGGCTGGCAACCAGCCGCTGTTCGTCGACGATGCGGCGGACCGGACCAAGCGGATCCGAGGTCAGGAACCGGCGTATCGCCCGTCGGTAGGCCGGATAGCGGCGGTAGAGGGTCTTCAGGTTGTGGTCGATGAGCAGGCCCTTCAGCGCTCCGAAGGACAGCCCGCCGCGGTGTCGCACGAAAACGTCCAGCGCGCCGGCGTGACGCCAACCGGCGTCGCCGGCCCGGAGACAGAAATCGTTTTCCTCGCCATAGCCGCGCCCGAAGCTGTCCTCGTCCAGCAGGCCAATCTGATCGACGCACGCTCCCTTGATGTAGAGGCAGAAGCCCGCGCCGCTGGGGAGATCGATCGTCCTGCCGGCGTTGAGGCGGCGAAACCGGGTGTCGAACTCGACGCCCAGATCGCGCTCGACATCCGCGTCAGTCGCCGAAGGATAGGACATCATCGAGCCGTGGTTGGAGAAAGGCGTCACCGTGGCGATCTGCGGGCTCGAATAGGCCGCGCGTCGTAGTCGCTGTAGCCAGTCGCCGTATACTTCTGCATCCGCGTTCAGCAGAACCACATCGCGCCCCTCGTTCCGCTCGAGACCCCGGTTGACGGCGTGCGGGTAACCGCGGTTCTCGGCGTTGACCACAAGGGTGATCCGCCTGGCGACGGCCAAGTCTTTCAGGACCGCTTTCAACGCCCGGTCAGGACTTGCGTCGTCGATCACGATCAGTTCGGTATCGGCCGGATCCGTGGTCGCCAACACAGACTCCAGGCAGGCAAGGGTCTCCTCGAGACCGGCGTAGACCGGCACGATGACCGCGACTCCCGGGCGACGCGGCCTGTCTGAGGCGGCTCGTTCAACGCGTCGAGGGCCGGCGGGCGCTGGAGAGCCGCCGGGAAAGCCGCCGTAGAGCGGCTGTCTGTTTCCATCCGGGGTCAGGGCTTCGACCCGCAAGGGGCCGTCCGAGGCGAGGCCGTCCAGAGGAAGGGTGAATACCTGCCGCCCCGCCCCGCCTGATCCCGCCCGCCTTGTCGTTTCCGTTCGCCGGGACTGGCCGCGCTCGTCCGTGACGACGATTGTGACCGCCGTCTCCGGCGCCCAGCCTAGGGTGGCGGAGCCGGCCAGGATGTCGCCACGCCGCCGAACCCGGCCGGCCAGTCTCCATGAGGGGGCCGCATCCAGCGCCCGCAGACCGACGATGTCTGCCGGCAGCCCTGCAGCCAGCGTCCGGCGTCCGGACGGATCGAGCGCCTGACGGAACCGGGCGCCATCGGGGGCCAGCGCGCCGACCACCGTGCCGTCCGCGTTCAGGCCCACCCAGCCGCTCGGCCCGCCCGCAGGATGACGGCAGACGGCGTCGGCTACTGCAGGCAGACCATGGATCGCATCAGCGGCGAAGGCGGTGAGGATGCCGTCCAGTGGCCTCGCGGCAGCCGCCGGATCGCCCTTCGCCAGCAGCACCTCCGCCAGGATGAGGTTGAGCGACCCTGTGCGGCGGCGTGGCGGAGGCCCTTCAAGGGCGCGCAGGGCCGCCGCGATGTCACCCAACCGCAGGTTGAGACGGGCGCAGAGGCCGGCCAGCACCGGGTTTTCTGGATCGAGGCGCCGCGCGCGATCAGCGTAGCGCAGGGCGTCGCCGAACCGGCCGGCGGCGGCGTGGAGGCTCGTAAGCCCCAGGAGGCCATCCAGATGTCGGCGCCGGTCGCCCAGGAGCGCGATCAGGGCCTCGGAGGCAGCGCCTGCGCCGTCGGTCATGTCAGCACGCCCGACCGCGGCGCCGGGACGCCCTGGCCCCCGTGCGCTCAAGGCAGATCCGGGGTGGCGGCATCGGGGCCGCGCGCCAGTCCAGGTCCTGTGGCCTGGCTGACACTAGCCGGGCGTCGGCAAGCCGTTGCGGTACAGATCAAGAAACCGGTCGACCATGACGTCACGGCTCTCATGCGGCCTCACGCCGGCCGCGACCCGATCCCACAGGTCTTTCTCCGTGCTCGCCCGCCGGATGACCTCGGCCAGTGAACGCGGGTCGCCGACCGCAAAGTGCAGACCGTTCTCGCCGTCGATCACCCGTTCGGCCATGCCCCCGACGTCGGAGCAGATCACCGGGCGGCCGTGCATCCAGGCCTCGGAGACGACCAGGCCGAAGGCCTCACGCCAGACCGAGGGCACCACGCACCAGTCGACACGTCCCATCAACGTGGACAACTGACTGACCTCGTAGGCCCCGTTGTGAAAGAGGATCTGATCCTCGATCGGGCGCGCCCGTTCTGCCTTCAGGAAATCCTCGATTTCGGTCCGGCGGCTTTCAGAGGCGTACTGCAGATTGTCGCCATTGAGTTCGACGACGAAATCGGTGAACCCCTCGGCGCGCAGGAGGCTGACCGCCTCGAGGATCACCCAGACCCCCTTGTTATCGACCATCTGGCCGAAGAAGCCGAAGCGGTTGCGCCTGGCGCGGGGTCGCGAGGGCATGGGTTTGAGCGCCCCGTCGCCCTGACCATTGGTCACGTGGGCCAGCCGGTCCGGGTCTACGCCCCATTTGGCGTACAGATCGATCATGAAGCGCGAGGGCATGGTGAACAGGTCCACCGAGTCCAGGTGACGCTTCACCCACATCTCGCGCATGAAGAAGTATTCCGGACTGATCTCCGGGAAGCACTGGTGGCAGCGAATCGGGGTCGCCCGGTTGCAGATCGACCCGTCAGTCCTGCGGACCATTTGTCCGTTGGCCATGCAGACAGCCAGGAACTCATGGAAGGTGAAGATGATCCTGGCGTCGGGCAGGGTTCGCCGGGTCAGCGTAAGCAGGTCCAGTCCGAAAAGCAGGAAGTGATGGAAATGCACGACATCGGGCTGAACCTGCAGCAGAAAGTTCTCGAACGCCTCGGCCAGGTCGTCGCCCTCAAGGCGGTTCCAGAAGTAGTCATAGCCACGGCTTAGGAAGACAAATTCATCGGCGCGCCCGTCGAATCCGGTAATGCGTGCGCCGCTTTTGTAGAGGTGAGTCATGGAGGGGTCGACAGCGGCCAGCAGTGTCGGATTGAGGCCCTCAATCTCCTGAAGGCCTTCAAACAGGTCATGGCAGATCTGCTGGGCGCCGCCGCGGACCAGTTCTGGATGGTAGAGGCTCAGCAGCAGGACCTTCATGGTTGCGGGTCCGATAGAAGGGGATGCGTGGGACGGGGGCCGAGAAGGTTTTCGTTCACGGCCTCCCCCCATTGTGAAGAGAACAGCCAGCGGTTGACCATGCTGCCGCCTTCGTGGACGGGCAGGCGTGTCGAGCCCTTTCCTTCCAGGTGCCAAAGCCGAAGGTCCTGGATCCAGGCCGGAACACCGGCCTGAAGACTCTTCAGGCACAGGTCCGCATCTTCATAGTGACCGAAGACATAGTCCTCGGTGAAGCCGCCAAGTCTTTCAAACCAGGGGCGCGCGACCGAAATGAACGCGCCCGTGACGGCGGGGACGGGCCTCGCCCGGGTAAACTGCGGCGAGTTCGCCGGAGCCCCCTTGCCGTAGTGCTCCACCCGAAGCAGGTGGGAGACAGACGTTCGGTTGCCGTCGAATGCAACCCGGCTGTCCATTTCGAAAAACATGCCCCCGTGCATAAGCGATCCGTCGTCATAGTAGAGCGGCGCCCCGAAGAGTTGGGTTTCGGATTTCGGCCGGGTGTCCAGCAGTTCGCCGTGCTTGCGCGCCCAGGCCGGATCCTTTGGGAACACGTCCGGATTGATGAACAGCAGGCGGTTGCTGCGGGCGCTCTGCACGGCGATGTTGTTGGCGGCCCCGAAGCCGGCGTTTCCCGGGAGCAGGATGATCGTCTGGTCCAGGCCGTAGATCCTCTGCGCCTTCCGGGCGTTCTCCAGCAAACGGTCGGACAGTTCCGGGCTGTTTGAAATGAAAATGAATTCGTAGTCTTGAATGTCTTCGCCCGTCGAGAACAAAGCATTCTGAATGAAGTGATATTCGGGCCGCCCATAGATGCAGACGACAATCGACCCACGATATTTTCGTGGCGGCCCAACAAAGCGTCGGACATAGGGCGTCCTCGTGATCGCGTTGGTCAGACTTTGATTGAAACGGATGATCTGACTGCCCAGGCCATGATCGAGGCGGGCGATGGCTTCATTGGGAGCGCCAGCCTGGTGCGGAGCCCCGGTCAGGTGCGAAAGCAGGATCACTCGAAGCTCAAGCTCGCTGACCGTGCGCAATTCAAGCACCGCAGCAAGTCCGCGACCGTCCTTGAAACGGAACTGCAGTTCGCACCTTCCGTCCGTCGGGATCTCCCCGTCGCCATAGACGAAGCCGAGATAGCCGTAGCCATAGGGTATCGGTTTGCCGAGGGCTTCGGACACATCGGGACGGGCGTGCCGGGCCAGCGCCGCCGAATCGAACACGACACGCCAGCCTGGCGCCACGACCGTGATACAGTCGACCGGATGAGAGCTGTCGTCGAGCCAGCCCAGGATCAGCACGCCGCCGCCCCGAGACACGATCACCGCATCGGCGGCGTGGGGTATGGGCGACAGACTGACGGGCGCGTGGGCCGGAACCTGGGTGGGAATCAGTTGACCACGCGGATCGTTTGCGCCGAACGCAAGATCGCGACCCTCGCTACGACCCCAGCGTTCGAAGTGTTCCCTGGCCGAACCTACGGTTCCAGAAAGAACGGCCACGGCGACGTCTGGGTTGGCCTTCATGTACTCTGCTTCGTCGAAGCCGTCGTCGACCCGGTCCGGGGCATGCGGCGAAGCGGATCTCCAGAATGTCTCGCCGCCAGCCTCCCCAGGGGCCGAGGGGGTTTCCGAATCCACGCTCTCCATCATCGATATCCCCGCCACTTAACAGGGCGGTCCGCCCGCACGATGCGCCCGGGGCTGCGGCGGAGCCGGACCTTGCGACGTGTCATTATTCGTCCATCATCCGTAACTCAAACCCCGGATAGGGCAGGCGTCCTTCAGAATAGCCAACCCGGTCGAAGTGCGCCTGAGCCGATGGATACCTGCGTTCGAGAATGGCCCTTTCGACGTCCTGATAGTTCGCCCGGTACCACGTCTCGTCAATCTTTATGGGATAGGGCATGCGATTTTCGAAATAGCCGAATCTGACAAAATGATCCCGCGCTGACAGCGTTGCGTCGGCCGCTACAACATTAGCTACGTCAGGATACCGTGCCAGATACCAATTTTCATCAAAGTATATATGTTCGATGTAGCCTCTTAGGCATTCGGCCAAAAAGTATTTATCGACGTTGTAGTGTGTCTTTAGTGGCGAGGGAACGAGAATTCGCGTGTTCAGAAGTGTGGCGAAACTTACGGACGGCATCGGTTCGCTTTCGAATCGCAAAATTCAGTTGGCGTAGGTCAGTCGATGATCGCGGGATGTGCGACGAGAGGGCCTGCCGATATCCTAGCGACTAGGCCGCCATGATGGTTTCCCACCCAGGAGCAGGACGGCTGCGCCGGAGACCTCCCAGAAGAGTTTTCCGTCTGAAGGTGAAGTTCGCACCCGAAGTCTCGTCGTCCGCCCCCGCCGACGTCTTCTGCCGTAGAGAGGTCCCTCCGCCGTGGCGACGGGCGCCCGCTTGCCCTGAAGCTCCGCCTGTCAGGCGGTCACGGCGCGACGGCGAGACCGCATCACGCCGCCAACAGCGCCGATTCCGACCAGCATCATCACCCAGGTGGCGGGTTCGGGTGTCGGCGCGCTCGACGCCAAGCTCTGGCTTCCGTTCGCTCCCGATGTCACCACCGTGCCGTAGCCCGTTGTGTGCGTCAGGGCAAGCGTTTGTGCCTTGTTGAGAAGAGCCTGCACGTCCCCGAACATCCGGCTGGGGTCGTAGGCGTTCGGCATGTCGGCTGCGCTTGATTGCGTCAGGTTGTATTCGATGTCCCAGATCGCCACCTGGAACGCACCCAGCATGTCGTACTCATGCCCATCGGGCGAAATGCTGAACGTATGGAGTGCGGCGTACCTGGAGCCGGAATTCACCAGAAACTGGATCTCGAACGATTGGGATTGCGTCAGCGAGTCGCCCGCAAAATCCGTGTTCAGGGTCTGGCTCGTGTACTCGATCGACGAGCCCGGGACATTCACCTGTTCCCCATTGCCCGCCGGTACGCCGTGAAGCATGTCGACGCAGAAGGCGAACAGGTCAGGCAGCCCGGGATCGGCAGGATTCACCGGGCCGGTGGTCGTCAGGCCAATGGGACCGACGACATCCAGGAAAGGCCCGCCGGCGGGAGCGCTGAAATAGCCAGGAGCCTGTGACAGGAAGCCGGAGGGTGTGTCGGCGGTAGTCTCGAACGTCACCTCGTTGAAGGCGTCGGGGTAGAGCCCGACCGCATAGACGGTCAGCGCCTTGGCCGCCGGCGCGCCAAGGATGGCGACACTGGCCAGCGCTGCTGCGAGCGCGCGCGTGGAAATCATTGCCTTCATGGACAGCCCCTGACGATTTACCTAAGCCGCCGGAACGTGCAGCGACGCATCCGGGAGCAAAAAAGACATAATCATGGCGAGGTGTCCGGTGCAAGCCATTTCAGTCCTGAAATGGCTCGACCGGCAGAGAATATCGGGGTTGTCCAAGGCGTGGCGGGCTCTGGCGTCAACCCGGCATCTTCACAGTTTTGCCGTAATTCCGCAATTTCCTCCGCGCCTGTGTCCCGCCAATTCGACGGGGCACCGGCTGGAGGGGGGCGGCCTGTTGGAATGGATTGCCTGTTCCGCTCTAAGGTGTCCCGGAATTGTGGAGAATCAAGCATTCTATGGCCGTCCATAGCCAACACATCCAGCTGGTTGCCGATCACGAACGTGCTGACACCCTATTGCGGGGGAAGCTGAGGTCGGAAACACCTTGCTACATATCCCGTATCGGTGGGAGCGATTTTGACGCGGTTGTAGAGTACTTCAAGAATCTGGAAAGTTTTGACGAAGCTGAAGCTGGTCTAAGCGTTTCGGAAAAATGGAATACGGTAAAGAAATATAACGGATTTTACGATCGCGCGGAGGATCCAAAAAACTTACACAAATTCTGCAATCTGTTTATAGACTCGTTCAAAAATTGCGATCACACTTTCATGTGTGGCGCTTATCTATTGAGCGAATTCTTACCCGGCTCTATCAACCCAGTTTTTAGAGTTGACACCTCGGAAAGCAGTTTATGGATAAACAGGTTCTTACACACAATTTCAAGGAAATTTTATCCTTCTCGTTATTATCCATATTCATATGTAGAAAGTATGGTTCGGGGTAATCACACGCTGTTTCGCGCGTTTTCGGACATACTGCCGGGCAAGAGAGTTCTAGCAGTTACACCGTTTCGGGATTCCATATTAGACAATTTCTCCAACCGATTTCAGTTTTTTCGAGACTACAAATATCCAGATTTTGATTTGGAGGCGTATAATACTCCTATAACCTATGAGGGTTTGCCGAGCTCGTACTATCCAGATGACAATTGGTTTGACACGCTCGATAGAATGAAAAGAGAGGTGAGCGAGATCGAATTTGACGTGGCTTTGCTATCTTGTGGCTCATATGCACTCCCTCTGGGTTTACATATCAGGGATACCTTAAAAAGGAAGGCAATATATGTCGGAGGATGTTTGCAGATATATTTTGGAATTATGGGGCGAAGGTATATGAATCCGTGGTTCATGGATCAGATCAATGTTGAAAAGTTCATCGAGCCTCTCGAAAAAGATCGATATATTCAACACTTCAGCATAACGGACGACACGGCCCGGGAGGCGTTCGGCGCCTATTTTTAGGGTGACTGGTTCGCTGGGTGATTGCATTGACTGCCCCTGCCGTCTTGATTGTCCACGCAGGGCTTCCTGACTGTCCCCCGGTATCCAATGTGGTGCGGAAGCGGCCGATCGTTCTCCCGTGACGTCGCCAGCCCGTCGGGGACCCTCTTGCATCGACGAACCGGCCGCTCCAGCCCGCCGCTCGCCGTGGCGAGGGTGTCACTCTGCTCTTCGCGTCGGCGCAGCCTCGGGCGCCGGACCAACCTCCCGGCCACCGCGCGGAGCCTGACGCTCTTGCCGGACTTGGCAAGATCCTCGTCGACGCCGAAGAGCGAGAGGGTGAAACGGAGCTGCGGCAACACCGCCGGGTTCTGTCGCCCCCACTCCGTACGTCCCGCCCGCGCCGTGTCCAAGGTCATCCCTGGTTTGCCGCCGCCACCAGGGCGGCGTAGTCTGCGGGATCGAGCAGGGCGCGGACCATTCCGGCGTAGGGCAGCCAGAGCGAACGGTAGTCACGGCTGAAGCTCAAATCCCAGGGCTTTGGTCGCT
>CAIXWN010000230.1 GCA_903923135.1 uncultured Caulobacteraceae bacterium | reverse complement strand
CGGTGTTCCTGACCCTGCCGCTGCTGCTGCTCGACCTGCAGCTCTACCGGCAGTTCATCCCCGGCCGGATCGATCACCACAACATCCAGATCGCCATGACGGTCATCGCCCTGGCCTGCGCGCTGGCGCGCGGGTCCCGGACGCGCTGGGCCGTGGCCGGCGGGATCGCCGCGGCGCTCGGCCTGGCCATCGGCCTGGAGGCCCTGCTGTTCCAGGCGGTGATCGGGGCCAGCTATGGCCTTGACCTGGCCCGCGACCGCAAGGCCGCTGCCCCCGCCGCCGCCTACGGCCTGTCGCTGGCCGGCGGCGGCGCGGCGTTCTTCCTGATCCAGACCCCGCCGTGGCGGTGGTCGCTGTCGTTCTGCGACGCCCTGAGCCTGAACCTGGTGGTCGCGCTCATCGCCGCCGGCCTGGGCCTGGCCCTGGCGGCGGCCTCGGCGGCGCGCTTCCCGGCCTGGGTGCGCACCGCCCTGCTGGGGGCGACCGCGGCGCTGGCGGCCGGCGCCTATGTGGCCCTGGCGCCCGCCTGCCTCCACGGCCCCTTCGCCGGCATGGACCCGCGGGTGCGTGCGTTCTGGTTCAACAACATCCAGGAGGTTCAGGCCCTGCCGCGCATGCTGGGCCTGTCGCGCCTGGCGGCGATCCTGGCGATCACCATGATGGCCATGTCGCTCGTGGCCGGGATCTATCTGGTGTGGAGAGAGTGGCCCCGGCCGCGAACGGCCACGCTGACCGCCGCGGCCTGCCTGATCCTGGCGGCGGCCACCGCCTATTTCACCTGGCGGATGCAGGACTATGTGTTCTGGATCGGGGTGCCGGTGCTCGGCGCCGCCTACTCCTGGCTGGCGCAGCGCTGGCTGCGCGACCGCATGGTGCCCAGCCTGGCCGCAGCCATGACCCTGTCGCCGGTGCTGATCGGCTCGCTCGTCGGCCAGGCCACGGACACGGTCGCCGCGCCGTTCAAGCCGCCGGTGGACGCCGGGCCGCGCTGCTTCGACCAGAGGGCCTACGGGCCGCTCTCGCGCCTGCCGCCAGGCCGGGTTCTGGCCAGCCAGGACCTGGGGCCCTACATCCTGGCCACGACGCGGCACTCGGTGGTGACAGCGCCCTATCACCGCCTGTCGGCGGCGATCCTGGCGGCGCATGAGGCCTTTGACGCGCCTCCGGCCCTGGCCGAGGCGCGGGTGCGACGGCTGGGCGCGGACTATGTGATCGACTGCCCGCCCTATCCGATGATGATCGGTCCCAACAGCTTCGGCGCGCGGCTGCGCACGGCGCCCCCGCCCGCCTGGCTGGCGCCCCTGTCGGCCAGGGGCGCGGCGCTGCAGATCTATCGGGTGCGTCCGCCGGCCGGAGCAGGATCCTTAGGTCAGTCAGCGGGCTGAAGGTCGGCCGCTGCAAAAAATGTGCGGCCGACTACGTAATATCCGCATTTGACACTCTCCGGAAATGATCCATTTTCTCCAATACTGATCTGGGCTGGGTCTAGGGCCCGGCATTCGCCGGGCGGGAGTAGTGACGATTTCTGCAGTGGGGATCACCTTTGCGCACCGAACCGTCCGTCTTGCGGCGGCGGGCGCCCGTAACTTCATGACCGACGATTCCGGATCGGCCGCCGCGGAATACGCCCTGATCATGGCGCTGGTGGTGGCCGGCCTGGTGGGCGTGCTGACCTCGATCATCAGCGCCGTGGCCCACGGCATTCTCGCCCCCGCCAATGCGATGAACGTCAGCGGCAGCTGACCGCCCGCACGGCCGATACGCCAAGCTTCAGGACGGCGGCCGACCGCCGCCCCGTTCCACCTGTCCGCGGCCGCTCCATCCGCCGCAGCCAAGCGCGGCGGCCCCGTGCGTGCAGGAGCCGGCTCAGCTCGCCAGGAAAAAAGGCCCGGAGCGGCGACGCTCCGGGCCCTTGCAGCTGAAGATCCGGAAGCCGCGGCGAGCGGCCCCCGTCACGTCGTCTCGTTGGGCACCAGACGCGGCGGCTGCAGGCTGCGGGCGACCTGCTGGAAGATGCCGCTGAGGGTGGTGATCGGGTTGTTGGCCGACGGACATCCGGCGGTGGCGTCGGAATAGAACCGCGACAGGTTCGAGGCCATGTCCTTCAGGGTCTGGCAGGGGCTGGCGTAGGTGCCGGAGTCTGTCGTGCAGCCGGTCGTCCCGGCCGCATAGCCGATGGTGTAGACCCAGGTGCCCGCCGCCGTGGCGGCCTGGGCGGCGGTGACCGCCTGGCCGCACTGGCTGGGCTGTTTCGACACGTTGTTCGCATTGAACTGGGCCGTGCTCGCCGTGGCCGCGCCGTCGGTGAGGATGATGATGACGTTCTGCGCCGTCTTCTGCGTCGCCGTGCCGTTGGCTTTCAGCTGGCTGAGATAGTACTGCGCCGAGGTGATGGCGTCGGCGAAGAAGGTGCCCTCGCCGCCCGGGCCGGTCATGCCGGCGCAGGACCCGCCGCCCATGGCCATGACGATATTGTCCGTGGTGTTGAGCGTCGGCGTGGTGGCGGCCGTGAGGTAGGTGTTCTCCGGCGCGACCACCAGATAGGTGGGATAGGTGGCGTCGGACACCCAGCCGGTGGGGTTTGTCCCGCCGTCCTCGGAGGCGCTGGTGTTGGCGTAGGGCGCGATGTCGCCGTTGGCCACCGACATGACCGTCGACGGACAGGTGTTTTCCTTGGTCGCCTTGGAGGGATTGGCCAGTTCCGGATAGGACATCAGGCCAACGGAGTCGTTCTGGGTGTTGAGATATTTCAGCAGCGCCAGCACGCCGTTCTGGGCGCACTTGATCTTGGTGACGTTGGAGCAGTTGGCGTCTGTGCTGGCCATCGAGGCGGTGTTGTCGACGATGAACATGACATTATAGGGCTTGGCCTTGGAGCCGCCGATCTGGGCGGTGGCCATGGCCTGGACCGTCATGCTGTTCACCCCGACGACCTTGCCGAAGTACATCGGCACCGTGGCGCTCAGCTTCACACGCAGGGCGTTGGCGGTGGGCGACCCCACGCAGGGGATGTTGAGACCGGCCAGACAGACCAGGGCCGGATAGCCGCTGACCGTGCTGGAGACGATTCCGCTCTTGGCGTTGTATTCGCCGCTGTCGACGCTGTAGCGATAGGCCACGCCGATGGAGTGGGCGACGCTGCTGCCGTAGACCGTGACGTTCGCGGCGCCGTCGTTGATGTAGCCGGCGCCCGAAACGGCGGCAGCGTCGGCCGACGACTGCAGCCAGCGCTGCACGCCATAGGCGCGTCCGACATCCATGCCCAGAGCGGCCGAGCCCATGAGGGCGACCATGGACATGCCAACGATGGCGACGCTGACGCCGTCCTCGCGTTTCCAGAATTGCCTGAGTGCGCCAAGGAGGGAATTCACCAGTCCCGGCGACTTTTTGCCCGTGCTGTTCATTCGATTATAACCGATGTTGTCGAAGAAAGTTTACAACTGGGTGCGAAGTCTACGCTCAGCACCTTCAGATCACAAGGGTATGTGGCCGTCACCGTCGCCGTGCCGCCGCCGGTGTCGGTGTTGAGGGCCGCGGCGCAGGTGGGCGTGGTGGCGTCGGTGCAGGCCGTGCCGTCCACCGTGGCGGTGATGGTGATGTTATTGCCGTTGAGGTTGGCGGCCGAGTTCTTGATGTTGGTCACCATGGTGGCATAGGGCGTCGCCCCGCCACGGGCCGAGGCCAGATAGCGGCCGCCGACGCGCACGCCCTCGGTGAGGTTGATGTTGTTGTTCATCGCCACCGAGAACTTCATGATCGCGAACAGGGTGGTCATCAGCATCGGCAGGACCAGGGCGAACTCGACGGCCGAGTTGCCGCGCGTGTCGCCGCCGAAACGCCGCCAGCGACGCGCCATCCGCCGGACGGCCGCGAGGCCGCCGCCGGGAAGGATCGAGCCGCGGACAGGACGCGGTTTCATCGCTGCAAACACCCCATGGGGATCGCGCCCATGGCGACCCCTTCGACAGTCATTGTTAAATTTGTATGGGTCATGCGTCAAATATGGCGCGCGAGGGGGCGAATCCAATGAGCGGCAGTGCACGGGCGTCGAAATTTCCCGCCCCATGCTGCAAATGCACAACAGTCGCAGGCCGGCCGTCGGGGGCGGGCTGAAAGTGCAGTCGAGACGCCGACCGCCCGGCCCTCGAGACCGTCGGGATGCAGCGCCAATGGCCGGCGAAGGCGACGGTGATCACCAGAACCCCTCGGTTTTCATGAATGCGGCGTCTTTGACCACCTCTTTCACCTGACGTTAACTGGTCAACACCGTAATAGCCGCAGAACTCCACCGAACGTTTCAATTGCAAACGTTGGTTAACGCAAAATGACGATAATTTTCGCGCTTGACCGCCGCTGCATTCGCGAACAGATTTCCGGCGCTTCTATCGCTCTTTCAGCAAGGGCGCGCTTCACTGGGGGAGTTCGCCCCGTTTCAAGAAAGGTTAACAGTCTCATGTCCAAGCTTGCTCAATACCTTCGCGACGAATCCGGCGCCTCGGCGGCCGAATACGCCCTGATCCTGGCGCTCATCGCCGCCGCCATCATCACCGCCCTGACCACCCTGGGCACGAACATCGGCAAGGCGCTGAACACCG
>CAIXWN010000229.1 GCA_903923135.1 uncultured Caulobacteraceae bacterium | reverse complement strand
CGGAATAGGCGCACCAGGGACGTGGACAAGAGGACGCGCGACGAGGGGCCGATCAGGTTGGTTACCCCTCGCGCCGAACTGGAACGGGTCGCTTCGGATTATCTGGCCCACCAGGCCGCGGGCAGTTTCCCCCTGGCGGGCGGAATCGCGACGGTGACCGCCGACCGCTACGTCGACCCTGACTGGTTCGAGCGGGAAAAGCAGGCGATCTTCCGACGCCTGCCGCTGATGGTGGCGCCAGGGTGCGAAAGTCCCCGGCCCGGCGACTACAAGACCCTCGACGTGGCGGGCGTGCCGATCCTGGTCGTGCGCGGCAAGGACAGCAGGGCCCGGGCGTTCCTCAATGCCTGCACCCATCGCGGCGCGGCGGTGGCGCAAGGCTGCGGCGCCGCCTCGCGCTTTGTCTGTCCGTATCACGGCTGGACCTTCGATCAGAAAGGCGCGCTGGCGGGGATCGCTTCGGGCGAGGATTTTGGGCCGGCCGACAAGGCGCAACTTGGCCTGAAAGCCTTTCCGACCGAGGAGCGGGCGGGCCTGATCTGGACGGTGCTCGATCCGGAGTCCAGGTTAGACATCGGAGACTACCTGGCCGGATTCGACTCCCTGCTCGGCGCCTTCGGTTTCGAGAACTGGACGTTTGTGGAGACCCGCATCCTAAAAGGGCCGAACTGGAAGCTGGCGTTCGACGCCCATCTGGAATTCTACCATATCCCAGTCCTGCACCGCGCGACGTTCGGACCGGACCAGAGCAATCGGGCGTTGTACTATTTCTGGGGCCCCCACCAGCGGCTGCTGACACCCGGCGCGCGGACGGCTGGTCCCGTTCGTGGAGATCTGTTTGATGTGGCCGACCAGCCACCACAGTCCTGGCCGACCGATGCGATGATGCTCGGTGAGTGGATCATCTTCCCCGGCATCTCGATCAACAGTTTCCATGACGGCGGACGCGGCGTGTTTCTCTCGCAGGTGTTCCCCGGCGCACACGTCGGAGAGTCGATCACCGTGCAGAGCTATCTGGCCGCCGCGGCTCCTGATGAGGCGACACGCGAGAAGATTCACCAGCGCTGCGATTTCCTGGCACACGTGGTCGGCGACGAAGACCTGCCGACGTCTTTCCGCCAGCAACAGGCGCTGGCGACCGGCCTGCTGCGGGAGGTCCGGTTCGGCCGCAATGAGGGTGGCCCGCAGCACTTCCACAGTTGGGTCGAGAAAATCGTCGAGGCGTCGGACGACGCGCTACCGGGACTGTTCGGGAACTGAACGGCCCGCGCCCGGCTGCTGATTTCAGCGATACCAGGCCAGCTGTTCGCTGGTCGCGAGCAACTTGCCGTCACGCCGCCAGTAGCTGGAACGTTCGTCCGAAGCGCCGCCGCCGCCGACCCGTCCCTCGCATTCCACCAGGATATAGTCGTCGCCGACCGCGGCGATCTCATCGATGGTTCCGTGAAGATAGACGGTCAGCGAAAGCGTCGTCGTCATCACCGTCGGCCCCAGCGCGTACATGGCCCGAGGGGCAGAGTTGTCGGTGATCATGCCAAGCAGCGCCTTGTCCAGCGGGCCGCGTCGGGAACGCACCCACGCCAGCGAGCGCGAGTCGCCACCGGCCTGGGGCGGAAATCCCTCCAGCGTGCGCCGCTCGAACGCCCAGGCGCCGAAGTGCAGCCCGGCGCCGGGCATTTCAGGAACCGGCAGGCTTTCGGGCGGCGGCGCGGCCGGCATTTCGGCAAAGGCGAAGTCCGGCGTCTTCGGACGCCGCGCCAGGGTGACGACGGCGTGGACGCTGACCTGTTGTGATCCCGCCGCCAGCAACTCGACCACCCAGACCCCGACCGAGCCGCCCTGCCGCAAACGGTTGGTGCGAACCTCGACAGGGCCCGCCGTAAGGCCGGCGGCATAGGTCAGGGTCAGCGACAGCGCCTCGCCAACCGCCTCGGGTTCGGCCTCAAGCACGCGGATGCAAAGTCCAATCGCGTAGCCGCCCCAAAGGCCACCGCCGGGATTGACCCACTCCGGGCCGGCGATGGTCGACCAGCGCCCCGGCGCCACGGCGGTCAGGGACAGGGAATCGGCGATGGAAGGGTCGTTCGTCGTGCTCATGACCGCTATCTACATAGCCGTCGCAGGGGCATGGAAGCCCCTGCCAGCCCGGCTACTTGACCGTGGCGCTATGGGCGATCGAGGCAGCGACCTCGCCGGCCATCTTGAACTGGGCCACGCGGTTGTCGATGTGGTGGCGGCGGGCGATGACGTCGAAGTCGGTCCACGATACCCAGACATTGCCATCGGCATCCTGGAACACCAGCATCCGCACCGGCCAGTCTAGCCCGGCATAGGGGCTGGCGGTGAGGAACTGGATGCCGAGCGGCGGATTGCCGAACTGCACCAGCACCGAGCGCGGCAGGCTGATACCGGCGCCCTTGGCGAGATCGGACTGGTCGATCTCGGAGAACCAGCGAATGCCCTTGGCGGCGACATTGGCCTTCAGTCGGGCGACGGTGTCATCGACACCGTAGAGACTCTCGACGCGGTTGATGCCGCTGTCGGCGGGAGGCGGCGGGGCGGGCGCGGCAAAGGTCGCGACCGGGGCGACAAGAGCGAGCGAGAGTGCGCCGAGGGTGGCGGCAAGAATGCGGTGCATGGGTCTGTTCTCCGGTTGTCAGGCGTTGTCTTCGTCCGGCATCAGTTCGCCGGCCTGGGCTTCGTGCAGGATGAAGCCCTCCAGGGGGTCGTGGGGGTCGTTCCAGGGCGCGCGGGCGAGCACGCGACTGGTGTCGAGGTAGCCGGCGTCCCAGCGGGCTCGGATGCCTTCCGGGCTGAAATCGATGTCCTTGAGCTGATCCTCACCGGCGAGGTTGGGCGCCAGCAAACGCACCACATGCATACGGGTCAGGCAGCCGTAGCCGGCCATCTCACTGATCTGACTGTTGGACCCGACGCCCTCGGGCAGCTGTTTGGCCAGCTCGGCGATGATGTGACGCAGTTTGTGAATCTGCCGCTGGCGCATGATGTGGCTCTTCGCGCGACTGGCGTACTGCAAATCCTTCTGGCGGGCGGCGACCTTCGCCAGACTGTCCGGCTCAGGTCCGTTAGGACTCCACAGATGGACCGCGAAGACCAGGCTGTCGCGACGCGGGTTATCGTCGAACACCGCCTCGACCGGCGTGTTCGATAGGATGCCGCCATCCCAGTACAGCTCGCCATCGATACGGATCGCCGGAAACGCGGGCGGCAGGGCGCCGGAAGCCATGATGTGCCGCGCATCCAGTCGCATCTCGCGGCTGTCGAAATAGTGCATCTCACCGGTCTGCACGTTCGCTGCGCCGACCGACAGACGGGTCGTTCCGCTGTTGAGCAGGTCGAAATCGACCAGTTCGTTGAGGGTCTTTTCAAGAACGCCCGTGCGGTAATAGGCGGCGGACTCCGCTCCCAACGTGGCCTGCGGCCCCATCCAGGCGAACGGATTGGGCTCGAAAAAGCCGCGGATGCCGCCCATCATGGTCATGCCATGCGCGACATGCGCGCCGAACACCGGCGTGGCGCCCAGCATCTGGGTCCAGGGATTGTGGCGCATACGCGACCAGAACTCCCGAAGTCTCGGCAGTCGCTTTTCCGGACTGTTGCCGGCGATCAGGGCCGCGTTGATGGCTCCGATCGAGGTACCGATCACCCAGTCCGGTTCAACGCCGGCTTCGTGCAACGACTGGAAGACGCCAGCCTGGTAGGCGCCGAGCGCGCCGCCGCCCTGCAGGACGAGGACGATCTGGCCGCAGGTCGCCTTATCGATGGCCGCGGGAGCGGAGCTGGTTGTGGGTTTCTTTGCCATGGTCTGGGTCCAGTCTTTCAGTGTGCTGTCCAGCCGCCGTCGACGGCCAGGGAAGTTCCGGTGATGGACGAGGCGTTTTCCGAGCAGAGAAATGCGGTCAGGGCGCCGATCTCCTCGACGCGCGCGAAGCGCTTGTTCGGCTGCTGGGCGAGCAACACGTTGCGGATTACCGCCTCGCGCGAGATGCCATGCGCCTTTGCCTGGTCGTCGATCTGCGCATCGACCAGCGGCGTGGCGACGTAGCCGGGGCAGATGGCGTTGCAGGTGAT
>CAIXWN010000228.1 GCA_903923135.1 uncultured Caulobacteraceae bacterium | reverse complement strand
TTCGGCCTGGTGGCCAGCGGGGCGCTGGGCTTCCTCGCTTTCATCGACATCTCCTTCAACCTGCTGCACGGCCTCTACCTTCAGGCCTTCCTACGCGGCGACCCCGGCCTCGCCATGGAGGCGGTGATCAACTTCGGCTGCATCGTCGGCGCCGTGTGGTCGATCTGGCGCCTGTGGGGGCACCCCCTGCGCCGCGCCGAGGACCGCCCTTCCCGCCTGATGGCCGCCGCCGCCGGCGCCGAGCCCTTGGGCAACTGAGCCGCGGAACGGCCCGGGCGTCTGGACTGTCCCCGCCGGCGATGTAGTCTCCGCGGATGGAAGTTCGGCAGGCCCGGGGGTGGTCATGCGTGAGGTCATCCGGCGGGCCGCGTTCATCTACCTGACGGTGGGCGTTCTGCTCGCGATCCCGGTCTACTTCAGCTATCTGGCCGAAACGCCGTTCGTGGTGATCGCGCTGGCGCGGCGTCATTCAACGACGACCCACGTCGTCGCCAGCGTGCTTGGCCTGCAATATTATGCGCTTACCGGATCAGTGTCCCGGATCGTCGTCTGGCCCTGGTCGACCTGGCGCTTCATCGACGGCGACTACGCCTCGGCGGCGCAGTGGCTGGTTCCGGGCTTCGGCGACGCCGCGAAGGTGAAGTGAGCGTCCCGGCGCCCGCCGGGCGATCAGGACGCGCTCCGGGCGCAGGATCCGCCGCGACGCCGCCGCAGGCTGGCGCCCAACAGGCCCACGCCGATCGTCATCAAGGCCCAAGTCGCCGGTTCGGGAACCGTCGGCGGCGGTGGCGGCGGCGGGGTGAACGTGGTGGTCGAGGCGAAGCCGACGACCTGATAGGCTGGCGCCACGTCGATCTGGCTGTAGCCGGTCGTCGAGCCGGAATTGCCGCTGATCAGATCGTTAAGGGTCGCGAACGAGGCGACGAACACTTCGAAGGGAGCTGTGCTGTCGGTTCGGGTTTCCAGCATCACGCGGTAGGCGGAACCGTCCCAGGTGAAATCCGTGATCTGGTAGTTCGGCGCGACGTCGACCTGCGTATAGCCCGCCGGAGAGCCCAGGTTGGCGCTGAACAGGTCGTTGAGGGTGGCGAACGAAGCGAGGAACACTTCAAACGGGGCGGTGCTGTCGACGCGGGTCTCGAGGAGCGCGCGATAGGCCGATCCGTCCCAGGTCAGGCCGACGATCTGGTAGCTGGGGGCCACGTCGATCTGCGTGTAGCCGGTGTTCGCGCCGCTGGCGCCGCTGAAAACGTCGTTCAGCGTCGCGAAGCTGGCAGTGAAGACCTCGAACGGCGGCGAACTGTCGGTCCGGGTCTGCAGGATCACACGATACCCCCCCGGATCCTGGGTGAAGCCGTCGATCTGGTAGTTCGGCGCGACGTCGATCTGGGTGTAGCCGGTCGGGTTGCCGAGGTTGGCGCTGTAGACATCGTTCAGGGTGTTGAAGGTCGCCAGAAACACATCGAAGGGTGCGGTCGTGTCGACGCGGCTTTGCAACAGCACCTGGTAGTTTGTCGTGGAGGCGGCGTTCGCGGCGCCGACCCAGCCAAGGGCGACGATGGCCCCAGCGAGGAGCAGGGGGCGGGACAGGCTTGTCATCCGGATAACATCCTCTGATACGCCCAGCCCCATAAGAGCGCGCGTTCAGCCGCATTCGTCAAGAGAATAGACACATTTCGACCTTGATTACGCGGGCGGCGTTCCCGTCGCCCAGCCGGTTCGCTTCGACGCCGATGGGCGAGACGCCCGCCTTCCAACGCCTCAGCCCGACAACGCCGCCAGCACGAACTCGGCGCGTTCGCTCACGGTGACCCTGGGCAGCAGGATCACCTCATAGCCGAGGGCCGGATAGACCAGCCGCAGCCGTTCGAACTCGGCCAGGCCCGCCTCGAAGGGGTGTCGCCGCTCGGCGTCGGTGACATAGATCTGCGGCCAGGGCGGGGCCAGGAACACCCGCCGGTGGTAGCGCCTGCGGGCGGCGTAGCGTTTCAGCGCCGGCTCGCCGGTCAGGTGCTCCAGCGCCGAGGCGGCGTCGACCAGGCCCCGGTCGAAGAACACCCGGCCCGGCCGGCGGCGGGCGGCCAGACGGTCGGCGAGAGCGATCTCGATGGTGCGCCGCGCGAAGGCGGCGCCATCGATCCACGGCAAGGCCTCGCCGCCCCCTTCGAGCTCGGCCTTCACCAGCCGCCGCCCGGGCTCCTCGACGACGCTGTGGCCGCGGGCGGCAAGCTCCGCCAGCAGGGTCGACTTGCCCCCGCCGGAACATCCCGACAGCACCACGAAACGATCGCTCACGGGCTCCCCTCCCCGGCGGCCCGTCGCATCCCCGGCTCAGATCCGCCGGTCGAGGCCTTCCCAGAAAGGCTCGCGCAGCTTGCGCTTGAAGATCTTGCCGGAATCCTCGCGCGGCAGGGCGGCGTGGAAATCCACCCGCTTGGGCACCTTGTAGCCGGCCACATGGCGGCGCAGCCACGCCTTAACCTCCGTCTCGGTGAGCGTCACCCCTTCAGAGGGCTGCACCACGGCGCAGATCGCCTCGCCATATTCGTCGTCGGGAATGCCGAACACCCCGCAGTCGGCCACGCCGGGCATCTTGTGCAGCTCGGCCTCGATCTCGGCCGGATAGATGTTCACCCCGCCGGAGATGATCATGTCCTTGGCCCGGTCGCACAGATACAGGAAGCCGTCCTCGTCGAAATAACCGATGTCGCCCGGCGCGATCAGACCGACCTTTTCCGACTCCCGCCGCTTGGCGTCATCGCCGTGATAGGTGAAGTCGGCCATGGCCGGCACGCGGGCCACCACCTCGCCGATCTCGCGCGGCGGCAGGCTGGCGCCGTGGCCGTCGATCACCCGCACGTCGGCCTCGGGGAAGGGCTTGCCCACCGTGCCCGGATGCGCCAGCCATTCGGCGGAACTGCAGTGCACCACCGCCCCGGTCTCGGTGGAGCCGTAGTACTCGTTGATCACCGGCCCCCACCACTCGATCATCGCCCGCTTGGTCGGCGCCGGACACGGGGCGGCGGCATGCACCACGAAGCGCAGGCTGGAGAGGTCATAGCGCGCGCGCACGGCCTCGGGCAGCTTGATCAGCCGGTTAAACATGATCGGCACCATGTGGATGTGGGTCACCCGCTCGGTCTCGATCAGCTTTAGCAACGCCTCGGCGTCGAAGCGCGCCTGCAGGATCACCTTTGCGCCCATGCGGGCCGCGGTGAGGCCGTAGGCGTTGGGCGCGGAGTGATACATCGGCCCGGCCACCACGGTGACGATGCTCTCCGGCCGGTCGGCATAATCGGCGAAGCCGAAGTTGCGGGCCAGCAGGCTGGCGCTCAGGGCCATCTGCTCGGGGCTGGGGGCCTGGCGGCGCACGCCCTTGGGCCGGCCGGTGGTGCCGCTGGTGTAGATGATCGTGCCCGGCGCGCCGGCGCCATCGCCCGGATGCGGCGCGAAGCCCTCAAGCCAGCGGCTCCAGTCGGTCATGCCGTCCGGTATGGCGCACTGTTCGGGCGGGATGGCATAGGCCTCGGCGATCTCCGGCGGGGTCTCCACCACCAGCACCGGCACGCCCTCGGGCACGGCGGCGCGGACGGGGCCGAGAAGGTCGGCGTGGATGACGATCACCCGGGCGCCGGAGTTCTCGAACAGATAGCGCGCCTCGTCCTCGGTGTAGTGCCAGTTCACCGGCGTCGGATAGGCGCCCACCAGGCCGGCGGCGAAGCTGGCCTCGAAGAACGGGATGTCGTTGCGGAGATAGACGGCCACCGTGTCGCCGGCCCCGACGCCCAGCGAGGCAAGGCCCGCCGCCGCCCGCGCCGCCCGCTCCATGAGCGCGGCGCCCTCGATCCGCCGTCCGCCGCTGATGATCTCGCCCATGCCTGCGCCATTCCCTGTGTGTGGTCTTGCCCGCAGGTTACCGCAGCCGCGGAGTCGGCGGCAACGAGTCTCCTCGCCGCCGCAGCGACGCCGCCCTCAGGCGGCGGCGTCCAGGATCACCGCCTCGCGGCCGCCGCGCACCAGACCGCCCGGTAGGGCGCCGGTGGAGACGCCGTCGCGGAAGGTCACCTGACCGGACTTGATGGTGTAGCGATAGCCCTCGGCGCGCTGCACCAGGCGCTTGCCCCCGGCCGGCAGGTCGTGGATGGCCTCCGGACGGAACAGCCGCAGCTTGTCGAAATCGATGATGTTGAGGTCGGCCAGCAGGCCCGGCCGCAGCTCGCCGCGATCCGACAGGCCATAGGCCCGGGCGGTGTCGCTGCTGAGCTTGCGGACCAGGAACTCCAGCGGGAACTGCTCGCCCTTCACCCGGTCGCGCGCCCAGTAGCTGAGAATGAAGGTGGGCATGCCGGCGTCGGCGATGACGCCGCAGTGGGCCCCGCCGTCGGACAGGCCGAACAGCACATTGGGATGCTGCATGTTCTTGCGGAAGAAGTCGAAGTTGTAGGTCTGGTAGGCGCCCAGCGGCTGGTAGAACAGCTCCGTCCCGCCGTCGCGGATCAGCAGGTCGTACATCATCTCCATCGGCGTGACGCCGGCCGCCTCGGCCAGGCCGGTGACGCTCTGCTCGCGGTCGGGCTCATAGTTTGGGTTGTCGCCCAGCGGGAAGACCCGGGCCAGCAGCTCGTTCACATTGGCGCCCAGGATGGGATTGCGGATGCCGCTTTCCTCGGAGAGCAGGGCGGCTCGAATCTCCGGGCGATGCATCGTCGCCACCTTGTCCGCCAGGGACAGATGGGCCACCTCGCGCTGGAACGTCGGGTGGGCGATGAAGACGTGGAAGTTCGACTGCAGGCCCTGCAGCACGCCGGTCGGGCGGCCGGCGATCTGCGGGCGGATGTCCATGCCCTCGCGGCGCGACTCCTCGGCGATGTTGAACATCTTGTCGCCTTCGTAGGCGCCGGCGGAGGTCGCCACCAGGGTGACCGGCAGGTTGGTCTCCTTCACGAAGCCCTTCACCCACGTCCACTCGTCGTCGTCGCCGAGGTGGTCGGAGACCATCTCGAACACGCCGTGGCTCAGGCCCTTCATGGCCAGGCCCAGGGCCAGCATCTCGTCGGAGCCGGCGAAGGTGCCGGGCATGTGCACGCCGGCCTTGTCCTTGTGCAGCAGGGTGCGCGAGGTGGAGAATCCCAGGGCTCCGGCGGCGACGCCCTCGCGCACAAGTTCGGCCATCTCGGCGATCTCGGCGGCGTTGGGGGCGTAGTCGGTGTTGCAGCGCTCGCCGAGCACATAGGCCCGCACTGGCGCGTGGGGTACGTGCAGGCCCACGTCGATGGCCCGCGGCTTGGCTTCCAGGGCGTCGAGATATTCGGGGAAGCGCTCCCACTTCCAGTCGATGCCCTCGGTGAGGGCGGCGCCGGGGATGTCCTCGACGCCTTCCATCAGCTCGATCAGGAACTGGTGATCGGACGGGCGGACGGGGGCGAAGCCCACGCCGCAGTTGCCCATGATCGCCGTGGTCACCCCGTGCCAGCTGGACGGCGCCAGCAGCGGATCCCAGGTGGCCTGGCCGTCGTAGTGGGTGTGGATGTCGACCCAGCCGGGAGTGACGATCATGCCCTCGGCGTCGATCTCGCGCCGGGCCGGGCCGCGCACATCGCCCACGGCGACGATGCGGTCGCCGTCGATGGCGATATCCCCCCGGTACGGCTTTCCGCCCGTTCCGTCGACAATGGTTCCGTTCCGGATGATCAGGTCCCGCACGTCAGCCTCCCGTCGTTGCGACTTGTTATCAGGATCACCATAGATCGGCGCCGCGGGGGAAACACCAGGGGTTTTTCGGTTCGTCCGCCGATGAGATTGACGCGGCCGTGGCCGGCGCCCAAGGCTGCCGCGAAACAGGGCTCGCGAGGGAGTGCGTATCGGTGTCGCTGGTTGTCGACTGTGATTCTCACGTGATGGAGCCCGCCGATCTCTGGCAGACCTATCTGGAGCCGGCCTATCGCGACCGCGCCATCCGCATAGAGCGGCGCGACGGCGTCGAGCACCTGATCATCGGCGAGCAGTCGGTCCTGTCGGGCGTCCTGGCCGGACTGGGCGGCGCGCATCAGGACCGAGCCCATCTGTTCAGCGGGGCCCTGAGCTACGCCGACGGCTGCGAGCCGGCCAGCTATGAGCCGGCCGCGCGCGTTGCCCTGCTGGACGACTGGCGGGTCGACCGCGGCGTGCTCTTCCCCACCATCGGCATCCTGCCCTTCCCCGCCGACGACCAGGCGCTCGCCACCGCCTACTGTCGCGCCTACAACCGCTGGCAGCTGGAGTTCTCCCAGGGCGCGCCCGGGAGGGTGACGCCCATCGCCCTGCTCAACTGGCACGACGTGGAGGCGGCCGCGCTGGAGCTTGCCGCCTGCCTGAAGGCCGGCTTCCGCGGCGTGTTCGTCCCGCCGGAGATCATCGACGGCCGGCGCCCCAGCGATCCGCATTTCGATCCCATCTGGCGGCTGTGCGAGGAAGCCGGCGCCCCGGGTTGCCTGCACGTGATCGTACGGTTCACCGGCGGCGGATCATTCGCCTCATGGCACGAGACGAAACCGGGCACGGTGTTCGGCTTCGCCCTGGGAGCCACGGGCCAGTTGATTCCGGCGCTCGCCGCCATGGTCACCGATCTGCTGTTCGAGCGCTTCCCGGCCCTGAAGGTGGTCAGCGTCGAGGCCGGCTGCGGCTGGGCGGCCTATCTGATGGACCGCCTGGACGAGAAGGCCGAAGTGTTCCGCCAACTGGCGCCCCTGCCGATGAAACCGTCGGACTACATCCGCCGCAACTGCTGGTTCGTCGCCGAACCGGAGGAACGCACCATCGGCGCCATGCTGGACCTGGTGGGCGAGGATCGCATCCTGTGGGGCAGCGACTATCCGCATGTGGATTCCACCCTGGCGGCGCCCGCCCTGATCCGCGCCGCCGTCGCCCACCTCAGCCCGGCGCGGCAGGCCGCGGTGCTCGGCGAGAACGCCCGCCTGGCCTTCGGGCTGTAGCGGCTAGCTGGTCCCGGTGAGGAAGCGCCGCACGGCGGCGTTGACTGGCCCCGGCGCGGTCATTGGGCCATCGTGGCCGACGCCCGGCAGGATCACCTCGCGCGCGCCGGGAATGGCCCGGGCCAGGGCGTCGGTGTGTTCCCGGCGGATCACGTCGTGGTCGCCGGCCATGATCAGCACCGGGGCGCGGATGCGCGCCAGATCGGCGGCGGAATAGTGAGGCTGGGTGCGCCACATCTCGATCAACCGATTATAGAACACCGGCCAGTGCGCCGGGTCCGGCGACAGGCGGCGATAGCTTGCCGGGGCCGCCGGCGCGGCCGCACCACCGGCGTCGGCCGCGGACGGCATCACGCTCAGACCCGTCGGATCGGAATTGGCCCCGATGGCCACTACCCGCCGCACCCGGTCCGGATAGCGCATGGCCATGTCGAGGCCGATGATGCCGCCGTCGCTCCAGCCCACCACGTCGGCGCGAAGAACGTGCAGCCGGTCGAGCAGGGCGACCATGTCGTCGGCCATGTCGGCATAGCGAAGCGGGCCGGCGCCGTCCGAAGACCGCCCCTGGCCACGGCTGTCGGGGGCGATGACCAGATGGTCCCGGGCCAGATCGGCCGTCTGGGCGTGCATGGTCTCCAGGTAGCCGAGCCCGCCGTGCAGGACGAGAACCGGCGGACCGGCGCCGAAGGTGCGGTAGTAGAGACTGACGCCATGGGTCTGCAGGCGCCGCCCGCCCGGCCACCGGCCCGCGCGGAACTTGTCCACCGAGAAGCCCGGGGCGCCCAGATTGGCCTGATCGAAGCGCACCCAGTCGTAGACGCCCAGGGTGATCGCCAGGAGCCAAAAAACGATGGTGAGCCCTCGGCGTCCGGCCAAGTGAAGGTCTCCGGCGTGGGGAATCGACGGGCCCGTCGCCCCGCCCCCTCAACGGTTCACGCCATAGCGCCAAAACCGCATCCCTGTCGCCCCGCACGCGGCGGAATCTACGCCGGCGCCCCGCGCGCCCGCTCAAGAGCACAGGCCGCGGCCAGCGCCTGGTCGTCGCGCCAGCGCCGGGCCGCCAGCTGGACGCCGATCGGCAGGCCCTCGGGCGAGACGCCGAAGGCCACCACGGCCACCGGCTGTCCGGTGAGGCTGAACGGCAGGGTGAAGAGGTACTCCGTCTCGTCCCACTCTCCGTGCCGGGGCGCCGGACGCGCGGCGACCGGCGAGACGATCAGGTCCACGCCGGCCATCAGGGTGTTCATCCGCCGGGAGAACCGCTCCCACTCGAACACCGACCGCTCGATGGCCGCCTCGCCCAGGCGGGCGACGCCGAACGGCGACCATTCGCGAAGCGAGATCGACGACCGCCGCGCCCAGTGCGCCCGGGTGATGCGCAGGGACTCCTCCAGCCAGGGCGGCTCGATCTCGCTGACCACGCAGCCCAGCGCCCGCAGCGCCGCCGCCGCCGCCCTGACCGTCGCGACGGTCTCGGGGGTGACCGCCTCCCGCGCCGCCGAGGCGAACCAGCCGACCCGGAGGCCGGCCAGCGAAACGTCGGCGACGCGACCCAGGGGAACCGGCGCCACCGCCGGATCGCCCGGATCCTCGCCGCCGATCACCCGCAGGATCACCTCGAGGTCGCGCGCCGAGCGCGCCATCGGCCCGATGGTCGTGCGCGGATCGCTGAGATGGCCGACCCGCGGGAAGTGGCCGGTGTTGGGAACCCGTCCGGTGGTCGGCTTGAGGGCCGGCACGCCGCAGCAATGCGCCGGCCAGCGGATGCTGCCGCCGGAATCGCTGGCCAGGCCCATGGGTGAGCCGCCGGCCCCGATGATCGCCGCCTCGCCGCTGCTGGAGGAGCCCGGCGAGCGGTCGGGGTCGGCCGGGTGATTGGGCCGGGGGTAGACGGGCGCGCCGTCGGTGACGTTGGTCTTGCCCAGCAGGATGGCCCCCGCCGCGCGCATGCGCGCCACGACCGGCGCATCGCGGGCGGGCCGGTGGTCGTGGCGTTCGGCGTGGCCGGCGGCGCAGATCAGCCCCCGGGTCTCGATCCAGTCCTTCACGGTGAACGGAACCCCGTGCAGCGGCCCGCACGGCAGGCCGGCGGCCAGGGCCCGGTCGGCCTCGTGCGCGGCGCCGATCGCCTCCGGGTCCAGTTGCACCACCGCGTGCGCCGCCGGATTGACCGCGTCGATGCGGTCCAGATGGGCGCGCACCACCTCGACGCTGGACACCTCCCGCCGCGCGATCATCGCGGCGAGGTCGGTGGCGCAGGTCCTGAGCAGCGCCGCGGTCAAGGGCGGGCCAGGGACAGATAGACGCTGTCGCACCACTCGCCCCCCACATTGAAGGTTCGAAGGGCCCGGCCCGTCTCGACGAAGCCCAGGCGACCGAGCAGGCCGAGCGAGGCGGCGTTGCGCGGATCGACATCCGCCTCGATGGCGGCAACGGGATGTGCAGCGAAGACGTGGGCGATCACCGCAGTGAGCGCCTCCCGGGCCAGGCCCTGCCCCCAGACGTCCGGGTGGAGGATGTAGCCGATCTCCGGCAGCCGCCAGCACCCCGCCTTGCCGATCACCGCGCCCTCGTGCTCGATCACATAGTCATCGCTCTGCTGCGGCGACGCGGCGATCATCCCCTGCAGCCAGGCGGCGGTCTGGTCCCGGTCCCGATGGGGCGGGGTGGACCAGTAGCGCATGGCCGCCGGGTGGCTCAGCACAACGTGCAGGGCGTCAAGATCGTCGGGCCGGGCGCGGCGCAGGCGAAGGCGAGGCGTGACCAGGTCGGCCATCGGCCCGCGCCTACCGCCCCTCGAACTTCGGCGGGCGCTTCTCGAAGAACGCCTTCAGCCCCTCGCGCACGTCGGCGCTGGGATTGGCGATCATCACCGCCATCTGGGCGTCGGCGACCGATTCCTCCAGGCTCAGGCCAGCGGCGCGGCCCATCATCATCTTGGTCAGGCGCACCGCCAGGGGCGCGCGGGCGGCCAGCGCCCCGGCGAAGGCCAGGGTGGTCTCTTCCAGGTCGTCGTCGGCGACCACCTCGGTCAGCAGGCCCAGCCCGGCCGCCCTCGGCGCGTCGTAGATCTCGCTGAGCAGGGTCATGCGCAGGGCCCGATCCAGCCCCATGGCCCTGGGAAACAGCCAGGCGCCGCCCTCGTCGGGAAGCAGGCCGACCTTGCCGGAGGTGTCGCCAAGCCGGGCGCTGGCGGCGCCGAAGCGGAAGTCGCAGGCCATGGCCAGGGCCAGGCCGCCGGCCACGGCGTAGCCGCGGATCATCGCCACCGTGGGCTTGTCCAGGCCGCGCAGGGCGATGGCGACGGCCTGCATGCCCTCGCGCATCTCGCGGCCGTGGCCCATCGGCTGGGTTCGCACCCGGGCGCTGTGCTCGGGGTCGGCCCCGGAGATGTCGCCGCCGGTGCAGAAGGCGCGCGTTCCGGCGCCGGTGAGGATCAGGGCCCGCAGATCGTCGTCGTCCCGGTAGGTGGCGAGGGCGGCGAGAAGCTCCTGGGTCATGGCGAAGGAATAGGCGTTCATAACCCTGGGGCGGTTGAGGGTGATGCGGCCGACGCCCGGCCGGGGCTGGTCGACCAGCAGGGTCTCATAGGCGGCCGCGGCGAAGGGGATCTGGGACATGGCGTTTCTCCTGGGATGTCACGAAACCAGCGAACGGCCTTGTCCACAAGCCGGTTGACCTGACCCGACGGGAAGGTGTGACGTCTTCGGCGGCGCGGCCGACAGACGCCGCCGGAGGAGGACCGCCATGACGCCCGACGAGCTGATGTTCAAACCCGGCCTGCTGAAGGGCCAGAGGATCCTGATCACCGGCGGCGGCACGGGCCTTGGCAAGGTGATGGCCGAGGCGTTCCTGATGCTGGGGGCGGTGGTCTATATCTGCGGCCGCCGCGGCGGCGTGCTCGAGGAGACCGCCCGCACGCTGACGGCGGCCCATGGCGGCAAGGTGGTCCCGATCGCCTGCGACATCCGCGTCCCCGAGGCGATCAGCGAGATGCTGGACACCATCTGGTCGGACGGCGGCGCCCTGACCGACCTGATCAACAACGCCGCAGGCAACTTCATCAGCCGCACCGAGGACCTCTCGCCCCGCGGCTTCGAGGCGATCTCCAACATCGTCTTCCGGGGCTCGTTCTTTGTCACCCTGGACTGCGGCAAGCGCTGGCTGGCCGAGGGGCGCAAGGGTTCTGTGACCTCGATCCTGACCACCTGGGTGTGGAACGGCGGGCCGTTCACCGTGCCCTCGGCGATGTCCAAGGCCGGACTGAACGTCATGACCCAGTCCCTGGCGGTGGAATGGGGCGGACGCGGCATCCGCTTCAACGCCATCGCGCCCGGCCCCTTCCCCACCGAGGGCGCCTGGGCGCGCCTGAACCCGACCGGCGCGGACAGCGCCTCCAGCGAGGCCGACCCGAGCAATCCCATGGGCCGGGTCGGGCGGATGCCGGAGCTGGCCAATCTGGCCGTCTATCTGCACGCGCCGGGCTCGGAATATGTCAACGGCCAGACCATCGCCATCGACGGAGCCGCCTATCAGGCCGGCGGCGGCGGCTTCGGCCAGCTGCGCGACTGGAGCGACGAACAGTGGGAGGCGGCCCGGACGGCGATCCAGGGCGCCAACGCCCGCGACCGCTCGAAGCGCACGGTCTGAATGGTCTTGCGCGTCGCCCCCCTGTTGCCGGCCATCGCAGCCCAGGCGGCGCGGGCCGATGAGACGCGCTCGATCGCGCCGGAGGTCATCGCCGCGCTGAAGGCCAGCGACGTCATGCGGCTGTCGGCGGCGCGCGAGATCGGCGGCCTCGCCGGGTCGATTGAGGAGATCGGCGAGAACCTCGAGGACGTCGCCGGCGCCTGCGGCTCGACCGCCTGGTGCCTGTGGAACCATCTGGCGACGTTCCACCTGTTCTGCGGCCTGCTCGGACCGGCGAACGCCGATCTTCTGGGCCAGGTGACCGAGGCCCGCCGCTGGGTCTGCTTCCCGGCCGGGGCGGGGACGGCGGTGCGCGGCCGGCCCAATGGCGAGAGCCTGAACCTGACCGGCGTGGCGGCCTTCGGCACAGGCGCCCGCTACGCTGACTATGTGGGCGTGAGCTTCGTTCCCGAGGGCGAGCGGTCCGTCCGCTTCGCCCTGGTCGAGACCGGCCAGGCTGGGGTGCGTATCGACGCCGACTGGAAGGCGATGAGCCTGCGGGCCTCGGCCACCGATCACGTCCGCTACGAGGGCGCGCGCACGCCCCTGGCCCGGAGCGTCCCCTTCCCGCCCCGCTTCCGCGACACCCTGCGCGATCCGGCCTTCGCGGTGGTCAGCGGCCGCTACCGCGAGGACTGGGTGGCGCTGTCGGACCTGTGGCTGGGCTGGATGGCGGTGGGGGTGGCCGAGGCGGCGCTGACCGAGACCTGTGACGGCATCCAGGAGCGGCGAGCGATCCTGGGCGTCAAGATGATCGAGCGGCCGACCATCCACGTGAACCTGGGCCAGGCCGGTGCGGCGATCGCCGCGGCCCGCTCCGTCGTGCGCGACGTGTGCCGGCGCACCGACGCGCGCATCGCCGGCGGCGTGGTTCCCACCGAGAGCGATCATCTGGAACAGATGGCCGCCGGCATGACCGCCGCGCGGCTTTGCGACGAGGCCATGCGGCTGATCCTGCGTGTTCTGGGCGGCAACGGCCTGCGCGAAGGCCCGGCGTTCGAGCGCCGCTACCGCGACTTCCAGGCCATGCCCCTGCATATCAACGCCCACCCCGACCGGGTCGCCGAACAGGTGGGGCGCAACCGTCTGGGCCTGCCCACTGAGAATCCGTTTTGACCGCGCCGATCATCCTGGACGGCGGCACCGGTCGGGAACTGGCGCGACGCGGCGCGCCCTTCCGGCAACCGGAGTGGTCGGCCCTGGCCCTGATCGAGGCGCCCGCCTTCGTCTCCGCCGTGCATGAGGCCTACGTCGCCGCCGGGGCCGAGGTGATCACTACCAACAGCTACGCCGTCGTGCCCTTCCACATCGGCGAGGCGACCTTCGCCGAACGCGGCTGGGCGCTGGCGGCCCTGGCCGGACGTCTGGCCCGCGAGGTCGCCGACGCCGCCGGCCGACCCGTACTGGTGGCCGGCTCCCTGCCGCCGGTGTGCGGCTCCTACCGGGCCGACCTGTTCATCCCGGAACTGGCCCGGCCGGTCCTCGAAACCCTGGTCGAAGGGCTCGCGCCCTTTGTCGACCACTGGCAGGCCGAGACGCTCAGCGCCATCGAGGAGGCCGAACTGGTCCGCGCCGTGCTGCGCGAGGACGAGCGACCCTTGTGGCTTTCGTTCACCCTTCAGGACGACGGCCAAGGCGGGCCGCGCCTGCGCTCCGGGCAGGCGGTGGCCGACGCCGTGCGCGCCGCCATCCGCCTGGGCGCCGCGGCGGTGCTGTTCAACTGCAGCCAGCCGGAGGTGATGGGCGCGGCCGTGGACGAGGCGCGCCGGACCCTGGCCAGGAACGGCGCGCGAATGCGCATCGGCGTCTACGCCAACGCCTTTCCGCCGCAGGGCGACGACGCCGAGGCCAACGCCACCCTGCACGACATCCGCGCCGACCTGACGCCGGAGGGTTATCTCGCCTTCGCCCGGGACTGGCGCGCCCGTGGGGCCGACATCATCGGCGGCTGCTGCGGCATCGGCCCCGAACATGTCGCGGCCCTGCGCGACGGGCTGATTTGAGGCCAGCCCCCGCCCTTGCCCGCCCCGGCCTTAGTCGCTAGGCGAATAGGTCAATCAAGCAAAACTCAAGGGACGGACAAGCCGCATGGCGATTTCAATCTACGACGCGACGGTCGCGGGCTATCTGCAGACTCTGGGCGCGGTGGCCGGCTTCCTCGACAAGGGCGCGGCCCATTGCGCGGCGGCGGGTGTCGACAGCGCCGAGCTGGTGGCCACCCGGCTCTATCCGGACATGCTGCCCCTGGCCTTCCAGATCTGGTCGGTGCAGCATCATTCGTTGCACGCCATCGAGGCCTGCGCCTCGGGCGTGTTCACCCCGCCTGGCCCCCTGCCGGAGCTGGACTACGCGGGCCTGCAGACCGTGGTCGCCGACACCATCGCGGCGCTGAAGGCCCTGACCCCCGAGGCGGTCAACGCCCTGGAAGGCCGCGACGTGGTCTTCCAGCTGGGCGACATGAGGATGCCCTTCACCGCCGAAGGCTTCCTGCTGTCGTTCTCCATTCCGAACTTCCATTTCCACGCCACCACCGCCTACGACATCCTGCGGTCGAAAGGCGTCAAGCTCGGCAAGCGCGACTATATGGGCCGGCCGCGGATGAAGGTCTGAGCCCCTTCCGGGCGGGGTAGCGTCCCGCTCAGCCGCCGGGCGGCGCCAGTTGAAACAGGGTCCCGGCGGTCGACGGCGAGCCCGGGTTGTCGCTGGTCAGCGAATAGCCGCTGGCGCTGGTGGCGAACTGCCCGGCGTACTGAACCAGCAGATGGATGGTGGCGCTGGCGGCGCCGTCCTTGATGGTGACGCCCACGGTGGTGCCCACCGCGCCGGTTCCCGTGACCGCGGAGATCGTCGGCGCCCCGGAGAAGTGGAAGTTCTGCAGGTCGATGGTGTCGCCGGCGGCGAGGCCGGCGACGGTTCCGGCGAAGGTCTGGGCGTGACCGAGGTCGAGCGCCCCGCTGGTTCCCGCGGCGAAGGTCACCGTCTGGGTGGCCGCCACGGCGCCGTTCAGGGTCAGGACGCCGCCGCTGATGGTCTCCGCCCCCGTTCCGGTCACGGCGCCGCCGACGGTGAGCGCCCCGCCGTTGGCCCACAGATTGCCCTTGTTGGCCACCGCGCCGGCGAGGGTCACCACGCCCCCGCTCACGGCCTCCACCACGCCGCTGTTGGCGGCCGCCTTGGCGGTGGCGCCGATGGCCAGGGCGGCGCCGCTGTCGGCCTGGATCCGGCCGGCGTTGGTCAGGGCGGCGAGATTGAGGGTGCTGGGCCCGCCGGCGAGCGCCTCGATCACGCCGCCCAGGGTGGTGATCGCCGATCCCGCGGTGACCGTCGTTCCCTGCAGCTGGACCGTGGACGAGGCGGTGGCCTCGATCTTGCCGCCGGTGTTGTCCACGGTATCGCCCGCGAGCCCGAGGGTTCCCCCGCCGGTCGCCTCGAGCAGGCCGGCGTTGGCGATGACATTGGCGCCGGTGCTGATCACCAGCGGGGCCGCTCCGGTGGCCTTGATGATCCCCTTGAGCGCGTTGACCAGGGTCAGGCCGGCGTCGCCGAGTGTCCCGGTCCCCGAGATCGTCCCGGCGAGGGTCGCCGCGCCGTTGGTCAGCACGGCGCCGGAGACGCCGCTGCCGACGACGGATGATCCTCCCGCGGCGAGGGTGATCTTGCCGGTGTTGGCGAAGGCGGCGTTGACCGCCAGGCGCGAGCCGGCCGCCAGGGTGATCGACCCGTTGCTCGAGCTCGGTCCGGTCCCGACCAGGGTGAGGGCGTGGCCGGCGGCGATGGCCAGCGTCGCGCCCGTGTCGGTCACCGTCAGCTCGCCGGCGGTGTTGTCCTGGCCGACGGTCACCTTGTAGACGCCGCTGGCGGTGAAGGCCGCGTTCGAGGAGGCCGTCGGGACGGCGGCCAGTGTCCAGTCGGCCGCGGTGTTCCAGGCGCCGTTGTGGTTGGTCGCCGAGGCGCCGATCCAGCTGTCTGTAGACCCGCTTGAGGTGGCGATCACCGTGGTCGAGCCGTTGTCGGAGGTGCTGGCCCCGTCGAACACCTCCAGGGTGAATGCGGTGGTCACCGTCTGACCAGCGGCGACCTGGCCGGCCGTGGGCGTGAAGACCAGGGCCTCGAGCGCGGCGGTGACCGCCGCGGGCGTACCGGCGGTGAGGGTGTAGAGGCCCACGCCGGTCTTGCTCAGGCCGGCGCCGGAAAGCAGGCCGTTGTCGTCCGTGGCGGTGAAGCCGTCCGGGAGGGTCACCAGGATGGTGACCGACAGGCTGGTCACCCCGGGCGAGTCGGTGAGGACAACGCCGCTGAACGGGGCCACCGGGGCGGTGTCGGCGGTGGTCTGGCCGGGGACGGTTCCGGTGATCACCGGCGCCCCGGCCAGGATCGTGTTGGACGCCGTCGTCGTGGCCGCGCCATCGGACACGCTGATGCCGAGATAGGTGATGGTGAAGCCCGGCGCGGCCGGATGGCCGATGGGCGTGAAGGTGATGGCGTCCAGGGCCTGGGTGATCGCCAGGGGGTCGCCGGAGGCCAGCTGATAGACGCCCGGACCGGTCTGGGTGAGCGTCACGCCCGGCACGGCGACCGGCAGGGCGAGGGTTCCGTTGGCGTCGGTGGCGTAGGTATAGGAGCCCGAGTCCGCCAGGGTCAGGGTGACGGTCTCCACGGCTCCCACATCCGGATCGCTGATCGAGACACCGGTGAACGGGTTGAGCGGCACGGTGAAATAGCCGTTGTCGTTCCAGAGTCCGGCGCCGGTGATGGTCGGGGCGGTGTTGAGCGCCGTGACCACGGCGGTGTCCGTGGCGGCGGCCGACATGATCCCGTCGGTGACCGAAAGGGCGAAGCCTGTGGTCACCGTCTGGCCGGGGGCCACCTGGTGATCGATGGGGGTGAACACCAGCCCGTCGAGGGCGGCGGTGACCGCGGC
>CAIXWN010000227.1 GCA_903923135.1 uncultured Caulobacteraceae bacterium | reverse complement strand
TCATCGCCGTGGCCAGCGGCAAGGGCGGCGTCGGCAAGTCGACGGTCTCGGTCAATCTGGCCTGCGCCTTTGCCCGGCTCGGCCTGAAGACAGGCCTGCTCGACGCCGACATCTACGGTCCCTCGGCGCCGAAGATGCTCGGGCTCACCGACCAGCCGGTGTTCGAGGACGGCAAGCTCAATCCCCTCGACGCCTGGGGGGTCAAGGCGATGTCCATCGGCTTCCTGGTGGAGGAGGGCTCGCCGATGATCTGGCGCGGTCCCATGGCCTCCTCGGCCATGCGTCAGATGATCGAGGACGTCCGCTGGGCCGAGGACGACGAGCCTCTGGACGTGCTGGTGGTCGACCTGCCGCCGGGCACCGGCGATATCCACCTGACGCTGATCCAGAAGCTGCATGTCGACGGGGTGGTGATCGTCTCGACGCCCCAGGAGATCGCCCTGATCGACGCCCGCCGGGCCTCGGCGATGTTCGGCCGGATGAACCCGCCGGTGCCGATCCTCGGCGTCATCGAGAACATGGCCTTTTTCCCCGACCCGGCCACCGGCGCACCCATCGCCATCTTCGGTCAGGGCGGCGCCCGCGCCGAGGCCACCCGGCTGAAGGTCCCGTTCCTGGGTGAGATTCCCATCGACATCGCCCTGCGCCAGGGCGCCGACGACGGCCGTCCCCTGGTGGTCACCGCGCCGGACAGCAACCCGGCGCGCCTGTTCATGGACATCGCCCGGCGCCTGCGCGACACGCCGACCGCCTGAACAGGCTGCGGAGTTCACAGACGCTGCGGGGCGCCCAGCAGGGACTCTTCGGCCGCCGCGAGAGACAGGGCCGCGTCCCGCGCCTCCAGCGCCTCCCGGATCGCGCCGTGGCGCCTGGCGTCGAGGCTGTAGCCGAAGAACAGGGCCCCGCCGACGAAGACCAGCAGGATCGGGGCGAAGAGGTAGCACATCTCCAGGCCGAAGATGGCGTGCGGGGTGTTCACCGCGCCTTCCTTGCCGTTGTAGCCGACCAGTTTGAGGATCGGGAACACCACCACCACGGTGATCACCGTGCCGATCTTGGTGGTGGTGGTGACCATGGAGAACAGCAGGCTGGTCAGGTCCTGGCCGCGCTCCAGGCGCACCTCGTCGACCACGTCGGCGACCATGGCCCGCAGCAGCAGCAGGAAGGCGCTGGCGCAGAAGCCCACCGCGAACATGCCCACGATCGTCGGGGCGGCGTCCAGCGGCGTGTGGTGCGGCCACACCCGGGGCAGGGCCATGAGCACCGTCTGGGAGATTCCGTAGGCCACGCAGGCGATCTGCACGGTGTGGTGCTTGCCGAGTCGGCGGGCGATCCGCCCCCAGACCGGCGCGCCGACCAGCCCCGCGCCGATGTAGAAGATCAGCAGGAAGCCAACCTCGGCGATGTCGAAGCCCTTGGCGTCGTGGAAGAAATAGACATAGAGCGGCGCCGTGGTGCCGGGTCCCAGGGTCAGCACCAGGTCGGCGGCCACGACCCGCAGCATCGAGGGCCGGGCGATGGCGACCCAGATGTCCGCCAGGCTGAACCGGGCCTTGGCCGGCGCCGGGGCGATCTTTTCCGGGGTGAAGGCGGCGCAGACCAGGATCGTCGCCGGCAGGGCGACAATGAGGATCCAGCCCACCGCCGGCATGCTCGCCGCCTTGCCCAGCACGATGGCCCCGTGGGTGAACAGCGGCAGGAAGGACAGGCTGACCGCCCCGAGCACCGCCAACCCCTGGGTGACGCCGTAGACCCTCGAGCGCTCGTTGTAGCTGGTCGACAGAACGGCCGCCCAGGCGGCGATCGACAGGTTCAGCATCGAGGCGCCGGCATAGGTGACCAGCATCCACAGGGTCAGGTAGCCGGGGCCGACGTGGCCCGCAGGCATCAGCAGCTTGTAGATGCCCAGCATGGCGATCGGCCCGCCGGCGATCATCCACGGGCGGTAGCGTCCGATCGGCGTGCGGGTGCGGTCCATCACCACCCCCAGAACCGGGTCAAGCCAGATGTCGATGAAGCGCACCGTGGCGATGGCGCCGGCCACGGCCAGGAAGCCGTTGCCCAGGCCCACATAGAAGCGCGGCAGATAGACCCCGAACACCAGCGCCATGCCCGCCAGGGTCATGCCCGGCAGGGCGAAGGCGAACAGGGTCGCCAGGGATGTGGCGGCGCGCGCGGCCGGAGCGGCGGTCGGGGCGGACATGGGCATACTCCCGGGACAGGGGCCGGGGCGACTCTGACGGACGCCTCCGGCCGGACGGCTTCCGACAGGAAGCCCGAAATTGGTCGTTCAACTCTTGATCTGCAACAAACCGCCCGAAGCCGAGCCTTGCGGATCAGAACGCGTCGACGACGGCGGCCGGCGGCATCTGCTCGCCGCCGAGGCCGCCCAGAATGGAGCCGCCGGGGCCCAAGGCGTCGCGCGCCTCAAGCTGGGCGCGGATCTCGGCGTGGCGGGCGGAGTCGAGCTTGTAGCCGATGTAGCAGGCTCCCCCGAGCATCACGAACACCACGGGACCGATCAGATAGACCAGTTCAAGGCCATGGATCGCCTGGGGCGTGTTCGCCACGCCGTCCTTGGCGTGGTAGCCGATCCACTGCAGCACCGCGAACGACAGCAGGATGCTCAGGGCCACGGCGACCTTCTGGGCGGTGGTGATCATGGCGAACAGCAGGCCGATGCGCCGCTTGCCCTGCTCCAGGCGGATGGCGTCGGCCACGTCGCCCATCATGGCGCGGTCAAGCATGGGGAAACTGCCGGCCAGCAGGCCGAGCAGGAACATCACCAGCGCCACCGGCCAGAAGGCGCCCTTGGGCGTCAAGGTCAGCGCCAGCAGACCCAGGGAATAGCCGGTGCTGGCGGCCATCTGCGCCCGGTGCTTGCCGATCCGCATGGCCAGCCGGCTGATGGTCAGGGCGCCGACCACGCCGGCGGCGATATAGATCAACAGAAGGCGGCTGGCCTCGCCGGCCCCGAAGCCGCGCGAGTCGTGGAAATAGAACAGATAGAGGGCCGACATCCATCCGGGCCCCAGGGTCAGGCAGATGTCGGCGGCGAAGATACGCAGCACGTCGGGCCGGGTGACGATGGCCACATAGTCCCGCCAGCCCAGCTGATCCTCGTGGGTGTGGTCGGCGATCGGCTCGGGCGTGCGCAGGGTGGCCAGCACCACGCCCAGCGGCGCGGCGGTGAGGATGAACCAGCCCATGGCCGAAACCCCGCCGTCGGCGGCGCCCTGTTTGGCCAGCACGATCGGCAGGATCAGGATGAGGGTGGCGCCGGTGACGCCGATCATCTGGATGGCGCCGAACACACGCGAGCGCTCGTGGTACTGCCCGGCGATTACCGAGGCCCAGGAGACGTGCGACAGGGTCATCAGCGAGATGCCGACGTAGTAGACAGCCAGGGCGGCGAACAGATAGCCCATGCCGGCCATGGGCGGCGGCTCGAACAGCAGATAGACGCCCAGCATCAGCACCGGGGCGCTGGCGGTCAGCCACGGCCGATAGCGGCCGAAACGCGTCCGCGACTGGTCCATGGTCACCCCGAGGATCGGGTCCAACACGCTGTCGAACAGCCGCACGACGCCGAACGCGCCGCCGACCGCCGCAAGGCTCAGCCCGACGTGGGCGGCATAGAAGTGGGGAAGGTAGACGCTGACCGACACCGACAGGGCGCCGAGAGTGAATCCGGGCAGGGAGAAACCGAGCAGGGCCGGAAGAGAAAGGCGCGAATGCGCGGTGCTGTCGGTTGACGCCATGGTGCGCGGGGTTTCCTCGAGCGAACGATTCACGATGTGCGCCTCTGACGGGCGCCGGGGTCGATCAAAGCCCGGGCCGGGGGCCCCGCGCAAGGAGATTGTCGCCCGCGCCTGCCGCCTGTCGGCGGGGACGCGGGCGGGGGGCCGCCTTAGCCGCCCATCATCTTGCGGAAGAACTTCTGGGTCTGTTCGCCGCCGTTGAGGTAGGCCTTCTGGCCGGTCTCGTCGGCGATCTGGGCCCAGTGGTCGCGAACGCCCTCGACGGTCAGTTCGTCGCCGTCGAGGAACACCCCCTCGGTCTCGACGATGCGCGCCATGGCGAAGGCGCCGGCGCCGGCCGTGAGGATGACGCCCGAGGGGGCCTCTTCCGAGCATAGGAACACCACGCCGGGGGTGACGGCCTGGGGCGCCAGGCGGGCCAGCACGTCTGGGGGCATGAGGTTCTCGGTCATCCGCGTGGCCGCCACCGGCGAGATGGCGTTGACGTGGATGTTGTTCTTCTGGCCCTCGATCTTCATGGTGTTCATGAAGCCCACAAGGCTCAGCTTGGCGGCGCCGTAGTTGGCCTGGCCGAAGTTGCCGTACAGGCCCGTCGAAGAGGTGGTGACGATGATGCGTCCGTAGTTCTGGGCCTTCATGATCTCCCAGACCGCCTTGGTCGGCTTGACCGTGCCCATCAGGTGGACGGCCATGACGAAGTCGAAGTCGGTGATCTCCATCTTCGAGAACGACCGGTCGCGCAGCACGCCGGCGTTGGCGATGAGGATGTCGATCCGGCCCCAGGCGTCCATGGCGTCCTTGACCATCAGCGCGACGCCGGCGTCGTCGGTCACCGACGAGCCGTTGGCGATGGCTTCGCCGCCGAACGCCTTGATTTCGTCGACCACGGCCTTGGCGGCGTCCGAGGAACCGCCCGAGCCGTCCACCGAACCGCCCAGATCATTGACCACCACGCGCGCGCCGCGCCGGGCCAGTTCCAGGGCGTGCTGCCGTCCCAGGCCGCCGCCCGCGCCGGTGACGATGGCCACCTTGCCCTCGAAGCTGATGTTCGCCATGTGCCTTAGTCTCCTGTTTTCAGATGCGGTGCTATTGCGCGGCGGGGTCTATGAGCGTCAAGCCTTCGCGCATGGGATGGAACCGGGTCGCCATACACGGGCGGGGCGCCGAAAGGTGAACCGCGTCGTGCGATGTCTCGCCGCATGGGGCGCTCGCCTGGCCCTGGCCGTGTCGCTGCTGATCTCGCCTACGGCGCGCGCCGAAGAGGGCATGTGGACCTTCGACGCCTTTCCGGCGGCCTCGGTGCAGCGCGTCCTTGGCGTGCGTCTGGACGGCGACTGGCTGCGCCGGGTTCGGGCCGGTTCGGTGCGGCTGACCACCGGCTGCTCGGGCGCCCTGGTCTCGCCGAACGGTCTGGTGGTGACCAACCAGCATTGCATCCTGGCCTGCGCCCAGAGCCTGTCCGACCCGGCGCATGATCACGTCCGCGACGGCTACGGCATCGGCGGGGCCGACCCGCCGCGCGCCTGCCCCGGGCTGCAGGCGGAGATCCTGGTGGAGATCGTCGACGTCACCGCCGCCGTGTTCGAGGCCTCGGCCGGCCGGTCCGGCGACGCCTTCATCCAGGCCCGCGAGGACGTCCTGGCCCGGTCCGAGCAACGCGTCTGCGGCGGCGACCGCCGCTTTCGCTGTCAGGTGATCAGCTTCTTCGGCGGCGGTCAGTTCAAGGTCTATCGCTATCGCCGCTATGACGATGTGCGCCTGGTCTTCGCCCCGGAGCTCGCCGTCGCCTTCTTCGGTGGCGACCCGGAGAATTTCACCTTTCCCCGCTATGATCTCGATGTGGCGGTGCTGCGTCTCTACGAGCGCGGCGCCCCGGCGGTGGTGCGCCACTGGCTCGTCTGGTCGACCCGCACCCCGACCCCCGGCGAGGCGGTTTTCGTGTCCGGCAGCCCCGGCTCGACCCAGAGGGCCCTCACCGTCGCCCAGCTCGAGACGCTGCGGGACGTCGCCAATCCCGATCTTCTGGCCATGAACGCCCTGCTGCGCGACCGGCTCAAGGCCTACGCCACGCAGGGGCCCGATCAGCGGCGGCTGGTCGCCGACCGGCTGTTCAACGCCGAGAACGCCCTGAAAATGATCGAGGGCCAGGACGCCGCCCTGGCCGACCCCGGGTTCATGGCCGCCCGCCGGGACGAGGAGGCCAGGCTGAAGGCCGCCCTGGCCAGTGATTCCCGCCTGGCTTCTCAGGTCGGCGACCCCTGGGCGGACCTGGCTGTCCTGCAGACCGCCTATGCCCGGCAGTATCCGCTCTGGCGGCAGCTGGAGAACGGCGCGGGGGCGGGCTCGCACCTGTTCTGGTACGCCAGGACCCTGGTGCGGGGCGCGGCCGAACGCGCCAGACCTTCGCCTGAGCGCCTGCCGGAGTTTTCCGACGCCCGCCTGCCCCTGCTGCAGAAGGCCCTGCTGGACCCGCAGCCGATCGACGAGGGTCTGGAGCGGTTGTTCCTGGAGGCCTGGTTCGATCGGACCCGAGTCACCCTCGGGCCGGCGGATCCGGCCGAGGTCGACGTTCTGGGGTCCGGGTCGCCCGCGGCCCTGGCCTCCCGCCTCGTCGCCGGCAGCACCCTGGCCGACCCGGCCCGGCGGGCGGCCCTTTGGCGGGGCGGTCAGACCGCCATCCAGGCCAGCACCGATCCGCTGATCGTCTACGCCCGACGGATCGACGCCCTGTCGCGCGCCGCCCGCGAGGTCTGGGAGGAGCGGGTCCTGGGTCCCACCGAGGACGCCGCCGAGCGCATCGCCACCGTTCGTTTCGCCGTTCATGGCGCCAGCGTCTACCCGGAGGCCACCTTCTCGCCCCGCATCAGCTTCGGCCGGGTGGAGGGCTGGCGTGACCGGGGCGGGCCCGTCGAACCTTTCACCACCCTGGGCGGCCTCTACAGCCACGCCACCCTGGCCGATCCGCGTCGCCTGCCGCCGCGCTGGCTGGGGGCCCGGGCGGGACTGGACACCGCCGCCGTGCTGAACTTCGTCACCAGCAATGACATTGTCGGCGGCAACTCAGGCTCGCCCGTGGTCGACGGTCAGGGGCGGATGATCGGAGCCGCTTTCGACGGCAACCAGGCCTCCATCGCCGGCGAGTTCGCCTATGACCGCGCCGCCAACCGCACCGTGGTGGTCACCACCGGCGCGGTGAGCGAGGCCCTGAGCAAGGTCTACGGGCGGGACGACCTCGCCGGGGAGCTGCAAGGCGCACGCTGAGTCTTCCCGTCAGGTGGCGACGTTGACGATCAGCACACCGGTCTCCTCCACATAGGTGTTCCAGTCGGCGATCAGGCCCGCCAGCCGGGCCGGTTCCGCCGCCGCCAGATCGCGCGTCTCGCCCGGGTCCTCGGCGAGGTTGTACAGCTGCCAGTTCCCCGGCCCGTCGGGCGGCGGCAGCAGCAGGGCCTTCCAGTCGCCGCGACGGATCGCGCAGCGGCCGAACAGCTCCCAGCCGGTGGCGACGTCCTCGTTATGCACCGCCTCGGCCTCGCCGCGCAGGTAGGGAAGCATCGAGCGCCCCCGCATCGGCTCGATCGGACGGCCCCCCCAGCTCCGCCCGGGGTGGTCGACGCCCGCCAGGTCGAGCAGGGTCGGGGCCAGGTCCATGGCGGTGGCGAAGGCTCCGCCGATCTGCGCCTGCCGCGCGAAGGGCGCGCCATTGAGGAAGGCCACCACCCGGATGCCCCCTTCGGCGGTGTGGGTCTTGTAGAGGCGGGACGGCGCCGTGGCGGCCTGGGCCCAACGGGGGCCGTACCAGACGTAGGAATTGGGCCGGCCTATGTTCTCCAGGCGGTTGTCATAGTGCTGGTGGATGAACTCCATCAAGTAGGGGCCGAACACCGGCACGGCCTCGATCAGCGCCCCCTCCGCGCCATTGTCCGACAGGAAGACGATCACGGTGTCGTCCAGATCGCCCGCGGCGCGCAGATGGTCCACCAGGCGCCCGACGTTCCAGTCGATGCGTTCCACCATCGCCGCATAGACCTCCATGGTCCGCGCCGAGACCGCGCGCTCGGCGTCGGTCATCTCCGCCCAGGATTTCGAGCGCGCCGACACCGGATGGGGGACGACGTCGGGGGCGCACAGGCCAAGCTCGATCAGGCGTTTGAGGCGCTCGGCGCGCAGGGCGTCGGGACCCTCGTCATAGCGACCGCGATAGCCCGCGATCAGATCGTCGGGCGCCTGCAGCGGCCAGTGCGGGGCTGAGAACGCCAGATAGGCGAAGAACGGTGCGCCGTCCTTCGGCCGCGCCTCCAGATAGTCGATCAGCTTCGTCGTGAAGCCGTCCGACGTGTAGAAGTCGTCCGGCGGCTCCACGAACTGCGCGTCCTCGGTGTAGAGCATGTCCTGGCGAGGGAAGCCCGTCCCGGCCCTGGGCGAGCTGGCGTAGTGGTTGGCCGCGCCCGGCAGCAGGGCGAAGGAGCGGTCGAAACCGCGGGCGTGCGGCGATGTCTCCAGGGCCATGCCAAGGTGCCATTTGCCCGCCATCAGGGTCGCATAGCCCGCCTCGCGCAGCAGTTCGGTGACCGTCACCACGCGTTCGTTGAGGTAGCCCTCATAGCCGGGCTGGCCGCGCTGCGAGCGGCTGGCCACCTCGTCCAGGGTGCCGAGGCCGGCGATGTGGTGGTCGGTTCCGGTCAGCAACATGGCGCGCGTGGGCGAACAGGCCGGCGCGGTGTGAAAGTCGGTCAGACGCAGGCCCTGCCGGGCCAGGGCGTCCAGGCGCGGCGTGCGGATCTCGCCGCCGAAGGCGCCAAGATCCGAGAACCCCAGGTCGTCGGCGACGATGACCAGAAAATTGGGCCGCTTGGCCATCGGGCGTCTCCTGAGGCGAGATCTCTGCGGTAGAGCGCCGGGGACGGTGCTGGCAAGACGCCGTCGCCTGTCGGGATCCATCCGTATTGTCCGCGGATTGCCCCCCCGGCGCGGTCTCGCCTAAGCTTGGGGCGTCCGGTCGCCCGAGCCGCCCCGGCACGCCGGAGGAGCCCGTGAGCCTGAACTACGACGGATTCCTGTCGGACCCCGGCAATTTCACGCCGCCTGACGACGTTCTCGCCCTCGACGGAGGCGACCTGGGGGCAGGCGGGATCCGCGCCGGTCTCTATCTGCCCGACGAGCCTGTCCAGGCCGTGCTGATCTTCCATCATGGCGGCGGCGCCAGCCGACAGGGCTATGGCGGGCTGGCCGACGCGGTGCGCCGTCGTGCGCCTGTCGCCGTGCTTGTCCCCGACCTGCGCGGTCACGGCGACTCGGCCGGCGCCCGGGGGTTCGCCGCCACCCCCGAAGCCGTCTGGGCCGACGTGGATCGCCTGGTCGACACCGTCAGGGCGCGCTGGCCCGGCGCGGCGGTTTTTGTCGGCGGGCACTCCTCCGGAGGCGGTCTGGTGGTCAACTGGGCCTCGCGCCGCCCCGGCGGCGGCGGCGATCTCGCCGGCGTGGTGCTGCTGGCGCCGATGCTGTCGGGCGCGCGCAGCGGTTTCGCGACGGCTCGGACCTGGGTGTTCCTGGCCTATCTGTTCAGCGGTCGGCGGCTGATGGCCCACGCGGCTGCCGTACGTTTCGCCTATCCGCCGGCCATGGCGTCCGAACGGCGACTTGTGGAGGCCTATTCGCCCGGAATGTCCCTGGCCGTCACGCCCCGCCACGCCGGCGCCGCCATCGAGCGCATCGTCGCGCCGATCCTGATGCTGGCGGCGGCGGATGACGAACTGTTCGACGCGCCCGGCCTGCGCGCCGCAGCCGGCCCGGCGACGTTCGGCGTGGTGGCCGGATCGCACCTGTCCTGCCTGATCCCGGGGGCCGGGCCGATCGCCGGTTTCATCGGCCGCCGTCTTGAGCCGCCGGCCAGGTGACGGCCGCGCCCCCCGCTGCCGGCGCGCCCCTGCCGTGGCTTTTCCTGGCCTACTTCGGCGCCTTCGTCCTCGGCTTCGCCGCCGCGGCCGTGGCCCTTGCGGTGCTGGCGATGCGCGCGGCCTGGCGGCGCCTGCGCTACGGAAGCGCCGACAGCCCCCGTCCCCAGGCCGGGCCCGACACGGTGACGCTGTAGACTCCCAGGTCCAGCATCCGGTCGATGTCCTGCGCCGCAGAAAGGCCCCAGGGCCCGACCCGCAGACCAAGCGCGGCCGCCTCGGCCATTCGTTCCGGGGTCACCTCGCTGAAATACGGCGACCATTCCATGCCGCCGTGGGCCCGGATCGCCGCCAGATCCGAGCCGCCGTACAGACGCGCATCGCAGCCGTCGGCCCAGGGCGAATCGCCGTTCGCCAGCGGGATGACCGAAGCGGCCAGGGCCGCGGGGATGGTCAGGTGGGCCGTGTCGATGGCCGGATTTCGCATCCGGGCCAGACGCAGGACCTGCCAGTCGAAGGCGATGATCTTGCTGTTCGCCGCCCAGTCCGCCGCCTCCACCGCCTCGATCACCGCCTCCGTCAGCGCCGCCGGATCGGGGGCCGCCTGCGTATCCTGCGGATCGGTCTTGATCTCTATGTAGAGCCACCGGCGCGGCCCGTCCGCCGCCCGCAGCGCCGCCAGAACGGCGTCCAGAGTGGGGATGCGCACCCCGTTGAGGGGCGCCCGGTGCGGACGGCGGGCGGCGGGCGGCGAGCCCGGCCGCAGGGCGCCCACGTCATAGGCCGCCAGTTCGGCCAGGGTCAGGGTCTTCAGCGCCGGCCCGCGCGCCTCCAGCCAGCGGCCGTCCCGCCGGGTGGCGTGGCGGTTGAGGTGATAGTCGTGATGGGCGACGACGTGACCGTCGGCGGTCAGCTGCACGTCGATCTCGAGGCCGTCCAGCGGTTGCGCCAGGCAGCGGAGCGCGCCCTCCGTGCTGTTGTCCGGCCACACACCATAGCCGGTGGCGCCGGCTATGGTCAGCGGGGCGGGCGTGGGGCGGTCTGTCGTCATTTCTGGCCTCCCGGGCGTCGCCTTTGGGGCAGGCGCGCACCGTCATCCTAACCCTGTCGAAACAGGGCTTGCCATCCGGGGCCAGTCACAATCACGGTGGGGGGCACGCGGGGATTAGCATGTTTCAGCTTCAGAACGCCCAGAGCCTGCTCGGGCTGGTGGTCATCGTCGGCTTCTGCTGGGCCATCTCCGAACGGCGCGGGCGGTTTCCCTGGGCCCTGACCCTGGGCGCCATCGCCGCCCAGGCGGTGCTGGTGGCGATCCTGTTCGGCCTGCCCGCCTCGCGGTCGATCCTGGCCGGGGCGGGGGCGGCCGTCGATGGCCTGGCCAGCAGCACCACCGCCGGGGTGACCTTCGTCTTCGGCTTCCTGGCTGGCGGACAGGGCCAGCCCTATGACGTGAAGAACCCGGGCGCCCTGTTCGTCTTCGCCTTCCACGTGCTGCCGGTGATCCTGGTGATCTGCGCCCTCTCGGCGCTGCTGTGGCACTGGCGGATCCTCAAGTGGCTGACTGAGGGCTTCGGCCTGTTGTTCCAGAAGACCATGGGGCTGCGTGGCCCGCCGGCCCTGGCCACCGCCGCCACCATCTTCATGGGCCAGGTGGAAGGGCCGATCTTCATCCGCGGCTATCTGGCGGCCCTGACGCGGTCGGAACTGTTCCTGCTGCTCACCGTCGGCATGAGCTGCGTCTCCGGCTCGACCGTGGTGGCCTATGCGACGATCCTGCACGACGTCCTGCCCAACGCCGCCGCCCATGTGCTCACCGCCTCGCTGATCTCGGCCCCGGCCGGGGTGCTTCTGGCCCGCATCCTGGTGCCGCGCGATCCGGCCGCGGAGACGCCCCAGGCCCTCGATCTGGCCTCGCTGAAGACCTACGAGAGCTCCATCGACGCGTTGATCCGCGGCACCTCCGACGGTCTGCAGATCGCCCTCAACGTCGGCGCCACCCTGATCGTCTTCGTCGCCCTGATCGCCATGGTCAACGGCATCCTGGGCATGGCGCCGGCGGTCGGCGGCGCGCCGCTGAGCGTCGAGCGCGGCCTGGGGATGGTGTTCTCGCCTCTGGCCTGGGCCATGGGCATCCCCTGGCGCGAGGCGCCCGCGGCTGGCGCGCTGCTGGGGGTCAAGCTGGTGCTGACCGAGTTCACCGCCTTCGCCAACCTCAGCCACCTCGCCCCCGGGGTGATCTCCGACCGCACCCGGGTGATCATGACCTACGCCCTGTGCGGCTTCGGCAACATCGCCTCGGTGGGGATCAATGTGGCCGGGTACTCGGTGCTCGTCCCGGAGAGAAGGCTGGAGGTCATGGGCATGGTCTGGAAGGCGATGATGGGAGGGTTCCTCGCCACCTGCATGACCGCCTCGGTTGTCGGCGCCCTGCCCGGCGTGCTCTACGCTCACTGAAAACCAAGCCGGGAGACGCCTGATGAAACTCTACGACAGCCGACTTGCGCCCAATCCGCGGCGCGTGCGCTGGTTTCTGGCCGAGAAGGGCGTCGAGGACCTCGAGATCGTCCAGGTCGATCTGATGGCCGGGGCCCACAAGACCCCCGAATACCTGGCCGAGGTCGGCATCGCCAACACCCCGGCCCTGATCCTCGACGACGGGGTGGCGATCACCGAATCCCTGGCGGTCTGCCGCTATCTGGAGTCGGTCTATCCCGAGCCGAATTTGTTCGGCCGCAACCCCCGCGAGACGGCGATCATCGAGATGTGGACACGCCGCGCCGAGCTTCTGGCCGCCATGCCCCTGATGCAGGCGGTTCGCCACGGGCACCCCGCGCTGGCCGTGCTGGAGACGCAGATTCCCGAGGTCGCCGCCGCCAACCGCGCCATGGCCGAGCGCTCGCTCGCCCTGTTCGACCGCCGGCTGGCCACGAGCGAGTGGATCGCCGCCGACCGGGTGACCATCGCCGACGGGGTGCTCTACAGCGGCGTGGAGTTCGCCCGGATGGTGCGTTTCGAGGTTCCCGAGGCCCTGGCCAATGTCCGCCGCTGGCTGGCCGCCATGCGCGCGCGCGGGTCGGCGAAAGCCGGATCCTGAGGCGGCGGGCCGCCAACGCAAACGGCGCGCCCCTCGCCGAGGGGCGCGCCGCCTGAGGTCCGAACGACGTTGTCGCCGGGCTAGAACTTCGCCTGCAGCTCCAGGCCCCAACTGGCGCCTGGACCGACGGTGCCGGAGGCGAACAGCGGCGCGATGAACGTCGGGAACTCGTGCCGGTAGTTGGTCAGGTTCCGTCCAAACACGGTGACCTTGTAGTCCTTGTAGGCGTAGCTGGCCGACAGGGCGAGGTCGGTGTGGGCCGGAACGATGAACTGCGAGGCGTTGTAGAGATCGCCCTGTTCCTTATCGACCCAGTTCGCGCGGACGCTCAGGGTCAGATCGCCCGGGCCGGCCGGCATCGTATAGTTGGCCGACCCGCCGAGCGTCAGGTCGGGGGCGCCGCGCGGGATCAGGTTGGTGGCGTTGATGATCGGCACCTGGCCGGTCTGGTTGCCCGGGTAGCCGATCAGCAGTTTGGTGTAGCGCGAGTTGAGATAGCCGAACGAACCGGCGATGTTCAGCCGCCGGGTGATCAGCCACTGGAGCTCGCCTTCGACGCCCTTGTATTCCAGTCCGCCGACGTTGGTGAACACCGTCACCACCGTATTGGTGGTGTTGTCGAACTGGATCGACGATTCCTGCTTGTTGTGGAACTCGTTGATGAATCCGGCCAGATTGAACTGCACGCGGTGGTCGAAGAACTGACCCTTCATGCCCAGTTCGTACGACTGGGTGGTCTCCGGCTTGTACTGGTTCGAGTAGAAGTCGGCGGCGTTCTGGTTGACCCCGAAGAAGCCGCCCGAGTGCCAGCCTTCCGAATAGGAGCCGTAGACCAGCACGTCGGGCGTCGCCTGCCAGGACAGGGCGACGGTCGGCGTCACCTGGTTCCAGCTGTTGGCGAGATCGGCGTTGCTGGGGAAATCGTCCACCCCGATTCGGTTGAGGGGCAGGATATAGGACTGATAGCCGATGAAGTGCTTCTTCTCATAGGTGTAGCGAACCCCGGCGGTGAGGGTGACCGTGGGGTAGAACTCCCAGTCGGCGTGGGCAAACCCGGCCAGGGAGTCGGTGTTCTGGGATTCATAGAGCTTGTTGACCAGGCCGGCGCCGTAGCCGCCCACGCCGGACGTGCCGCCCTGCGGGCCGCCGGGGTCGCACTGCACGCGGCCGAACACCGCCGCCCGGGCCTGCGCAGGAGTGGGCGCATGGCCGGCCAGGACCGGGGTGGTGTCCCGCGAGGCGAAGCAGGCGGAGATCGGGTCGGGGAAACCCGTCGCGGCGGCGGTGGCGTAGGGCCCGAAGATCGGGCCGGTCCAGACGTTGTCGCGCAGGTCGTAACCGCTGATGTCGCTGACGAAGTTCCAGAAGTCGCCGCTGGTGATCCACTTGCGGGTGAAGTAGCTGTTGAAGTAGTAGCCACCGAGAACCAGGTTGACCTTGCCGGCCTTGGTGTCCCAGTTGCCCTCGAACCGCAGTTCCTGGCTGAACTGCCGGTAGTGGGCCTCGGTGGAGATGTTGATGAAGTTGGTGCTGCTGCCGTCGAAATCCTCGGACGCCAGTTCGCGCTGCTTCCGGAATCCGGTCACCGACACCAGGTTGATGTTGGGACTGACCTTGTATCCCATGTTCAGCGTATAGGCCCAGGTCTGCACGTCGCCCGGGGCCGGGAAGTTGTCGGTGATGTTGCTGGGGATCGCCAGGCTGGTGCGGGCCGGCACATTGGTCAGGGGGGTCACGCCGGTGGCGCCGCCCAGACCCGCCAGGTATCCGACGAGGGCGGGCAGGGACGTGCCGATGAACCCGCCGTTTGCGGTTCCGTCCGGTCCGCCCAGCGAGGTGCCGGGCGCATTGATGTCGCTGGGCGTCTGGTAGGGCGCCAGTACGCCGGCGGCGGTGTTGTAGTTGGTCAGGAACGCCCCGCCCTGGCTGCGGTCCTCATATTTGTCGAAGGTGAAGATCGCCTTGAACCGGTCGTTGGGCGTGAATTTCAACGCGGCGCCGAAGTTCTTGTAATCGCGCTGCGGCTGGTTGATGTTCAGGTACGAGTTGTGCAGATAGCCGTCGCGGTTGGCCGAGAACACATAGGCCTTGATGGCGAGGACGTCCTTGATGATCGGGGCGTTGAACACCCCGCGGAACTCCTGATCGTTCCAGCTGCCGGTGGTGTACTGGACGTTGGCGCCGAACTGGCCGGTGGGCTCGGTGCGCAGCACATTGAGCGCGCCGCCGATGGTGTTGCGGCCGAACAGGGTGCCCTGCGGGCCGCGCAGCACCTCGATGCGCTGCAGGTCGAAGTTGTCGATCAACTGGCCGGTCAGGGTGCCCAGATAGATGCCGTCGATCATCACGCCGATGGGCGAGTCGATGGAGTTGTCGTCCAGGCGCGAAGGACTGATGCCGCGGATGGTGATGCTGGCGGCGCTGGCGCGCTGGCCGTACTGGTCGATGCGCACGTTCGGGGTGTAGGCGACAATGTCGCTGAGGTTGCGCACGTCAGCGGTCTTCAGCTGGCCGGTGATCGCCGTCATGGCGATCGGCACCTTCTGGACGGACTCCTCGCGTTTGCGCGAGGTGACGATGACCTCCTCGATCTTCAGGCCGCCGCCGGATGTGGCCGCCGCGGCGTCGGCGCTGGCGGCGGCGGTCGTCGCCG
>CAIXWN010000226.1 GCA_903923135.1 uncultured Caulobacteraceae bacterium | reverse complement strand
CTCGACGTCTCCGAAGCCATGATCCTCGTAGCCATGGGCGGCAATCTTCTACGCAGAAACGCTCACCCGTGAGTTTCCAAACGGACTCTAAGCGGTCCGGCCCCTCATCTCACCCACCAGGCCTGGAGTCCCTCGCGTCGCAGGAACCGTTCTGCCCGGCGTCCCTGCAGCATGGCCAGGGTGGACAGCAGTCCGGCCTCCAGGCAGGTGGGCGCGGCCACGGTGACGGCCCGCGGCGGATCCTTCACCGGCCAGCCCGTCCGGGGGTCGAGGATATGGCTGTAGCGCACGCCGTCCTTCAGCAGAAAGCGGCGGGCGTCCCCGCTGGTGGTGAGCGCCCCTTCGGCCAGCTCCAGTAGGGCTTCGGACTGCTCCGGCGTCTCGACGGACTCGATGGCCACCCGCCACCGCCCGCCATCCGCCCGCGGGCCGGAGGCCCTGAGGTCGCCGCCGAAATTCACCAGGAAGGGCCGGTCCGTCATGGCGGCCAGCTTCATCACCGCGGTGTCCACCGCATATTCCTTGCCCAGCCCGCCGAAATCCAGCTCCATGCCCTCGGGCAGGGTCAGCCAGGGCCGCCGCCAGGCGACCTTGTTCCAGCCCACCAGCGGCAGTATGGCCCGGACCGAAGCCGCGCTCGGCACCCGGTCGGAGCCGTCGAAGCGCCAGACCCGCCGCAACACGCCCGAAGTGATGTCGAACAGCCCGTCGCTCAGCGCGTGGCATTGGGCGGCGTAGTCGATGAGGTTGGCGGTCTCGTCATCGACCGCCAGGGGCGTTCCGCCCGAGGCGTTGATCGCGGACAGGACGCTGTCCGCCCGGTAGCGGCTGTACTTGGCCTCTATCCGCAGGGCTTCGGCCTCGGCCTCCTCGCCAAGCGCGCAAGAAAGCGCTGCGTCGTGACTGTCAATCAGCACCGCGCAGGGCGAGCCCATGGCGCGGAAGGTGGCGCTGTACCCGTCGGCCGTGTGAGTCAGTTCTGGCATGACCACCCGCCGCTGGCCGCCACGCCGTCAGGCCGCGGCGGCCGCTGCGTTCACCCTAGTAGAAGGCGAAGCTGTAGCCGACGAGAATACTGGTCGCGCGGACGCCGGTGAACAGTGTCTGCGTGCCCAGGCCGCCTGGCGCGCCGGCCGGGTGAGCCTCGCCGGTCTGGCGATAGTACTCGCCTTGCACATAGAGCTCGCCGGAGTGGTTGACCTTCAGTCCCACCTTCGCCCCCACCGTCAGGGCGTCGAATTTGCCCAGCCGGCTGTCCGAACTGGCGAACGTCGGGATCGCCTGACCGTTTACCAGGTAGTTCTGGAAGAAGTTGGCCGCGTTCTGATGGTAGTAGCGCGCCTCGGGCTCGACATAGAGGCCCCGGACAACCGGCACCCGTTCGGCGATCGAGCCGGTGACGGAGCTGATCCCCCAGCTGTCGTGATAGTAGCGGCCGGAGAGGTCCAGGACCGTCGGACCCAGGGCTATCTTGTTGCCCACATAGACGCTCTGGCGCAGCCGCGTTCGCGGGCGGTTTTCGTACAGATAGCTGACCGGCGCGCCCGATGTCGCGTCGACGAGGGACAGCACCCGGTAGGGGTCGGTCTGGTAGCCGTTCGTCCAGCCGACGCTGTAGTTGAGCTGGGCAAGCCAGTATCGGTTGATCACCTGCGTGACCCCGGCGACCAGACTGTAGACCATCTTAGACTGGTTGGGCCCTTTGGGGTCGGCGCTCATCACCGTGAACGGCGTCGGCGTGCCGAAGAACGGCTTCGAGAGATCGTATTCCAGGTTCAGAGAAGCCGAGACGGTAGTGTTCTTGTGATTGAAGTCGCGCGAGGCGCCGGCCGTGACCGAATAGGACGAATAGTCCCGCTCGGTCGAGACGCTGGCCCCGCCGGAGAGGCGGGTGTCGGCGTTCACCAGGGCCGAATAGCCCAGGTCCAGGGCGTAGCGCTTGTCGCGGAATCCGGCGTCGACGGGAAGCTGGTTCGGCGCGACCACATACTGGCGTGAGACAACCCCAGTGCCCGGGATCGTGACGATGGTGCTGCCGCCCGAGGCGTTGGTGACCGTCGTCGTCGAGCCGGGCGCCCGCGCCGGGGTTATGAAGGTCTGGCTGCCGCTCCACGGCGCGGCGCCGTTGGGCGTGGCGCCGGTCAGGATGTCGGCCGTCAGCTTGATCGACAGCACATCGCCGCTGCTGCTGTTCAGCGCCACGCTGACCACCGGTTCGGTGGCCTTCACCCGCCCGCCGGCCTCCGAATAGAACAGCACGGCGCTGTCCACCCGGGTCAGCCCGATATCGCTGCGGGTGTCGTCGTTGACCCCGCCGCCGTCGACCGGAGCGCCGGCGCCCTGTTCATTCGTTGGGGTCGGGCTCTGGGCATGGGCGCCCGCCGCGGCCAGCAGATTGGCGGTCAGCAGACCGAGGGCGCGGCTGACGCGGCCGCGTCGCCTGGGTGTCAATTGCATCCGCAACCCCCGCCGTCGAAGGTGCGTCCGCCGCTGGAGCCTTCTTTGCTGAAATAGATATGGTCGTGATAGGCGGTGACGATCGGGTGGGTGTTCAACTGCATGGACTTGCGGGCCAGAAGGTCGCGATCCCAGGCCGCGGCGCCCACGCACCCCGACAGGCAGGTGGCCAGAATCACCGCGCCCACGGCTCCGGCCGCCCCCCTGGTCCAGAGGCTCTCTCGCATCTCATTTTTCATTGAGGAGTTCCGATATGTGGGCTTCATAGGCGACCATCTGCTCGGGGAAAAACCCCTTGTGGACGTAGCGAACCCGCCCGTCCCGACCGATCAGGATGGAGGTGGGCATTTCGTTGATTTGGTAACGGCCGGCGAGTAATCCCTTGGGATCATAGACAACCGGTAATTTGCTGCCGATGTTGCTGATGAAGGCGTCCGCTTTTTCACGGGAATGATCGACATTCACGGCGATGACGACGAACTTGTTGTGCGGATAGATCGCCGTCATTTCCTCCATGTAGGGAAACGACAGCTTGCAGGGCGCGCACCACGACGCCCAGAAATCCAGATAGACGACCTTGCCCCTGTAGGCGTCCAGGTTCAGCCCGTCCGGCGCGCCGGCGGCTCGGGCGGGGTCGCACGCCAGCAGGCCGCCACCGATCGCCAGCGCCACGGCGAGGATCCTGACCCCGTCGCCCCTCGCGCGGCGGCGCGTACGGAGGGGTGCGCGCGCCCGTTCTTCGTGGAGGGGCGCATGGGCGTTCGAGAGCGCTGTCATCTGGGAAGGGCAGTCTCGCCTGGCCACGCCGGGGATGGCGTCTCAGGTGGGACGGCGGATCGGGGCTATCCCCTCAAGACTATTTGATTGCAAAGATGAAATGCGCCCGGATGGTGGTCCGGGAGGCCGCGATCCGCCTCCCGGGTCCTGAGGATCCGGCGCTGAAGCTGTCGCCAAGTTGCCGCGGTTGCTGTCCCGCCTGTTGCTCCGGTTCCGCCCCTCGGTGACACTTGCGATGGGGTTCGACATGGGTCGCAGGGGACGAGAGATGAATGCACAGCTGCCACGTCGGGCCCGCACGATCGCGGAAATGGACGAGGCCGACGCCCGCATGGGCGATCCGGACGAGGCCGGCGCGATCGCCGACTACCGCCCCCGGCCAGGCGACATCGTCATTTCGCCCTACGCTAAGTGCGGCACGACCTGGCTGCAGCAGATGTTTCACACCCTGCGCACCGGCGGTGACATGGATTTCGACGACATCTCGCGGGTCGTGCCGTGGATTGAGACCTCGCGCCTGCTGGGGATCGACCTGGAGGCGCCGCAGCGCGCCGCGCCGCCTGGCTTCAAGAGCCACCTGGCCTGGGACAAGATGCCTAGGGGCGCGGGCTATGTGGTGTCGCTGCGCGAGCCCAAGGACGCGCTGGTGTCCCTGCACCGGTTCATGGAGGGCTGGATCCTGGAGCCTGGCGCGATCACCGTCGAGGACTTTGCCGCGCCCAGGTTCGCCGCCGCGGCCAAGGGCGAGGGCTATTGGACGCATCTCCTGTCCTGGTGGGGCCAGCGTGGCAATCCGGACGTCCTGCTGCTGACCTACGAACACATGATCGACGACCCGGAAACCGCCGTGCGCCGTCTGGCCGCCTTTTGCGGCATTCCCCTCAACGACGCTCTGTTGGCCCTGACCCTGGAGCGTTCTTCCTTCGACTACATGCTGGCTCACAAGGATCGCTTTGATGAGGTCATGGCGCGCCGCCTGGCCGAGGCTCGCGGCGCCCTGCCGCCCGGCGGAGACGCGTCGAAAGTGCGGCAGGGGCGCGTAGGCGGCCATCGCAACGCGATCGGCGCGGAGCTTTCCCGGCGCATGGATCAGATCTGGGCCGAGACGGTCACTCCGGTCACAGGCCATGCGGACTACGCGGCGCTGGAGGCCGATGTCCGTGCGCTCGCGGCCTTGCCGCGACCGGCGACGGACGCCGTCCTCTAGCCGTCCGCGATCGCCAGGGCCTGACGGGCGATCAGCAGCGCGCGCCAGGGATCGCCGCCACTCTGCAGCGTCCAGGCTGCGGACAGTCCGGCGTAGGCGATCAGCCACTGGGTCAGCCGCGCCGGTTCCAGGCCTGAGGCTGCCGCCACCAGGCGGAGGCGCTGCTGCAGCCGTCCGGGTTCGGCGGCGGCAGGCCAGGGGTTGCAGAACAGGTTGGCGAAATCGAAGCCCCGCTCTCCCAGCAAACCCTTGGGGTCGATGGCCAGCCAGCCGCGCGGGCCGAAATCGAGCACATTGTCGTGGTGCAGATCGCCGTGCAGGACGGCGATGTCGCGCGGGTCGGACAGAAGGGCGGCGGCTGCGGCGGCAGAGCGACTGAACACCCCGCCGTGCGCATTGGCGGTGGGTTCAAGGGCGCGAAACCAGACGGGCAGGGGCTTCAGGGTCGGGGGCTTCGGCTGCGCTCTGGGCGCATGCAGACGGCCGGCAGCGGCGGAGAGAATCAGCGTCGCGGCCTCGTCCTCTCCCGCGGTGGCCATGGCGGCAAGGGAAGCGCTGCCCATGGCCCGCTCCAGCAGCAGAGCGTCGCCTGCCCGCGCCAGGACGCGCGCCGCGCCGTCGCCGGCCCACCAGGCCATCAGGGCCCCGCCGTCGCGCTCTTCGGGACCCCCGGCGATCTTCAGCATGGCCGGCGTACCGCCCCGGCGGACCGGGGCAAGGTGGCTGCCGAAGGGCGTGATGAACGCCTCGCCGTCCGGCTCGAGTCTCCAGAGGTCGAACCAGGGCTGCAGCGCCGCGAGGGTCAACTCTAGTCGGAACTCGGCATTGGCGGCGTCGGTGTCGTGGGCGGCGCCGGGGCTAGCTCCAGGCGGGGTAAGGCGGCGGCCTGCTGGGCGGAATATTGCAAGACCCTGAAGTGCGTGACCAGAATGGCGTTCCGGTCGAAGTTCATCAAGGTGTCATAGCGATCCGTGTATGGCGGCCAACCTGGCGCCCCGGGACAGTCGGGAACACCGCTGCGGGCGAAGGCGACCCAGCAGCCGTGAACCTGGGCGGTGACCGCGAGATCCGCGGCGGTCGGGGAGACGCCTTTGCCCAGGGCGCCCAGGCTGCCCCAGCTGTCGAACACGAACGGGATTTCCGATGCATGGCCGGCGCCAGGTGTGCTCGCCCGACGGGCCTCGGCGACATAGGCGAAGTGGTACAGCCATGACGGATTGCGCCGGGCCTTGCCGGCGATCCACCGGGCCGGCGCGCCCATCACCGAATCCGTGAACATCGCCCGGGCCTTGCCCAGGTCGCCCGGAACATCGGCGTAGGTCGCCTGAATCTCGGGGTTGGCCATGCCCAGGATGGCGACAGGCGGAACCTTCAGGCCGTCCAGCAGGGAGGCCTCGAAGCTGTTTGAGCCGATGAGCAGCGGCGTGTGGGCGAAGTGATCCTCGGCGAAGGCCTGGGCGATCGACCGTGTGAGCAGGCGGCCATCAACACCGGGGCCGGCTTCATAGGGCGGCAGATTGGTGAAGGCCTCGGCTGGCAGAGCCCGAAGCTGCGCCAGGGTGGCTTTCTCCGGCGCCCCGGCCTTGGCCGCCAGGGCGACCCCCTCGGCCTCGCGCTTGGCCAGGGGCGCGGGAGGCGACCAGCCCCCGCCCGATTGAACGATGGCCCTGGCGAACAGCCCGTCGGCGGCGGGCGCCGTCATTAGGGTCAGAATGTCCTGACCCCCGGCCGATTCACCGAACAGCGTCACGTTATCAGGGTCGCCTCCGAAGGCGGCGATATTGCGCCTCACCCACTTCAGGGCGGCGATCTGGTCCAGAATGCCGTAGTTGATCAGAGGTTCTTTGGGTCCTGCCGCCTTGGTGATCGCCGGATGGGCGAAGAAACCCAGAGCCCCCAGGCGATAGTTGAGTGTGACCAGGATGATACCGTCCCGCGCGAAGGCCGCGCCGTCGTAGGCGCCCAGCGACCCGGCCCCGGCGGTGTTGCCGCCGCCATGCAGCCAGACCATCACCGGGGCTTTTTCGCCCGACGTGGCCGCCGGCCGGGGCGCCCACACATTCAGGAACAGGCAGTCCTCGCTGGCCGGGCCTGTGGCGCCGCCGGCGTTCGGCGTTCCGTCCGCATTCAGGCGCTGAGGGCAGACCGGGCTGAAGGTCCTGGCCTCGCGCGGCGTCGTCCAGGCGGCGGACAGTCTCGGCGGCGCCCAGCGCAGCTTGCCGACCGGGGCCGCGGCGTAGGGGGCGCCCCTGAACACCATGTAGCCCGCCTCGCCCTGTCCGATCAGCACGCCGCTATCGACCCTGATCGGGACCGGCTCGGCGCGGGCCGCCAGACCGGCGCCGGCCAGGACCGCCCAGAGCAGAGCTAACGCCGCGGTCCTGGTCCATCTGTCGAGTGTGTTGATCATGTCGCCCGCGCCGGATTCCCGCCCGCGCCGGTCCGAGCGGACGTCGGCGGGTATCGGCCGGACCTCATCCTGAGGTCAAGGCGACTCCTGGCCGATTCGCCGGCCGGGGCTGTGCCGGTGGTGCAACACCTGCCCGTCCGTCCGGCGATTTTTACTTAGATGTCATCAAACTTTGACCCGGCCGTCACATTGGGCTGGCAAACGGACATCCGACCGCGAACAAGGGCGAACCGCCCACCCGAGTCGGTCTCCACCGAGGGAATTATGACATCCAAATCGAAACTGGCCGGCCCGGTCATGATCCATACTGTCCGTGCCGTTTTGGTCGCCGGGACCTGCGCCGCGGCCCTGCTGGGCGCTCCAGCCTTTGCCGCCACCGAAGTCGGCACCGTCGCCGGCAGCGGCAGCGAGGCCACCAGCGTCGAGGCGCTGATCGTCACCGCCGAGCGTAACAAGGCCGCCGCCGCCGCACCCACCAAGATGTCACTCGACGCGACCCAGCCGGAATCCATTGTCAGCCACGGCTTCATCGAGGCCTTCACGCCGGAGAACGGCGACTACACCACCGTCCTGCAGATCGCCCCCAGCATCGGCGGCATCTCGTCCAACGGCGGCGCCATCGGCGACACGAACAAGGTCACCCTGCGCGGCTTCCAGGACGGCCAGTTCAACCTGACCTATGACGGTCTGGCGATCGGCGACACCAACGACCCGACCCACCACCCGGCCGACTACTTCCCCGCCTCCAACATCGGTTCGGCGGTCGTCGATCGCGGTCCGGGCGCGGCAGGCGACCTGGGCCAGGCCAACTATGGCGGCGCCATCCACCTGTTCTCCCCGACCCTGAGCGACACTTTCAATATTATCCAGAAGGGCTCGTTCGGCACCTGGAGCACCTTCGAGTCGGTGACCACCCTGCAGTCCGGCGTGATCAGCCAGACCGGCGGCACCCGCGCCCTGGTGATCTTCGACTATCGCGGTTCGGACAGCGAGCTGTCGGGAACAAGCGGCTTCGCCTACAACGGCACCATCAAGGTGCAACAGCCGATCGGCCCCAAGGGTAGCGTGACCCTGTTCGGCGCCTACGAATACACCCGCTTCTTCCAGTCCGACAACAACCTCGGCGAGACCTGGAACCAGGTGAAGCTCTACGGCAAGAACTTCTCACTATCCCGAGATCCGGCGTCCGGAGAATTCTTCGATAAATACAACCAGGAAAAAAAGACCACCGACTTTGAATATGTAAAATTCAACTACGATTTTGACCATGGAATAACGATAGAAGATCAAGCCTACACCTATTTCTACAGCAACAAGACGATCTCGGTCGACGACAATTCGGGAACGCTCTACGGCCCGAACACCTCCACTCTGAAGAGCAAACTGAACAAGACCGACATCGGCGGCTACAACAAGGGCAACCGCTACCGCGTCTACGGCAACATCTTCCGGCTGAACAAGGACTTCGAATTCGGCACCCTCAAGGCCGGCGTCTTGTTCGAGGGCTCGGACACTGACCGCCACAATGTGCTGTTCAACCTCAGCACCGGCGCGCCGGACTACCGTGCCTCCTACGCCAATCCCAACCTCGATCCCTCCACCAACAACGTCAAGACGCTGGAGACGTCAAGCTGGAGCCAGTATCAGCTGTTCGCCGACTTCATCTGGCGACCCACAGACAAGCTGACCATCAGCCCCGGTTTCAAGTATGTGAACTTCACCCGGACCGTAGCGGGCACGGGTGCGAACAACTTCCTGTCCATATCGCCCCTGAACTGCAGCATCGAGAACAGTCTGCAGGGCGCCCAGACCCGTGGCTGTATCAGCGGTTCGAACACCTATGAAAAGCCGCTCTACTTCGGCACGTTGAACTACAAGATCACTCCGAACTGGGCGATTTACGCGCAGACCGCCACGGGCTTCCTGATCCCGGCCCTGTCGGCGCTCTACGCCGACAACCTGTCCTTGAACGCCCTGAAACCTTCGCAGACGACCAATTACCAGGCGGGCACGGTGTTCACCCAGGGCCGTCTGACAGCTGACGCCGATGTCTACAAGATCTTCGTCACTGATCTCGAGGTGCCCAGCCCGAACGGCCAGTACTACGTCAATGCCGGCAACGCTCACTATTCGGGCGTGGAAGGCGAAATCGCTTACGCTTTCCCCTTCGGCCTGACCCTGTTCGCCAACGGCTCGCTTAACACCGCCAAGAACGCCACGGCGAATCAGACCGAGCTGAAGGCGCCCAAGTGGACTGACGCTGTGGGGGCGCTCTACACCCACGACAGGCTGCAGGCGTCGTTTACCTGGAAGGAGGTGGGCAGCCAGGTGGCCTTCTACAACGGCGGCTCGGCCACGGTCACCCCGGACGGCGTACCGCTGGTCGCCGGTCAGGCGCGCCAGATCACCGCGTACAACACCCTCAACGCGAGCGTTGGCTACGACTTCGGTCACTTCAAGACCAAGCTCGCCGTCTTCAACCTGGCAGACCATCGGTCGATCACCTCGATTACTGGCCCCACGACGTCCGACTACTACACCTTCCAGGCCGGCCGGGAGATCCTGCTGACCATCGAGGCTAAGTTCCGCTGATCCGGTAGCCCGTGACACGGCGGTCACTCCGGGGCCGCCGTCGTCACTGCGACATGTAGGTCCGCAGCACGTCCTCGATGATCCGTTCGAGCTGGGCGAGGGTGTTGCAAGTCTTGGCGACCGTGCAGAAGCGCGCATAGGCGTCCATCTTCGAATCGCCCTGGTTCCAGTAGGTTTCGGGTTCAGGGTTCAGCCAGATCACCGAACGGGCGCGGTCATTGATGGCGCGCATCAGATCCAGGCGCGGATTGGCGAAGTTCGACCGCCCGTCGCCCAGGATGATCACCGTCGTGCGCCGGTCAAGCTTCGGGCCCTGGGCGTCCAGGAAGTTGGCCAGCGATCGGCCGTAGTCGGTGGGCCGGAAGCCTACCCGGGCCATCACCAGGGTAATCGCATCGTCGACCTTCTCATCGTCGAGCAGGTCATTGACGCTCACCGCCCGGTCGGAAAAGGCGTAGGCGTCCAGCCGTTCGACCACCTCGTTGAGGCTGTAGAGGAACAGCAGCAGGAACTGCGCGGCGGAGGCCACCGAACGCGACACGTCGCACAACACCGCGATCTTGGGCTTGTGCAGGGTCTCGCTCTTCCAGACCACCTCGAAGGGAATGCCGCCGTGACCCATGCTGCGGCGGATGGTCTTGCGGACGTCCAGCTTGCCCTTGTGCGCCCGGTGGCGCTTGCGGGCGTACTTCGTCGCCAGCCGCTTGGCCATGCGCCTGACCAGGGCCTCCATGGCGCGGAAGTCCTCCGGCTCTACGGCGGTGAGCTTCTGTTGTGCCAGCAGGGCGTCGCGCATCCGCCGGGCGCTCTCGCTGGCGTAAAGCTTCGACTGGCGTTCGACGAAAGCGGCGGCCTGGACGAAGAGCACCGCGCGGCGTTCGGCCAGCCGTTCGGCCACGGCAGCGTCGCGGGGCCCGCCGGCGGCCCGCAACGCCTGGATCATGGCCTCGAGCTCGCGTAGCCCCATGTCGTCCAGCATGCGGCGCGTGAGCAGATTGCGCTGGCTGGTCAGGCGGATGTCACCGACGCCCACGCGGGCGGCGGAGGCCTCCATGGCCTGGGCGAGCGCCGCTTCGTCTCCGGCGAGCAGCTGGCCGGCCAGATCGGGCGTTCCTGGCGGCGTCTCGCCCTGTGTCTGAGGGGGCGGACGGCCGGCTCCGACGGAGGGGGGCCTGGCGAAGAAGGTGTCGAAACAGGCGTCGAAGCGGTCAACCTCCTCGGCGCTCTTGGCCAGGGTGACGCAGAGCGCGTCCCGCAGCAGGTCCCGGTCGGCGTAGCCGGTTTCCGCAGCGGCCCGGTGGGCGTCTATGGCCTCCGCCGGCGAAACGCGCACGTCATGCGCGCGAAGGGCGCGCAGGAAGCTCTCCAGGGTGTGCTGCATCGGCTCCATGGCCGCGGCGCGGGACCTCAGGCGCCGTGGCTGAGGAGCTCGCCGATCTTCGGCTCCACGGCGGCGACGTCGGCCTCGAACTTGAGCAGCACGTTCAGGGTCTCGCGGACGAGTTCCACATCCAGAGCGGCGGCATGCAGCAGGATCAGGGCGCGCGCCCAGTCCACGGTCTCGGAAATCGACGGCAGCTTGCGCAGATCCAACGTCCGAAGGGCCTGGACGAACCGCACCAGTTCGGTGCGCAGTCTGGCCTCGATCCCGGGCACGCGGGCGGCGACGATCTTCTCCTCCAGCCCCTGGTCGGGGAGCGGGATGTGCAGGTGAAGACAGCGGCGCTTGAGGGCGTCGCCCAGGTCGCGCACGTTGTTGGACGTCAGGAACACCACCGGCGGTGTCGTCGCCTTGATCACGCCGATCTCCGGAATCGACACCTGAAAGGCCGACAGCATCTCCAACAGAAAGGCCTCGAAGGCCTCGTCGCTCTTGTCGATCTCGTCGATCAGCAGCACCGCCCCGTCGGGCTCGCGCAGGGCGTTCAGCAGGGGACGCGGCTCGAGGAACGGTTCGGAAAAGAACAGGTCGCCCGTGCCGTGCAGGCGCTCCATCGCGGTGGCCATGTCGGGGGCGTCGGTCAGGGCGGCGCCCATGTGATCCTTCAGGATCTGGGTGTAGAGCAGCTGCTTGCCGTACTTCCACTCATAGAGGGCCTTGGACTCATCGAGGCCCTCGTAGCACTGCAGCCGGATCAGCGGCAGGCCCAGCAGGGCCGCTGCGCAGAGCGCCAGCTCGGTCTTGCCGACCCCGGCGACGCCTTCCACCAGCACCGGTTTCTGCAGATGGGTGGCCATGAACAGCGCCGTGGCGATCCGGCGCGAGGCGATGTAGCCCACCCCCGCAAGGCCCGCGATGATGCTCTCCACCGAGGCGAGGGCGGCGTGTGGGGCTGTTCGTTCAGCTTCAGGAGGGGTCAAGGGAGGGTGCGCCTTCGGCGGTCGTGAGGAGGTTGCGAAAGGCGGATGGCTAGGTCGCCGGATCCGGCGTGGGCGCGATCTGCTTCTGGTAGATGCGATAGGTCTTGTAGATGCGGGCGCTCAGGCCTTCGAGGATGTGGCGCATCGGCCGGTTGTCCTCGAGGATCCACGAATACTCAGCCGCCAGCAGGCCGCGCTTGAGTGACTCCGCCCGGATGGCGTCGATCAGGAAGAACGGCGCAAGGATGCCGCGGCGGTCCTTCTGATAGGCCTTGCGGACGCCCATGAGCGGCACCCGCGCGGTGCGGATCGGCCGGAACTTCAGCCGCCACAGCATCTTGGCCCAGCCGAACGGCAGCAGCTTGCCGTTCAGATCGCGGATGGCGTCGTTGAGGTTGGGCAGAAGCACGATGAACGCCGCCTCCTTGCCGTCGATCTCGACGAACCAGATCCAGTCGGGGATCAGGATCATCTTCAGTGAGTTGGCCAGGTGCTTGGTTTCCGCCTCGGTCACCGGCGCCGCGCCCCAGTTCTCCGACCAGGCGTCGTTCATGATCTCGACCATGGTCGCCACCTCCTGGTCGAACTGCTTCATGCGCACTTTGCGCAGGACGAAGCCGGGGGGCAGGGGGCGGTTCAGGCGGGTCTCGACCCGGCTGTTGAAGGCGAACTGTTCGGAGATATAGGCGTAGACATCCTTGATCTTGGCGTAGCCCCGCTCCTCGACGCGCCGGCCGGTGGACGGCTGGTCATGGCCCATCATCAGCATCGGCGGACTGTCGAAGCCGTCGACCAGCAGGCCCACCTCCTCATTGACCGACAGGTTGAACGGCCCCTGGGCGTAGACACAGCCCCTTGCACGCAGCCAGCCCTCGGCGGTGTCGAACAGGGCCTTGAACACCGCCTCATCGTCCTCGGCGGCGATCATGCCGAAGAAGCCGACCGGAGCGGCCGGGTCGGACTTGGCCAAGTGGTCGATCTGGGCGCTGATCCGGCCCGCGTCGCGGCCGTCCTTGCGCGCCAGCCAGAACTGCACGTCCGCATGCTGGAAGAACGGGTTGATCGATTTCGAAAGCGCCTCGCGGCGCTCGAACATCAGGGGCGCCACCCAGTTGGGATCCTTGGCCGACAGGCGCATGGGAACACGGATAAAGCGTTCCAGCTGGGCCTTCGTCTCCACGGGGATGATTTCAACGGACACGGCTAACCTTCCGAATAGAGCAGAATGCTGATCGCGCCGGCCGCGAAGGCCACGGGGGCTCCCCACGCCGCCGCGAGGGGCGGCAGGATGCCGGTCGAGCCCATGGCGGTCAGCAGGCCGTCGGAGACCAGATAGAGCAAGCCGCAGCCCAGGCCAAAGACGATCGGTCCCGTCCGGTTGCTTCGGGCGTGACCCAGGGCCGTGGGCAGGGCCAGCAGCAGCATGATGATCGGGGCCAGGCCCTCGGCCACGGTGCGGTACAGGCGGGTCTTGAACTGGCTGGGACTGCGGTCCACCGGCCCGTGGCCGAAGAGGGAACGGTAGGCAGTGCCTGAGGTGATCTCATAGGCGGCGGCGAAAACCCGTGCGGTGTCGCTGGGCCGCAGAGTGGTTCGCCAGCCGGTCTCGCCCACGGTCATGGTCGTCGCCCGCTCCGCCCCCAGGTCGGTGATGGCCGCGTCGTGGAGGCGCCAGGCGCCCTGCTGCCAGGTGGCGCTCGAGGCGCTCACCCGGCGAACCAGGGCCTGGTGGTCGTCGCGCTGATAGATCGTGACCCCGCGCAGGACCTCGCCGTCGGACACGGCCGAGTGGACCATCACCACATTGCCGTCGATCCGGAACCAGTGCGGCGTGCCCGTCTTGGTCGCGGCCCCCGGCGCAGTGGAGTTCCACCAGGTGTTCAACGCCTGCTCAGCCCGGGGCGTCACCTGGTCGGTGACCACCATGTCTATGGCCGCCACCGCCAGGGCCACCGGCAAGGTCCGCTGAAAGATCTGGTAAAGCGACAGGCCGGAAATCCGCATCACCACCAGCTCGCTGCTGCGCGACAGCTGGCTGAAGGTGAAGATCGCGCCGCCCAGAACGGCGAACGGCGCCACCTCCTGGAACAGGAAGGGCATGCGCAGCAGCATGTAGCGGCCGATGTCCAGCACGCCGCCCCGGGCCAGGATGCCACTGGTGCGTTCCAGCAGGTCGATGAGCTGCAGCAGGCCGATCAGCGCCAGAGCCGCGGCGGTGGTCCGCACGGCCATGATCCTTGTCAGATAGGTCGAAAGGCTGATGATCCCGGTGGCCTTCATCGCGCTGGGCGCGGCCTTCGTCCGCCGCTCCAGAAGCGTCTCGATCCGCATGAAGAAGCCTGAAATCGGCGTTTCGCCTGGCCGCCGCCGGCTCGACATGAAAAGCCACAGGGCGACGAAGGCCAGGGTGCCGAACAGCCCGCCCATGGCCACGATCGGGTCCATCAAACCCTGGGCCGCGAAGCCCTTGGCCAGGGTGATGGCGTGGTGGAAGGTCACCAGCACCACCGCGCCGACAATCATGCCCGGCGCCCGGCGGCCGCGCTTTGCGGCCAGGGCCAGGGGAAGGGCCAATAGCGGCAGCAGGGGTATGGCGAGCGATCTGGCCAACCGGGCATAGAGCTCGGCCTGCAGCACGCGTTTTGGGATCAGGGCTTCGGGGTTCTGGCTCTCGCTGAGCAGTTCCGGAAGGGTCAGCTCCTGCTCGTCGCCGCCCCGGGGCCGCAGCGCGCCGCCGACCGGAATGTTCTCATGATAGGCGAAATCGCCGAAGCGCAGCAGCCGTGCCGAGTTGGGCCCGGCGTCGGCCAGGATCATGCCGCCGTCGAGGCGCAGATCGGTGGTCTTCTGATCCCGCCGCAGGCTCAGGACGCCGTCGGTCGCCGTGACCACGGTCTCGCCGGCCTGGGTCTTGCGGCGGATGAATACGCCCTTCAGCTTGCGGCCCGTGGCGTCGGCGGTGTCCGCCGAAATGGTGAAGTCGGGGCCCGCGTTGATGAACACCTGCGGATCAAGGCGGGCCGTCCAGCCGGCGTCGGTGGCGGCGTTGAGCAGGGCGCGGTACCCGAATCGGCTGTAGGGCTGCAGATAGCCGACCAGCAGCAGGCTGACGACGCCCAGCACCATGCCTGCGAAAACCAGTGGCGCGACAATGCGTTCGAAGGAGATCCCGCCCGAGAGGATGGCGTCGATCTCGCTCTCCTCATCCAGCCGCGCGATGACGATGAACATCGACACAAAGAACGAGGCGGGCAGAGCCAGGCCCAGTTCATAGGGAATCAGATTGGTCACCAGGCCGAAGAGGTAGCCCAGCCGCGCGCCGTTGGACGCCAGCTGGTCGATCAGGTGCAGGGTCTGGTCGAGGAGGAACGCCACAAGAGTGACGCCCAGAACCGCGCCGGCCGGTGCGGTCAGCATTCGCAGGATGTACCCATCGAGGATCGATGGTCGCCAGGGAGATTTATACGCGCCCGGCGCGCCGAGCGCCATCGATGTCACCCTCTAGAGCGCTCCGGCGGCGCGGCGACGGTCGGACGGCAGGAAGCCGAGCTTGCGGCCGACGTCGGCGAAGATATCCAGAGCCTGGTCGATCTGCTGCACGCTGTGCGCTGCCGAAACACTCAGGCGCAACAGCGAGGCGTTGGTCGGCGTCGCCGGCGGGATGGCCAGATTGATATAGAGGCCCGCCTCCAGCAGCATCTTCCAGAACACCCCGGCGGTCCCCTGGTCGGGCATGGTCACCGCGACGATGGGATTGGCCTCGGGCCCGGTTTGGAAGCCCATGGCGCCCAGGCCGTCATAGAGCCGGGTCGCGTTGCGCATCAGGTCGTGGCGCAGCTTGGGCTCGGCGCGCAGCTTGCGCAGAGCCTCGATCGTCGAGGCGATCACGCCAGGTGGCAGGGAGGCGGTGAACATGTATGGCCGGCAGACGATCTTCAGAAGGTCGAAGTCGGGGTTGTCCGACACGCAAAATCCGCCGACGCTGCCGAGGCTCTTGGAAAAGGTGCCGACGATGAAATCCACGTCGGCCTCGACGCCGGCGGCTTCCGCCAGGCCGCGGCCGGTCTCGCCCAGCACGCCCAGTGAGTGGGCCTCGTCCACCAGCAGATAGGCGCCGGTCTCGCGCTTGACGTGCGCGAATTCCTTCAGCGGCGCGGTGTCGCCGAGCATGGAATAGATGCCCTCGACGACGATCAGCCGGTCGCCAGGCGCGCCTTCCAGGCGGCGCAGGCGCTTGTAGAGGTCGTCGGGGTTGTTGTGGCGGAAACGAATGACCTCCGCCATGCCCAGGCGCGAGCCGTCATAGATGCTTGCGTGGCTGTCGGCGTCGAGCATCAGGTGGTCGCCGCGGCCCACCAGGGTCGACAGCACGCCGAGATTGGCCTGATAGCCGGTGCTGAACACCATGGCGTGCTTGCGGCCGTAGAAGTCGGCGATCTCGGATTCCAGCTGGGCGTGGCCGCCATAGGTGCCATTGGCCACGCGCGAACCGGTGGTGCCCGTGCCCTGTTCCCGGGTCGCCTCGACCGCCTTCTCGATGCAGTCCTCGTCGAAGGTCAGGCCCAGATAATTGTTGGTGCCCAGCAGTATGGTCTTCGTGCCGTTCAGAACGCCTTCGGTCGGCGAGAGGATGCTGTCGAACCGGACGTTGAGCGGATCCACGCCGTGCGCCAACAGGGCGTCATAGGCGAGACGATAGGCGGCGTGTTTGGCGAGGATGGTCATGCAGCGGCTTCGTTTCTCAGATCGTTCACGGCCTGGATCAGGTCGGCCACCGTCTGGATCTGGGCGACGCGATCCAGGGGAATTGACAGGTCGTAGAAGTCTTCGATCGCCATCACGAAATTCATCACCCCCAGGGAGTCCATTCCCAGGTCTTCGACGATGTCGGTCTCGTCGGTGATCGCCACCGGACGGCCGAGAACCTGCTCAAAGATGGCGGCAATCTCATCCCGCATGGAACGAGTCGGCCCCCCAGAATTTATGTCCACTAACGCCAATTGATGATTCTGTCGCATTCAGCCTGATCGCCCTTAGGCTTCGGGGTCGACGGCGAACCCCTCAAAACACCGTAACAGGTTTGCGACGCGCCGTTCAACCGCGCCCAATAACCGCACCCCTTGCGTAGCTTCTTAGCCGAGGCCGGCCGGTTTGTCCGCCCGCGGGCTTGATATTTTCGCCCTGACCGTCAGGCGCCGGGAAAAAAGGCGCCGCTCAGGCGAGCCATCCCTGCGCCCGGTACCAGGCCACGGTGTCGTCAAATCCCCGTCGCAGTTCCACCGGATCGGCGCCGCCCGGCGGCAGTTCCCCCGGGCTGACTGACCAGTCGGGGTGCAGCAGTTCGCGGGCCTTGCCGCGGTTGAAGATCGCCGGAACGCCCCTGACGCGGCCCATAGATTCCGACATGGCCGCCGCGCCGCGGATTAGCCAGGGCGGCGTCGGCGCAAGCCAGGGCGAGCGTCCCATGGCCGCTGCGGCGGTGGCGAAGATCTCCCGCCAGCCGTAGCCTGCCGGCCGGGCGCCGCCGACGGCGAAGGTTCCCGCCGGCCAGGACCCTTCCACCGCCGTGACCAGGACGTCGACCACCTCGTCGATGTGCGCCAGGGCCAGGCGCGCGCCGGGGTCGTCCGGCATGGGCATGATCGGGCTGGTCCCGGCGGCCTGGAACAGGGCCAGGGTCTCCCGGTCTCCGGGACCATAGATGGCCGGCGGTCGGATCACCAGCAGGCGTTCGCCCAGGACCTCTTGGGCCGCGGCCTCGCCGGCCCGCTTGCTGGCGGCATAGTCGGACAGGCCCGGTTCACGGGCGGCGAGGCTGGAGACCAGCACCATCCGGCGCGCGCCGGATGCCAGGGCGACCCGCCGGGCCCCGGCGGCGTTGACGGCGAAAAACGCTGTCCGGTCCCTGGCCTTGATCAGGCCGGCGCCATGGATCACCGCCTCTGCCCCGTCGGTCAGGGCCGTAAGCGCCGCGCCGCTCGCCAGGTCGCCGACGATCACCTCCGGGGCGGCGTCGGCCCACACGCCGATCGTCGGGTTTCGCGCCAACACCCGAACGCGCCAGCCCCGGGCCGCGAGCGCCGGAACGAGTCGTCTGCCGACGAAGCCGGTGGCGCCGGTGACCGCAACAACGCGCGGTCCCACGCGTCAGACCGCCAGGGGAGCGGGAGCAGGCGTGAAGGCGCCGGAGACATAGAGCGCCTTGGCCTTCGAGCGGCTGAGCTTGCCAGACGAGGTCTGCGGAAGGCTGTGCGGCGGCGTCGGCACGACGTTCACCTCCAGGCCGTGACGGGCGCGCAACAGATTGCCCGCCTCAATTGCCAGGGCCGAACGCGCCGCCGCGTCGGTGGTGCGGCACTGCACCAGGGCCACCACCTTTTCCTCGCCCGAGTCGTCGTTCACCGAGAACACCGCCACGTCGCCGGCGCGCAGTCCGGCGACCTCCTGTTCGGCGGTCCATTCCAGGTCCTGCGGCCATACGTTCCTGCCGTTGACAATGATCAGGTCCTTGGCCCGGCCGGTGATGACGATCTGGCCGTCGAGGGTGTAGCCGAGGTCGCCGGTGTCGAGCCAGCCGTCCGGCGAAAGGGCCCGGGCGGTCTCGTCGGGCTCGCCGAAGTAGCTCTTCATCAGGCTCGGGCCGGAGGCGAAGATGCGGCCGACGGCGCGGTCGGCCAGCACCTCGCCGTTTTCGCCGCGCACCTCCAGCCGGTGGCCCATGAGCACATCCCCGCACAGGGCGAACTCGCGGGACCGCACCGCCTGATCGGTCGGAACCGCGGCGCGGCCGCGGCGCTCCAGGCTGTCGACGTCGACGGTGTCCGTCCTCAGGCCCTGGCCGACACGGGTCAGGGTGAGAGCCAGGGTGGCCTCCGCCATGCCGTAGCTGGCCACATAGGCCGCGGGGTTGAAACCCGCCGATTCATAGGTTGCGGCAAAAGCGCGCAGAGGCTCGGAGCGGATCATGTCGCCGCCGAGGCCGGCCACGCGCCAGCTCGACAGGTCCAGGTCGGCGAGAACAGAGGCGCTGGCCCGGCGGGCGGCCAGGTCGTAGCCGAAGGTCGGCGCATAGGAGATCGTGCCGCCGCGCTTTGAGATGAGATCAAGCCACAGGCCGGGCCGGCGGACGAAGGCGCCGGTGGGCAACAGGTCGATGGAGACCTGAAAGGCAAGACTGGTCAGCAGCATGCCGACTAGGCCCATGTCGTGATAGAGCGGGAGCCAGGTGACCGTCCGGTCGGGCGCGGCGACGCCCAGTCCGTGATCGCCGATGGCGACGATATTGGCCATCAGGGCCGCTTGGGTCACCGCCACGCCCATCGGGAAGCGCGTGCTGCCCGACGAGAACTGCAGATAGCAGAGACCCTCGGGGTCGGGTTCGGGCAGGTGCGCGGACCGGGTCTCCGGCAGTTCGGCCAGGGCTCCGCTGAACACCAGATCCAGGCCTTTCCCGGCCTGGGCGAACCACTCGCTCAGGGATTTTGGCGCAAACGCCGCCCGGGCCTGGGCAGAGACGATCATCCGCCGCACGTGGGCCACGTAGGCGTCCTTGCCGCCGAACGGCGCGGGCAGGGGGACCGGGGCGGGCACCAGCCCGGCGTACTGGCAGGCGAAGAAGGCGCGCAGGAAATCGCCGTCGCTGTCGGCGGCGATGGCTACACGGTCGCCTGGATGCAATCCCAGCGCCAGCAGGCGGCCGGCCAGGGTGCGGGCTTGTTCGGCCAGGGTCGCATAGGGCAGGACCTCGACCATCTCCCCGCGCAGAGAGTGGATATTGACGCCGGTGACCTGGGTCGCGGCGAAGTCCAGGGCCTCGGCTATCGTCTTGAAGTCCCCCTTCCGGACAGTCCTGTCGGGGGCGGTGGGCGTTGGGGTCAAGATAGGTGGTCCACTGAAGGGCTTTTAGGAAGCGGCGGGTTTGGTCATCATGGCGAAGATCCCGACGGCGCGTCGTCATCGACAAACCCGCGGGACCTGATAGTCGATACAGGCGCCTCTCGTCGACCATGTGGCCAAACTTGGCGCGCCGGGCAAGGGCTGCCCGTCGGCGTTCGCCCGGTCGGCCGTGCCGCATAGGGTGTGCCGGATAGGAAGTAAATGAACGAAGCGGGCTCCAGCGACACATCGAGGGCCGGTCGGCCCGGTCTGGGCGCCGTGACGAAGGACCAGTTGCTGCACGAGGCCTGGGGCCGCGACAAGGGTCGCGATCTGGCGCCGCTGCTGCGGCTGATTCCCCTGATTCGCGCCCATCCAGTCGACGCCACCCTCGGCCTGGGCTTCATGATGATCTCCTCGGGCGCCATCCTTGGCCTCAGCGCCGCGGCGCGCTGGGTTATCGATGGCGGCTTCGCGGTGCGCGACGTGCACGCCCTGACCCGGGTGTTCCTCATGGCCGGCGGAGTCGCCGCGGTTCTGGCGACGGCCACCGGACTTCGGCTCTATTTCCTCTTCAAACTGGGCGAGCGGGTGGTCGCCGACCTGCGCAAGATGGTCTTCCGCCACGTGCTCGGCCTCGACCTGACCCACTTCCTCGAACTGCGCACCGGCGAGGTGCTCTCGCGGCTCACCACCGACATGTCGATCGTCGAGGCGATCGTCGGCAATGTGATTCCGGTGGCCCTGCGCAACCTGGTCACGCTCTCCGGCGCGCTGGTGTGGATGCTGGTGGTCAGCCCCAGCCTGACCATGCTGGTCTTGCTGATGATCCCGGTGCTGCTCACCCCGATGGTTGTGATGAGCCGTCGCCTGCAGTCCCTCTCCGCCCGGGCCCAGGACCGGTTCGCCGAGGCTGTCGGCTACGCCGGCGAGGGCCTGGGGGCCATCGACACCGTGCAGGCCTTCGGCCAGGAGGACATGGTCGCGGGCCGGTTCAACGGCGCCGTCGAGGCCGCCTTCGAGGCCTCCCGCGCCCAGATCCGCGCCCGCGGCCTGCTCTCGTTCCTGATGATCATGGTCATCTTCGGCGGCATGCTGGCCCTGCTGTTCCGTTCGGCCCTGGCGGTGATCGTCGAACACAGCCTCACACCCGGCGCACTGTTCCAGCTTCTGGGCCTGGCCTTCCTCGCGGCCAATGCGGTCAAGGACCTGTCGGAGGTCTGGGGGCAGATCCAGAAGGCCTCGGGCGCGGCCGAGCGCATCGTGGCGATGATGGACACCACTCCGGCGATCAAGGCCCCGCCGCGGCCCGAACCCATGCCGGTCCCCGCGCGCGGCGAGGTCAGCTTCGAGAATGTACGCTTTGGCTATCCGGGTCGCCCAGGCCCCCCGGCCCTCAACGGCTTCTCCCTCACCGCCCGGCCGGGCGAGCGGGTGGCCCTGGT
>CAIXWN010000225.1 GCA_903923135.1 uncultured Caulobacteraceae bacterium | reverse complement strand
GGCCGCCAGCGCCAGCCCGGCGCAGCAGGCCAGGGCGGCGAGCCGCCTCACGGCGCCGCCGGCGGCGGCTGGACCGCCGTGGGACTGGGCCGGCGGGTGAAGTCGAACAGCGCCGGCTGCTGAATGTGGGGCGGCTCCGCCGGAGAGGGGTCGCGGGACACGAGGATCGGGGTCCAGCGCGGGTTGGCGAGCCAGGGTGGGGCGGCGCGCAAGCCGCTGGCCAGACGCGGCATGGTGTCCACCACGTAGTTCAGCAGGGCGTCGAACCGCACCGCGCCGCGCGCGTCCCGCTCGGCGCCGCCCGCCCTCGTATCGCCCAGCCCCTCGTCGACCAGGGCGTAGGTCAACAGGCCATGGCCCTCGCCCAGCGTCTCGCTCTCCTCTGCCACATCGCCCGCCTGGGTCGCGGCGAGGATGCGGATTCCCTTGTCATAGGCCAGCTGGCCGAGGCCCGGGTCACCCATGGGGCCGGGCTTGAACCCCCCGGTCGCCACACTGGCCGCGGAGTGGCAGGCGTCGATGATGATCGCCATCTCGCCGGCGTCGACGCCGCGCAGCCAGTCGGCGAGTTCGGCGCTGGAGATCAGGGTCTGCAGAGCTCCAGGATCGCTCGTCGCCGGCGATCGGGCGTCGGACGGCAGCAGATAGAAATCGCCGGTGCTGTCAGCCCAGCCATGGCCGGAAAAGGCGATGACCACCAGATCGTCCGGGGTGACCTTGCGCAGGCCGGCGGCCGGGAGGTCCAGCCCGGCCAGTGCGGTCCTGTCAGCGTCCGGCGCGCCGGCGAGTAGCCCGAGCACGGCCTTCACCCGGGCCTTGGCCGCCTGGTCATGCGCTCCGTCCGAGACCAGGGTCACGGGAACAACCTGATAGGGAGGGGCGGCGCTTTTCCGGTTGGCGCTGTCGAGGAAGGTCTTCAGCGACCGCGAGATCGCCCGGGCGTCGTTCACCGCGTACTTCAGCGCCAGAGTGCTGTCGGCAGGATAGTCGTTGACACCGATGGCGACGACATAGGCGTAGCGGGGGCGGGGGCCGAGCGGGGCGGGCGGCGTGTAGTGATAGACCGGGCTGGTCTCGCCCGTCGCGCGGTCGCGGTTGAACGCGTAGGCGGTGAACGACACGGGCTGGCCGCCGGCGTCGGCCGGCAGGGCGACCTCGAACCGGGCCTGCACCGGCGCGCCGTCCTGGGCCCCGGGAACCGCCGTTGCCGCCTGCCAGTCGGCGAGGCGGAAATCGCCGGCGCCATCAGCGGCCTGCGGCTTCGAGGCCGGCCACTGACCGACCAGCCTGCCATCGCGAAACAGGCGCAGGTCGTAGACACCCGACCATCTCAGAGCGGGCGGGGCCTTCGGGTCCTCACCCTCGACGGCCTGCACGACCACGGAGACGGTGTCCGGCGATGAGCCGGGCTCCACCGCGGCGATCGCCACCCGGGGCAGCACCCAGCTGAGCGTCGACAGGTCCGGCAACGGCTTCAGCGCCGTATCGCAGGTCCGCGCGCGGTTGCAGTCCAGGAGGCGTCCCATCAGACCGGGTTGATAGAAGTCGCGCATGAACGTCTGCACCGGCAGGGATGTCCACGGCTGTTCGGGGCGCAGCCAGCGGACGTCTGAGGTGTCCGCCCGGCCGTTGGTGTCATAGCGATCGCCGGCGCCCAGGACGAACCAGGTTCCGTCGGGATGGATCATCAGGCTGAACAGCATCTTCCAGTCCCGGGCGGAAACGAACTTCAGCTGGCCGTCCAGAAACCACTGCCATTTATAGCAGGCCGAGAGCACCACCATGCCGTCCTGGCCTTCCGGGCGGACCCTTGAGGGCTGGCAATCGGGCTGGCCGCCCCCGGGCGGGGGGTCATAGGGCGAAATCATTGCGGGAGGGCGGACGAGCCTCTGGGCAGGGTCGCCGCGGACGCTGACCGCCAGATACCGGCCCCCGCCATCGTCGAACACCAGGCGATCGTTGGATTCCCAGCCCTGCAGGGTCCACGACGCCAACGTTCGTTCGCCGGCGGCGCGCGAGGGATCCAGCCGGACAAGTCGCCCGCTCTCCATGTCGAACACCCACCAGGTCTGCGGGCCGTCGGCGCCCATCGCGGGGTCGCGCTGGAACGCGAATTTCAGGCCGTCGGGCGACGGGAGGATCGGATTGGCGTCGACGACCTGAAAACCTGTCAGACCCGGGCTGGCTGAACCGCTGTCGAGGGAGTCCACGCCATCGACCGAGTCGAGCGCGGCGAGGGCGTAAATTCCACGGCCGGACAGCAGCCGTCCGCCGTCAGGGGAAAGGGCGAGCGCGGGTCCCCAGCCGCCGGACGCCATGTCGTCGCCCGCCTGGCGCAGGGGCCGGGCGTCGCCCCGCTGATCGATCAGCACGCCGCCCTGGCGGGAGAAAAGAGCCATGACCTGGCCGGCCGCGGCGGACAGGCGGGCCTGTTTCACATAGTCGAACACCTCGTCAGCGTCGGAGTCGGGCCGATCGACCCGCACAAGCACAGCGTGGGCGTCGATGTCGGTCATCACCGCGGCGGCGCCATGGATGAAGGCCAGAGACACCACCTGAGGCGCCGCGCCGCCGCTCAAATCGAAAATGCGCAGCATGCCGCCGGCTGTCCGGGCGTAGACCCGTGCGCCAGCCGAGTCGAAGCCGACCTCGGCCACCTGGCCGCCGTCGAGCGCGAACCGCGCGACCAGACTGAGATCGACCGAGGAGAAGACGCGCAGGCTGTGCGCGCCGTCGGCCTCATCGAACACCGCCGCAAGGCGTTCGGCCCTGGGCGCCGCGGCGATCAGGCCGCCACCCGACAGGCGACCAGCCAGTGGCGTTGCGCCCAGGGGTGTCTCGCCGAGAGTCTCCGGATCAAGCAGCGAAAGGGCGCAGGCGCCGGGTCCGCAGCCACCGACGGGTTCAACGACGAGCCGGGATCTAGCGGCCCCGATCCACAGGCGGGCTCGTCGGTGAAACCAGCCCGCAACCCGTCGACTCTCGATATCGTACAGCTGGGTTTCGAAGGCGTCGGACTGGGCGGTCACCTCCCCGTCGTCCAGTCCGCCGGACAGCACCGCGAAGCGTCCGTCCGGCGACACGTCGAGAGCCTTGGTCTGAAGAAAGGTGTGGGGCCAGGGCGGCGGCGGCTTGATCTCGGGGATGATGCAGTTGGTTCGGCCAGGCTGAGCGATCACGCCCGCGCCTCCGGCGTCCAGGCGCAACATGCAGTTTTCCTGGCCGAGCCGATCGACAATCCGCCCCGTGGCGGCCTCCCAGAAGATGATCAGGCCGGTGTCGCTGAGCGTCATGACGTGATTGCCGTCGGGCAGCCAGGCCACCGACTCGACCGTTCCCAGACCGACCCCGGTCTGCATCACCGCCTTGGGGGGTCCCGCCGCGGCGAGCGCTCCGCTCGCCATCACGATCCAGACCGCGACCGCCAGAAGCGTGGCGGCGACGGTCCGGACGGCGGAGAGCCGCGTCACGGGCCGCACGACGGGCCGGTATGGCTGTGCGGATCAGGGTACCGCATCGATCGCCCCCTCCCTGGAGCCGACATGGCGGCGTGCGCTGTGTCTCGACACCGTCAGAGTGCGGTCAAGCTCTCCGGGCCGTCAATCGGTTTCCGCCGTCGAGCAGGGCGGTGCGGAACCCGGGCCTGATAGCGCTCTGACGCCGGGCGACCGGGACCTCCCGATCCGGGACTCACACGCAGCCTCGCAAGCTTGGCCGCAGTCGGGGAGGCGTTGACCCGGATTTCGCTGGAGAGCGCGGCCGGCCCCGCCTACCCTGCTGTGATGCACCGCAGAGTCTTCCTCGCCATGGCCATGGCCGGCCTCGCTCAGCCGGGAACCGCCCAGACTCCCGGGACACCGCGTCCGTCCGACCTGCTGGGGGCCTCCGGCGAGGGCTATTTCATCGACTGGCTCAACGGATTCTATGCCCGGGCCCTGGCGACGGGCATGGCGAGGCCGGTTCTCGATTCGGCCCTGTCCGGCCTTTCGCCCGACCCCCGGGTCGTCGCCCTGGATTCCCGCCAACCGGAATTCGCCCACCCCGTCGGCGAGTATATCCGCGGCGCCGTCAGCCACGAACGCATCCTCATCGGCCGGGAGAAGATGCGATCGGTTCCGGAGCTGGAGACCATCGAACAGATCTGGGGCGCGCCGCCGGAAATCCTGGTGGCGATCTGGGCCATGGAGAGCCGGTTCGGCGCCCAGATGGGCGGTATGGACATAATCCGCTGCCTGGCGACCCTGGCGGCCCTCGGTCGTCGGCGGCCCTGGGCCGAGCACGAACTGATGTCCGCCCTCACGATCATCGCCCGGGGGGATGCGACCCGCGAGCGGCTGCGCGGATCCTGGGCCGGGGCCATGGGCCAGACCCAGATGCTGCCCTCGACCTATCTCGACGCGGCGGCCGACGGCGACGGCGACGGCCGCCGCGACATCTGGAACTCCGCCGCCGACGCCCTGGCCTCGGCCGCCAGCCTTCTGGCCCGCGACGGCTGGCGCCGCGACGAGGGCTGGGCGAGAGAGGTGATCCTGCCAGCCGGGTTCGACTACGGTCTGTCGGAAGGGCCCCAGGAGGTTCCCTACTGGTGGGCCGGCAAGGGGGCCCTTCGCGCGGACGGCCTGGCCTGGAACGAGGCGGACCGTCTGGCGCCCTGCGTGCTGCTTCTGCCGGCCGGGGCGGCCGGACCGGCCTTCCTGGCCCTGCCTAACCACTTCGTCATCCGTAAATACAACAACGCCCTGGCCTACGCCCTGGCCGTCGGGCTACTCGCCGACGGCTTCGCCGGCGGCAGTGGCCTGATCAGATCCTGGCCCCCCGAGACCGACCTGACGCTTGATGACCGCCTGGCGGCCCAGACCGCTCTGGCCAGCCTCGGCTACAACCCCGGTCAGGCGGACGGAGTGATCGGACTGGGAACGCGCCAGGCCCTGCGCGCCTGGCAGAAATCGCAGAACCTGGCGGCGGATGGCTATCTTTCGGCTGATATGGTCCGGCGGCTGCGAGTGGCGGTGAAGCCGGCGCCAGGTCAGACGCTGACACCCTCCTGACTGCGTTCGAGGCTGGACTGCGCCGCCTCGTCCTCTGTGGTCGGCGCCGCGCCCGCGCGGGTCAGAACGCCATTGAACAGGGCGAACGCAAGCAGGCCGGCGAGGATGACGGTGTTGACCAGGAACGGGGCCGGATGCCACGCGCCGTAGAGCAGGACGAACAGCGGCGCCACCACCACATTGACGCCATTCACCGCGGCGATAGCCCCCGCGGCCCGCGCCTGCTCGGCCTGGCTGACCGCCAGGGACGAGCCGGCGGTGAACCCCGGCCGGCAGAATCCATAGCCGAGACTGGACAGGGCGTAGCCGAGCACCACGCCGGAGTAGTTGGGCGCGAAGGCGACGATCAGATTGGCCAGGGCCGCCAGACCGGCGCCCCAGCGAAGCAGATCGCGCGGCGCCATGCGAAACATGCGGATCAGCCCCCACTGGGCGAGCAGCCCGGCGATGGCGCCGGCCATCATGGCCACGGCGGTGTAGCCCTGGGCCTGCATGGGCGGCAGATGCAGTTTGTCGATGATCAGGAACCCGAGGGTCTGGCCCTGGGCGGTCTGGGCCGAGGCCACCAGGAAGCCGTAGATCAGGAAGGGCGTCAGGCGCGGGTCGCGCAGCAGGGGCCTGCGGCGGGCGGCGGCGTTGGACATCGGCTCGCCGTCGGCGTCGGCCGTCGGCGGGGCGACAGGCCCTTCGGGGAGATAGCGCAGCACGACATAGATCATCACCGCGGCGATGACGGCGAAGGCGAACATCGGACCGGCCAGGCCCACCACCGGCAGGACGAAGACCGGCGCGATGGCCGGGCCGATGATGGTGCCCAGACCGAAGGCGCCGGCCAGGCCGGCCATGGCGCCGGTGCGCTCCTCACGGTCGGTGCGTTCGGCGACATAGGCCTGGGTCGCCGGGTTCGAGGCGGCGCCGAACAGGCCGAAGAGGGCCCGAGAGAGGAGGAACAGCACGAAGATCAGGACGGGAGCGGCCATGTGGCGTACACCAGCGGCCACCACACAGCCGCAGCAGACCATGGAGATCATGAACCCCGCCAGGCCGACGATCATCATCGGCTTGCGGCCGCTGCGGTCCGACCGCGCCGCCCAGAACGGCGAACTGAACGCCCAGAGCAGCGCCGACAGCGAGAAGATCGCGGCCACCAGAAAGTCCGGGAAACCGATCTGCCGGCCGATGGCGGGCAGCACCGACTGCATGCCGGTGTTGCCGAGCGCCGTGGCGATCGACACGCAGAAGATGATTCCGAAAGACCGCCGCGGCAGTCGCGAAGGGGGTTCAGGCGCCGCGGACATGGCGCCCTGTTATCGACGCGGGAGCCCTGGGGCAACGCGGCGGCCGAGCCTGGCGCCAAATGTGATCACGCACTCGTGAACTCTTTTCTTGCGTTCGCGACCGATCGGCGCATAATCCTGACTGTGCGCCTGCGGCGTGCTGTTGATCAGTCCTTCCGCTCTCCTGGCGTCGCCATCACCTTAAGGGAAAAATGACCATGACCACCGATCTGATGCG
>CAIXWN010000224.1 GCA_903923135.1 uncultured Caulobacteraceae bacterium | reverse complement strand
CCGGCCGGACCTCGTCCCGGCGCCGGCCGTCCCCCCGCCGCTGGCAGCGCGGTCGGCACGCCCGAAGTGCAGCGCGCGGCCCGCCAGGCGCCGCGTCCCGGCGCGCTCAATCTTGACCGTCGTCCGGACTTCGATGAGGAAGACGCCGCCCGCAAGGGCAAAGCCGCCGGCGGCAAGGCCGTCTCGCGCACCAAGGGTGAACCCAAGCGCCGCGAGGGGCGACTGACCATCCAGGCGGTGGCCGGAGACGACGAAGGCGCCGTCGAGCGCATGCGTTCCCTGGCCTCGGTCCGCCGGGCCCGCGAACGCGAACGCGAGAAGCGCAAGGGCGGCGCCCAGGATGTGGCCCGGACGGGCCGCGAGGTCGTCATTCCGGACATCATCACCGTCCAGGAACTCGCCAGCCGCATGGCCATCCGCGGCGTCGAGATCATCAAGTTCCTGGTCCGCCAGGGGCTGATGCTCAAGATCACCGACGTCATCGATTCCGACACCGCCGAGCTGGTGGCGGCCGAGTTCGGCCACACCACCCGCCGCGTTTCGGAAAGCGATGTCGAGACGGGCTTCCTAGCCGACGACGACGAGGACGATCACACCCTGCCGCGGCCCCCGGTGGTGGCGGTCATGGGTCACGTCGACCACGGCAAGACCAGCCTGCTCGACGCCCTGCGCGCCACGGACGTGGCCGCTGGCGAAAAGGGTGGCATCACCCAGCATATCGGGGCCTATCAGGTCCGCCTGCCCGATGGCGAGCGGATCACCTTCCTCGACACGCCCGGTCACGCCGCGTTCAGCGCCATGCGCGCCCGGGGCGCCAACGTCACCGACATCGTCATCCTGGTGGTGGCCGCCGACGATGGTGTCATGCCCCAGACCATCGAGGCCATCCAGCACGCCAGGGCTTCCGGCGCGCCGGTCATCGTGGCCATCAACAAGATTGACAAGGCCGGGGCCAATCCCAACCGCGTCGTCAACGAGTTGCTGCAGCACGAGATCGTCGCGGAAAGCCTCGGCGGGGAGACCCAGATCATCGAGGTTTCGGCCCTGCAAAAGCTGGGCCTGGATGACCTGATCGAGGCGATCCTGCTGCAGGCCGAGGTCATGGACCTTCGGGCCAACCCCGACCGCACGGCCGAGGGCGTCGTCATCGAATCCAAGCTCGACCGCGGTCGCGGCGCAGTATCCACGGTGCTGGTCAAGCGCGGCACGCTCAAGCGCGGCGATATCGTCGTCGCCGGCGCCGCAGCCGGCCGCGTCCGCGCCCTGCTCAATGAACGCGACGAGCAACTCACCGAGGCCGGTCCGTCGATGGCGGTGGAGATCCTCGGCCTCGACGGTCTCGCCGACCCCGGCGAACCCTTCGCAGTGGTGGAAAACGAGGCCCGCGCCCGCGAACTCACCGACTATCGCATCCGTCTGAAGCGCGAGCGCAACCTCACCCCGGTGGGCGCCGGCGGCTCGCTGGCCGACATGATGGCCAAGCTGGCCGACAAGAAGGTCTCCGAACTGCCGCTGCTGGTGAAGGCCGACGTGCAGGGTTCGGCCGAGGCCATCGTCGGTTCGCTTGACAAGCTGGGCACCGACGAGGTGCGCGCGCGCATCATCCTGTCGGGCGCCGGCGGCATCAACGAGAGCGACGTCATGCTCGCCAAGGGCGCCGGCGCGCCGATTATCGGCTTCAACGTCCGCGCCTCGAAACAGGCGCGCGAACTGGCTGAGCACGAGGGCGTGGAGATCCGCTACTACGCGATCATCTACGACCTGATCGACGACATCAAAGGCGTCATGTCCGGCATGCTCGCGCCGATCCAGCGCGAGACCTTCCTGGGCGCGGCCGAGGTCCTCCAGGCCTTCGACATCTCCAAGGTCGGCCGTATCGCCGGTTGCCGGGTCCGCGAGGGCGTGGTCCGTCGCGGCGCCCGCGTGCGGATCATCCGCAAGGATGTCGTGGTCCTCGAACTGGGCACGCTCAAGACACTCAAGCGCTTCAAGGACGAGGTGGCCGAGGTCACTTCCGGACTGGAGTGCGGCATGGAGTTCGCCGGATTCCAGGACATCCAGGCCGGCGACTACATCGAGTGTTTCACCGTCGAAGAGATCAAGCGCTCGCTGTAGAGCCAGACCCGTTCGCACGGAACAGATGCGGACGGTGAATCAGGCTCTAAGTGTTTGAATCTAGAGCACGGTGATCCCGTTCAGGTGATTCCACCTGAACGGGATCACCGTGGCTCTGGGGCTGCGGCGCGGGCGTCAGGTCCGCGCCCGTCGCGCTCAGTCGTACTTCATCGCTCCGAGCCTGTTGCCTTCGGGGTCCTCGATCCAGATCAGGGTCCCGACGGTGTCCATTTGGAACGGCTCCATAGTGATTTTGCCGCCGTGGGCGAGAACAGCGGCGCGCGTCGCCTCGAGGTCCTCGACGCCCACGGTCGCCTCGAACGCCCGCAGCCCCTCGCCGGACAGCGGCGTCTGGCGCCGGTGCATGGCCCCGGGCAGGCCGGCCCCGATGATCTGGTAGAACCCCGGCGGCCCCCAGGCCTCGAACGTCCAGCCGAACACAGCGCCATAGAAAGCCATGGCCCGCTCGGTGTCGTCGGTGTGGATGGTGAAATGTCGAACGGTTCCAGCCATGGCCGTCCTCCCGTGTCAGCGGGAAAGGTCCCGCGCCCGGGCGAGACGTCTCACGCCCTCGTCGAGGGTCTCATCGCGTTTAGCGAAACACAACCGCATGACGCTGGTCACCGCTTCGGTCTCGTAGAACGCCGACACCGGTATGCCGGCGACGCCCGCCTCCCTCACCGCCCGCAGGCAGAAGGCCATGTCGGCCTCTGCCACACCGGAGGCGGTCAGGTCGATGTTCAGGAAATAGGTCGCCTGGCTGGGCAGAACCGCGAAGCCCTCGCGGCGCAGCCCCTCGGCCAGGCGGTCGCGGGACACGGCCAGGGCCGCCGGCATGGCGACGAACCAGTCGTCGGCGTTGTCCAGTCCCCAGGCGACGGCGCTCTGCAGGTTGGGCGGCGTGGTGAAGGTGAGGAACTGGTGCGCCTTGGCCAGGACCTCGCTGATCGCCGGGGCGGCGCAGAGGAACCCGACCTTCCAGCCGGTCAGGGCGAACATCTTGCCGGCGGAACCGATCTTTACCGTCCGCTCGCGCATGCCCTCGAAGGCCATCAGCGGCCGGTGGACGGTGGCTCCGAACACCACCTGTTCCCACACCTCGTCGCAGACGGCGATGGCGTCGTGGCGCACGCAGAACTCCGCCAGCAGCGCCAGGTCGGCTTCCGGGAACGCCGTGGCCGTGGGGTTCAGCGGATTGTTCAGCACCACAAGTCGGGTGCGATCGCTGAACACGCCTTCCAGCATCACCCGGTCGAAGCGCCAGTGCGGCGGCTGCAGCCGGGCCAGCCGGGGAACGCCCCCGGCTCGCCGCACCATGGGCAGATAGGCGTCGTACATCGGCTGGAACAGCACCACCTCGTCGCCGGGCTCGATCAGGGCTAGGAAGGCGCAGGCCAGGGCCTCGGTGGCGCCCGAGGTCACCGTCACCTCGCTCTTCCAGTCCAGGTCCAGGCCCTGCCGCCGGGCGTAGTGCCGCGCCGCCGCCTCGCGCAGTTCGGGGATGCCCGGCATCGGCGGATACTGGTTGTTGCCGTTGATCACCGCCTCGGCCGCGGCCTGGCGGATGGCCAGGGGGCCGGGTTCGTCGGGAAATCCCTGCCCCAGATTGATCGCGCCCGTCTCTCGGGCCAGGCCCGACATCACGGTGAATATGGTGGTCGGCAGGGCGGTGTAGATAGGATTGGCCATGAACTGCCATTATCATATGGGCCATGCAGATCATCGATTTTGACCCGCGTTTCGCCGAGGCTTTTCGCACCCTCAACGAGGCCTGGATCACCCGCTTCTTCGCCGTCGAGGCCAAGGACCGCGAAATCCTCGGCGATCCCCAGGGACGGATCATCGACCGGGGCGGCTATGTGTTTTTCGTCGTCGAGTCGGGCGTCGCCGTCGGCTGCGTCAGCCTCATTCCCATGGCCGATGGCGGCTTCGAGATCGCCAAGATGGCCGTCGACGAGGCCAGCCACGGCCGCGGCTACGCCAAGGCGCTCATGGGGGCGTGCATCGACCGCGCCCGCAGCCTCGGCTCGCCGCGTCTCTATCTGGAATCCGGCAGCCCCCTCACCCCGGCGATCACGCTCTACAAGTCGTTCGGTTTCCGCGACCTCGAGCCCGAACGCCGCCCCAACTCGCCCTACGCCCGGGCCGACGTCTGGATGGAGCTGCTGTTGTAGGCGCCGGACTCCGGGGGCAGAGTCGTCACTCCGACCCGGCGGTGCGCCGCACCCAGCCCGGCGGCGGCTCCAGACCCAGCGCTCGGGCGCGAAAGGTGTTGAGGACCTCCGGCAGCTTGCGGTCCGACATCGTCCGGCCCGAGCCCAGAAAACCGTCCGCCGCGGTTTTCGCGCGGGCGTAGCCCGACCGGCCCTGCGGGTCGCGGCCGGGCCGATAGTGAAAGGCCACGCTGGAGTCCTCGCCGTCCAGGCCCACCGTGAACCGGCTGACGTCGGCCCAGTCGAGGGCGAGGGGATGGCGGCGGAAAGGATCCGTCAGGGTGAGGCCGGACCGGGTGAGATGCAGGCGTCGTGGCCGCCTGAGGGCCACGAGGGCCAGGACCGCCCACACGGCGAAGCCAGCGCTCAGGATCCAGCCGACGACGACCTGACCGGTCCGGGTCGCCAGCAGCGCCAGGGCGACACTGGGGATGCCCAGCGCCAGGGCGAAGGCCAGGGCCAGAGCCGACCGCCACCGCGATTCGAGGATGACCCTTTCGTCCAGGGACGGCCTCCGTCAGGGTTCAGGCGTCTTCTTTCACCCGCCGCTTGCGGAAGGTGGGGTTCAGGACCTGTTTGCGCAGGCGGATGGACTTGGGCGTCACCTCCACCAGCTCGTCGCTCTCGATATAGGCGATGGCCTGCTCCAGTGTCAGGCGGCGCGGCGGGGTCAGGCGGATAGCCTCGTCCTTGCCCGAGGCGCGGACGTTGGTCAGCTGCTTGGCCTTCATCGGATTGACGTCCAGGTCGTCGGGCTTGGAGTTCTCGCCGATGATCATGCCCTGGTAGGTCTTCTCGTTGGCGCCCACGAACATCGTGCCGCGCGCCTCCAGGTTCCAAAGGGCGTAGGCCGCCGTCTCGCCGTCGGAGTTCGAGATCAGCGCGCCGTTGCGACGGCCCTCGATGGCCCCCTTGTAGGGCTCATAGTGCGAGAACACTCGGTTCAGCACGCCCGAGCCGCGGGTGTCGGTGAGGAACTCGCCCTGGTAGCCGATCAGCGACCGCGACGGCGCCATCAGGGTCAGGCGGGTCTTGCCGGTGCCCGAGGGGCCCATGTCCTTCAGTTCGGCCTTGCGCGCCGACAGCTTCTCGATGACCACGCCGCTGAACTCCTCATCGACGTCGATGATCACCTCCTCGATCGGCTCCAGGCGCTTACCGGTCTCGGGGTCGGTCTGATAGACCACCCGCGGACGGCTGATGGAGACCTCGAAGCCTTCCCGGCGCATGGATTCGATCAGCACCCCCAGCTGCAGTTCGCCGCGCCCGGCCACCTCGAAGGCGTCCTTCATGTCGGTCTCGGCAATCTTCACCGCCACATTGGCTTCGGCCTCCCGCAGCAGGCGTTCGCGGATGACCCGGCTCTGCACCTTGTCGCCCTCGCGCCCGGCCAGGGGGCTGTCGTTCACCGACACGGTGATGGCGATGGTCGGTGGATCGATGGGCTGGGCCGGCAGGGCCCCCTCGGCGTCCAGGGCCCCGATGGTGTCGGCCACCGTGGCCTTCGACAGGCCGGCGATGGCGACGATGTCGCCGGCCTCGGCTTCGTCGATCGGCTGACGCTTGAGACCGCGGAAGGCGAGGATCTTGGTGATCCGCCCGCGCTCCACCTCGACGCCCTCGCGCGACAGGGCGCGGATGGCCATGCCGGGCATGAATTTGCCGGACTCGACCCGCCCGGTGAGCAGGCGGCCGAGGAAGGGGTCGGATTCGATCAGCACGGCCAGCAGCTGCGCCGGATCGTTGATGTGACTTTCAGCCTTCGGCGCCGGGACGTGTTCGACGATCTTGTCGAACAGCGGCGCCAGGCCCACGCGTTCGTCTTCCATGTTCACCACGGCCCAGCCCTGCTTGCCGCTGGCGTAGAGGTGCGGGAAATCCAGCTGGTCGTCGGTGGCGCCGATGGCGGCGAACAGGTCGAAGGCGTCGTTGAGGATGCGCTCGGGATCGGCGTGGGTGCGGTCGACCTTGTTGAGCACGACGATGGGCTTGAGGCCCAGTTTCAGGGCCTTGCCCAGAACGAACTTGGTCTGCGGCATCACGCCCTCTTCGGCGTCGACCAGCAGAAGGCAGCCGTCGACCATGCCCAGGATGCGCTCAACCTCGCCGCCGAAGTCGGCGTGGCCGGGGGTGTCGATGATGTTGATCCGTGTCTCGCCCGCGGCGCCGTGCCACAACACCGAGGTGGCCTTGGCCAGGATGGTGATGCCGCGCTCGCGCTCCTGGTCGTTGGAGTCCATGGCCCGCTCGACGTGCGCCTCATTGGCTCGGAAGATGCCCGATTGCGCCAGCATCTGGTCGACGAGGGTCGTCTTTCCGTGGTCGACGTGGGCGATGATGGCGATATTTCGCAAGGACATGAGAGCGGACTTCTGGTGAGGGGAGGGCGGGTCATAGAGGATCGGGCCGCCGGAAACCATCCCTAGCGACCTTCACACGCACGAATCGGACCCGGAAACGACGCTAGGCGGAGTCTATCACATTGCAGCGCAACATACGCCATTGCCCAGGGCGATGTCGATAAAACTATGAATCAAATAAGAAAAACTGACATCTACGAAAATTTCCCGCCCGGGATTGCATTTTCCGCTTGATCCTTTGTGCGCTGCACCCTATTTTAAACCTACGACGCGTCGCTGACGTGTCTGCCCTTCCTGGGCGTTTCCTCCCTAATTAACTGGCCGCGCCGCTTAAATGCTGGCGCGGCCATTTTTTTCGTATCTCGCGTGAGATGGTGAAAAAATCGCCGGTTTCCAGCCCCCGGCGCCGGAATTGCGCACGGTCGCGCTTACAGGCTCGACCAGTCGGCGGCCGCCAGGGCGGCGATCAGAAGGTCCAGATCCGCCCGAAGGCCGGCGAAACCCCGACTCGGGGCCAGGTTTCTCTCATTCATATAGAGCGACCGGTTGATCTCGATCTGCAGGGCGTGGATGCCTCGGTGCGGACGGCCGTAGTGCTCGGTGGTGTAGCCGCCGGCGTAGGGGGTGTTTCGCGCCACTCGGTAGCCCTCTCCCTGCAGGATCTCCTCCACCAAGCGCGTGACCGCCGGGGCGCAGGCCCCGCCGAAGCGGTCCCCGAGCACCATGTCGCAGCCGCCCCCGGCCGCGCGGCCGCCCGAGCCGGCCGCGACGGCCGCCGAGGGCATCGAGTGCCAGTCGATCAGCACCGCCACGCCCAGCCGTCGGCGGCTGTCCGCCACCAGGCCGGCCAGGGCTTCGTGATAGGGCCGGTGCACGCTCTCCACCCGGGCGCGGGCCTCGGCGAAAGTCAGTTTGCGGCGGTAGATCTCCTCGCCCTCGCGCACGATCCGGGCGATCGCCCCCAGGCCGGCGGCCACCTTGGCGGTGCGCGCCCGGGCGTAGGCGGGCAGCTCGTCGGCGAACATCGCCTCGTCCAGCTCCCACGGCTCGCGATTCACGTCCAGCCAGGCGCGGGCCATGCGCGCGGCGATCACTGTCGCGCCGTGCGCCGGACCGGAGTCGATGAGGGTGTCCACGTGGGCGTCCTCCGATCGCCGGATCGCTGCGGCGTCCAGCCGGGAGGCGGCCATCAGACCGGGCGGATAGATCCGGCCCGAATGAGGGCTGGCGAAGATCAGCGGCGTCACCGGCGCTCCGGCGCAGGGGCTGTCGATGCGGAAGGTCTCGCCCTCCGCCTCGCCCGCGTCTGCCGCCGTGATCGGTCCGAAACCGTCCATGTGGCCATATTGGGGAAGCCGCCGGCCCGGTCAAACGCCCATCGCCGAGGCGCCGCTTGCGCGCGCGCCGCCTCGCCGGTATAGGCCTCCCTTCCCGAGGCTTCAGGGCCTTGCAGGCGGACGCGTAGCTCAGCGGGAGAGCACTACGTTGACATCGTAGGGGTCGCTGGTTCGATCCCAGCCGCGTCCACCATCCCCTTTTTTTCATAACCGCCGGTCCGCCCCTCGCCGGAGTGATCCGGGCGGCGCGGCGGCAATTTCAGTCGAGGATTCGTGTCGTCCCCATGCTGCCGCCGCTCTGGCTGAACACCGTGGCGTCATAGACCTCCCGGATCTCCAGATCGGCGAGCCGGTTGACGATATGCGTCATGGTCGGCAGCTCCGCCCAGCTGGCGCTGTTGAAGCGCACGCCCGCCTTTCCTGTCAGGACTTCACGGACCACAGGCGCCCTGGCGCCGTCGCTGCCGGACAGGGTCAGATAGTCGGCGTCGGTTTCGGTCCACGAGCCGGTGCGCAGAATGAACTTGTGACAGATCAGCCCCGCGCTCGGCGCGGTGTTCGCGGCGCGGGCCTGCAGCTCCGCGGGGGCCAGCGGACGAAGGCCGGTCACGGCCATTTCGGCGAAGGTGAAGCCGTGCCACGCGGCGAGGCACTGGCAGCTGTCATTCAGGCGTCTGACCGGGGGCAGGTCGGCGTAGATCTTGGGCCAGCCCAGGGTCTCGCGGCCCACCAGGATCGGTTCGGCCATGTTCTCCCAGACCACCGGCAGGAATCTCCCGACAGTCTGGCCGGTCCGGCCCGTGTGGACGACCGGCAGTGCGACGAGAATGAGATTGTATCCTCGGCCCGCCAGCCAGGCGAGGCCGCCCTGGTAGACCGCCGACACCGTCACCACCGGGGGGCCGTGGATCGAGAGATGCTTGCCTGGCGGGAGCATGGCCTCGAGCTGTTCGCTGTCGGTCAGAAAGCTCACGGACACAGTCATGACATCGGTCGCGACGGTATTCTCGGCGACCGGCGGCGCCGAGGCGGCGGCGGCCGGTTCCGCCGGAATGGCGTTTCGCATGATGTCGAAGTTGGTCGGCATGATCAGCACGCCGGCCGATATGGGCGTGCTGACGGGGGATGTGTCGCTCACCTGGAGACCCTTCTGGTCCCCCCCTCTGGCGCAGCCCTCCCTGGAGCCCGTTCGTCCGAGCCCTGATTCAACAGACTACCCGGGCACTGGCGAGTCAACGGCCGCGACCGGTTCGGCCGGCATCGCCGCCAGCAGCGCGCGCGTACGCGCCTCGATCGGGGTGATCATCTTCCGGTCCGTGTGCACATAGCGCCGGTTCTCCAGCATCGCTTCCAGCACCATCCGCCCCACGGCATCCGGCGCGACGCCCTTGGTCAGCCAGCCCTTCATCGTTCTCGCACGCCGCACCCCGCTGTCGCCGTCGTCGTCCGTCGCTGAAGGCGTAAGGGCCGGGTCCGGCCTATTTCAGGAACTTGCCGATATCGGTTGACGCCGCCGGGGTGGGCGCTTAAAGACGCTCCTCCTCGCCGCCGCCGGGCGTACCGGTGGGGTTGGCGCGAGCCGATCTGGTCTTTGACATCGTTGAATTGGAAAGAGAAACGCAGGCGGCGGTGTCCTGGCGATGACGCTAACCACGTCATCAAAAAGACGCTGATCGGACTGCGGTCTCTTGAAGACATACCATGGCCATTGGGTCTGGGCGCGAGCCTGGGTCTGGTGGTTTTGGGAACTCGTCAATAGATACTACGCAGACTACGCCGTTGTCCTTAGGGATGACGAAACGGAAGTCAGAACGTCAACTCAACCTGAGAGTTTGATCCTGGCTCAGAGCGAACGCTGGCGGCAGGCCTAATACATGCAAGTCGAACGGATCCTTCGGGATTAGTGGCGGACGGGTGAGTAACACGTGGGAACGTGCCCTTTGGTTCGGAACAACTCAGGGAAACTTGAGCTAATACCGAATGTGCCCTTCGGGGGAAAGATTTATCGCCATTGGAGCGGCCCGCGTCTGATTAGCTAGTTGGTGAGGTAAAGGCTCACCAAGGCTACGATCAGTAGCTGGTCTGAGAGGATGATCAGCCACACTGGGACTGAGACACGGCCCAGACTCCTACGGGAGGCAGCAGTAGGGAATCTTGCGCAATGGGCGAAAGCCTGACGCAGCCATGCCGCGTGAATGATGAAGGTCTTAGGATT
>CAIXWN010000223.1 GCA_903923135.1 uncultured Caulobacteraceae bacterium | reverse complement strand
AGGACGCGGTCGAGGGTGAAACCCGCATCGATGAGCGCTCTGGCGTCACGGGCGAAGGTGGCTGGGTTGCACGACACGCCAATCACCCGCCCCGCCCCCGAACGGCCGATCTCGCCGCACTGAACGGCCGCCCCGGCGCGGGGCGGATCGAAAAGCACGACATCAATAGCCTTCAGGTCCTGGGCGAGCATCGGGCGGCGGTCGAGATCGCGCGCCTGGGCGGCGATGGTCTTCAACCCGGGCGCCGTGGCCGTGGCCGACATCAGCGCCGCCACGGCGCCGGCGGCTGAGTCGGCGGCCACGACCGGTGCGATGGCGGCCAGAGGGAAGGTGAACGCTCCCGCGCCGCAGTAGAGGTCGGCGATGCGGCGGGCGCCGGCGGCCGCCTCGACGGCGAAGGCGGCCATAGCCGCTTCCGCCTGCGGGACCGCCTGGAGAAAGGCTCCGGGCGGCAAAGACACGGTCGCGGCGCCCATACGGACCCGGGCCGGCCGGGCCTCATAGATGACCTCGGAGGCCAGGGTGACCCGGGCCGCGTCCGCCTCGGCCGCGGCCCGGGCCGCGCGCATCCGGGCATCCGCCGACAGGCCGCCGCTGCGCCGCTCGACCCCGGTGACGTCGATATCCAGGCCCGTCAGGGTGAGCGTGACGTGTAGGGTGGGCGCGGACTTGGGATGCTCGAGGAACGGCTCGGCGATCCGGCGCAGCGCCGGAAGCGCCTCAATGAGTCGGGGATCAGCGATGACGCAGGAGTCGATCGCCGCCAGTCGCCACGAGCGCCGCGCCTTGAATCCCAGCACCACCGCCCGCCCCTCCCGCCTGGCATGCAAGGCGAGCCGCCGGCGCGACCCGGCGGGTGCGGCGAACGGCGGCAGGATATCGGTCTCGACATTGACCCAGCCCAGGGCGAGGCGGATCTGCTCGACCTTCCAGGCCAGGTAGGGCGCCGTCGCCCAGTGCTGCAGGGCGCAGCCGCCGCACTCACCGAAATGCCGGCAGGGCGGGTCGACCCGGTCAGGGCTGACCTGCAGAATCTCCGTCACTTCGGCCCGGTCGCCCGAGCAGCGGGCCAGGAGCCGCTCGCCCGGCAGGGTCAGCGGGGCGAAACTCCGGCCGCAGACTCCGTCACCCTGGGCGCCGACGGACTCCACCGTCAATTCCACGGGCTCGCCGAAGATCTCCGCAGGGCGTCGATGGGCGGGTGGTCTTGTCATGATGGGCGATCCGTTCCGGCGCGACGCGCGACGTGAGGCCCGCACGGGCGTTCAGTGAGACCTTCTGGCCGACCAGAGCGCCGTTTGTAAGGCCGGTTGCGGCGGATGAGGAGACCCGGGCGATCAAAGGCTTTTTGTCCCGAATCAATGTAACACGCCCGCAATTCAGTATGGCCGAAACAAGGCGAGCTTTCGAACCCCGGACCATCGGAGGGCGGGGAATTGCCCATTGCAAGGAGTGAGACCGTGGCGACGAACCGATACACCCTGATGGCCTCGACCGCCGTCCTGCTCTTTTCACCCGGCCTCGCGGCCGCGACGTCCATATTCGGCTCTCTCGGCAATTTCGACGCCGTCAACGACACCGGAAGCGTGGCCCACGGCTTTGAGATCGACCTCGAGGGGATTCACGCCAGCGACGTGACCGACACCTTCGGCGGCGCCGGCCGCGGGTTCCCGACGACGGTTGAACGGTACGGATCTCCGACCATCACGGACTATTCCAACGGCAGCGTGTTCGGCGTCAGAATCGTCTATCTGGCCGATCTCAGCGGCGCCCAGGCCGGCTGGGTCGGCACGCCGTCCGGCGTATACAGCACCCCCGGCGAGAGCTGCTGGACCGGCGGCGGATCAGGCTATGGCCCCAGCACGCCCTGCGATCATTTCGGTGTCGGTCTGGCGGCAAATCCCTCCAGCACCAGCTACAGCTGGCTGGTCGAAAGCGCCCCCGGTTCGTCAAGCCTGGTCAACGCCGCCTCCAATGTTCTGGCGCCGACCTGGACCGTGACGCCCCAGGCGCCCGCCCCGGGCAACCCGGCCCCGCCGCCGGTGGTCGTCGCCCAGATCGTCGCGCCTCCGCCGGACTACAACGCCCCGGAACCCCAGTTCGGCACGGCGATCTGGGTGAAGGTGTTCACCACCGAAGTCGAGGGGCAGGTCGGTCTGTATCAGCTGGTCGGCGACAACAACCTGGTTCAACAGGCCGAGCAGAACACCGAAATCGAATGGCAACTGCTGCAGACCGACCCGGGCAACCCGGCGGCGGGCGTGCTCGAGAACGGCGGCGGCGGCGGCGTAGGGGCCAACGCCCAGTCCATTCTGAGGCGGTACGAATTCTACAGCTATACCGGCGAGTACAACCCGGTGGACCACGAGGCGTTGCCGTCGGTGAGTGACAGCTCCCCGGGGCCGGGCGAGCTGGGCACCTTCATCGGCGCGCAGAACGCCGCCCTGAATTTCGCGGCTCCTGCCGGCGGCGGGGGCGGGGGCGGCGGCGGGGCGGTGCCGGAGCCGGCCGCCTGGGGCCTGATGCTGATCGGCCTGACCGCCGTTGGAGCGGTGCTGCGGGCCCGAAGGCGGGGCGTTCCCGCAACGGCCTGAGGCCGGTTCCCCCCGCCCCGTCGACCGACGGCGCGGGGGACCGGAACGGCCTCCGGCAGCGCCGGGCCCAACTACGCCGCAGGATCCTCGGACTTGGCGGGCCAAAACGTCTGGACCACCGAGTTCTTGATGAAGAACACCATGGCGGCGAACATCACCGCGACGAGCACCTGGAAGGACACGCTGGCCAGGTGTTTCGGGTCCATGAGACTGTTGACCGAGAAGTCCCCTTTCAACTGGGGGACGAACGTGACGATCACCGCCAGCGAACAGCCGATCACCGACCAGGCGAAATTCCGGAACAGCAGCGGCAGGATGACGATGGCTTCCAGCACCGGATAGTTGTGGATCATGCTGGCCCCGGCGGCGATGATCAGGGCCTGGAATTCGTCAAGTGACAGCACGTTCAAGTTCCTCTCGCCTCAGCCGCCGCCCCCAACCGGGGGACTGCGCGCGTCGGAAGACGCCGACCACCTACCGCGCATCGCCCTCTTGATCCAGATCAAGGCCCTGACGCCTCGTGGTGTCAACCTGAATGGACACACGGGGGAGATCACACCTTGCGTATACTGCTCATTCATCCGAACTACCATTCCGGCGGCGCCGAGATCGCCGGCAACTGGCCCCCTGCCTGGGCCGCCTATCTGGCCGGATCGCTGAAGGGCGCCGGTTACGATGACGTGCGTTTCATCGACGCCATGACCAACGATCTGTCGGAGGACCAACTGCGGGCCATCCTGGCCGAGGAAAAGCCCGACGTGGTCGGCGCCACATCGATCACCCCGTCGATCTACAAGGCCGAGCGCCTGCTCCAGATCGCCAAGGAGATGCACCCGAACGCCGTCACGGTGCTCGGCGGCATCCACGCCACCTTCATGTACCAGCAGGTGCTGACCGAGGCGCCGTGGATCGACGCTATCGCGCGCGGGGAAGGCGAGGAGATCCTCGTCGACCTGGTGCGCACCGTCGACGAGGGGCGCTGGCCGCAGGATCGCGACCAGGTCAAGGGCATCGCCTATATCGAGGGCCTCGACGAAGAGGGTAGCGGCCGTGTCGTCGCGACTCCGGCGGCCCCGACCGTCAAGGATCTCGACTCCATCAACGCCGACTGGGGCATCCTGGAGTGGGACAAGTACAAGTACATTCCTCTGAACCGTCGCGTGGCCATCCCCAACATGGCCCGGGGCTGCCCCTTCACCTGTTCGTTCTGTTCACAATGGAAGTTCTGGCGCGACTATCGCATCCGCGACCCCAAGAAGGTCGTCGACGAGATCGAGAACCTCTACAAGACATACGATGTGCGGTTTTTCATCCTCGCGGATGAGGAACCCACGATCAACCGCAAGAAGTTCGTGCAGTTCTGCGAGGAGCTGATCGCCCGCGGCCTGCCCGAAAAGGTGAACTGGGGAATCAACACCCGGGTCACCGACATCCTGCGCGATGAGGCCCTGCTGCCGCTCTATCGCAAGGCCGGGCTGATCCACGTCTCCCTCGGCACGGAGGCGGCCGCCCAGCTCAAGCTCGACCGCTTCAACAAGGAGACCAAGGTCGCCGACAACAAGAAGGCGATCCAGCTGCTACGCGATGCGGGCATCGTTGTGGAGGCCCAGTTCATCGTCGGTCTGGAGAACGAGACCGCCGAGACCCTGGAAGAGACCTATCGCATGGCCATGGACTGGAAGCCCGATCTGGCCAACTGGTCGATGTACACTCCCTGGCCGTTCACCAACCTGTTCAAGGAACTGAGCGACAAGGTCGAGGTTTTCGATTTCGACAAGTACAATTTCGTCACGCCGATCATCAAACCCGAGGCGATGGAGCGCGGCGAACTGCTCGACAGGGTAATGAACAACTACCGCCGCTTCTATATGTTCAAGGCGTTCTTCTCCTATCCCTGGGACGGTAAGGGCCTGAGGCGCCGCTATCTTCTGGGGTGTCTCTACGCCTTCCTGAAGTCTGGCTTCCAGCGCAAGTTCTACGATCTGGGCAAGGTCGGCTACTGGGGTCCCCAATCGAAGAAGACCGTGGACTTCCACTTCGACCAGCGCGGCGACACCGCTCCGGCGCCGGCGGGCATGTCCGACTGGAAGGTCGCCGCCGACAACACCCGAAAGGCCAAGGCGCTGGCGGCCCGGAAGACGCCGGTCTCGACCGTCGCCGCCTGCAGCCCCGAGCCGCACGAGCATGACCACGAACTGGAGCTCGATGAGCCCGTCGGCCACCTCCATCATTGATCCGGCGGGCCCGGCCGCCGGAGCGGGCGAGGCCGCCAGGATCGGCCCCAATGCGGTGCTGCAGCTGATCGAGGCGTTGCGGGCCGGTGGCATGGCCGATCGGCTGCAAACCCTGTTCGCCGCCGCCGGCGCAGCGGACTGGCTGGACGCGCCGCCGGGCCAGATGGTCGACGAGCGGCGGGTCGCCCGCCTGCATCGCGGCGTTCGCGCCTCACTGACTCCCCATGAGGCCGTGGCGCTGATGAGCGAGGCGGGTCGCCGGACGGCGGACTATCTGCTGGCCAATCGCATCCCGAAGCCCGCCCAGGCCGTACTGAAGATCCTGCCGCCCCGGCTGGCGGCGGAGATTCTCGTGCGGGCCATCCGCGCCAACGCCTGGACCTTCGCCGGGTCGAGTCGGTTCGAGGCCCGCGCCGGCTCACCCACCGTGTTCACCCTGACGGGCAATCCGCTCTGCGCGGGCGAACAAAGCCCTCAGCCGATCTGCGCCTGGCATGCGGCGGTCTTCCAGCGCCTCTTCCAGGAACTGGTGTCGCCCCGCGCCCGGGCGGTGGAAACCCACTGCGCGGCGGCCGGCGACCCGTTCTGCCGGTTCGTGGTCGACTGGCGGCCGGCTCCCTGACCGGCGAGTCTGCGGTCGAGAGCGCGGACGATGATTCCGGCCGACCAGCGGTGCGCCAGGAAGAGGTCGGCGACAACGGGACCGGCCACGGGGATGGCCGCGACGAGCGTGCGGCCGAACATCAGGGCGGCGCACAGGGTCAGGCTGCGAACCGGAACGCCGCCGCGCGCACCCTGGACGAGCATGAACACCGCCGCGGCGGCGCCATAGGCTTCCCCGACGCCGGGAATCCAGCTGAGCACGCCGTCGAGACCGATGCTGAGCGGACCCAGCCGCAGGACGCCGTCAGACAGGCGGCCGACGAAGGCGACGCTGCGGCGCAGTCTGTGCAGGTCTGGCGCCTGGCTCATTGTCTGCTCCTGAGACCGGCCTGACCGCGCTGTGATGCGCGTCGATGACCCGGAACCGGAAGATGGGGCTGGCGGCAGTCGGAACAAGCCCCGGCCGGGGACGTTTCTGGCCGAGCGACGGGGATCAAAGAATGCTGCTGGAAGCCGGCTCGACCTGCTGGCGCGTTGAATGCGCCGACCGCGCGGCCCTGCTGATCGACATGGCGGACTACTTCCTGGCGGTCAGGGCGGCGATGCTGAAGGCGCGCGCCAGCATTCATCTGCTCAACTGGGCTTTCGACCCCGATACACTGTTCGATCCGCAACCCGGCGGCGGCGGTCCCTATGCCGACCGGATCGGGCCCTTCCTGAAGGCCCTGGTCAACGATCGACAGGACCTGGACGTCCGCATCCTGTGCTGGAAGTCCGCCCTCCCCGTGTCGGCCACCCAGCGCTTCTTCCCCCACCGCGCCAAGGCCTGCTTCGCCGGTTCACCCGTGCGGTTCCTCCTCGACGCCACGGTGCCGCTCGGGGCCTGCCACCACCAGAAGATGGTCATTATCGACGACAGCCTGGCGTTCTGCGGCGGCGGCGACATCGGCCCGGACCGGTGGGACACCGCCGCTCATCTGGATGAGGATCCCCGCCGCGAGGAATCCGCCGCCAGCAGCAAGGACTTCGCCTCACGCCACGAGGTGATGAGCATGGTCGACGGATCCGTGGCCGGCGCGCTCGGCGAGCTTTTCCGTGAACGCTGGCGAAGGGCGACCGGAGAGCGGCCGCCGGCGGCGCCGGTCTCCGGCGGGGACGCCTGGCCAGACCACGTCGAGGCTCAACTGACGCGCTTGCGCGCCGGCGTTTCGCGAACAGCCCCGGCCTGGCATGGCGAGCCCGAGGTGCGCGAGAGCGAGGACCTGCACCTGGAGTCCATCCGGTCCGCGGGGCGCTGCATCTATCTGGAGAACCAGTATTTCACCTCGCCGCTCATCTCCGAAGCCCTGGCCCTGCGCCTCGCCGAACCGGCAGGCCCGGAAGTGGTCCTGGTCTCGGCGGCGCGCTCGGCGAGCTGGTTCGATCGCATGACCATGGATCGCACGCGGTCGGCTTTCCTCGCCCGCCTGGCCGCCGCCGACCGGTATGGCCGCCTGCACGCCTTCGTCCCGCTGACCGGGCAGGGCCGCCTGATCATCGTGCACGCCAAGCTGTCGATCATCGACGACACCCTGCTGCGGATCGGCTCGGCGAACCTGAACAACCGCTCGGGCGGCTTCGACACCGAGTGCGACCTGTCCCTGGAGGCGGCGCCGGACGACACACCGTCCCGAAGGGCAATCGCCGCGTTGCGAACAACCCTGCTGGCCCACTGGCTGGGCTGCCCGTCGGCCCTGGTCGATCAGACCATAGCCGCCGCGGGCGGTGTCGGCGCCGGCATCGAACAGCTCAGGCGCCAGGGCTACCGACGCCTCAACCCGCTGAAGCCCATGCCGCTTGGCCCACTCGCCGCGTTCATCGCCTCCCACCACCTTGGCGACCCCACCGGGCCTGGAGACGCCTGGCGTCCCTGGAAACGCCGGCGGGTCCTGGCGGCCCGGCTGGCGGCGCTGACGCCCCCGGGCGGGCGGTCATGACGCGGATTCTCACCTACAACATCCACCGCTGCGTCGGGACCGACCGCCGTCTCGACGTGGGTCGCGTCGCCGACGTGATCGCCGCACAGCGACCCGACATCGTCGCGCTGCAGGAAGTCGACGTGGGCTGCGCCCGCACCGGCGGGGTCGACCAGGCGCAGGCCATCGCCGGGAGGCTGGGCATGGCCTTCCGCTTCCACGCCGCGCTGAAAGTGGAGGAGGAGCTCTATGGCGACGCGATCCTGACCGCCCTGCCCGAGCGGCTGGTCAGGGCCGGGCCCCTGCCGGGCCACCCCGGTCTTAGGCGGCTTGAGCCGCGCGGCGCCCTGTGGGTGGAAATCACCATCGGCGACGTCCGGCTGCAGGTGCTCAACACCCACCTCGGGCTCGTGCCGCGTGAACAGTTGATCCAGGCGACGGCCCTCGCCGGCCCGCACTGGCTCGGCGGTCCGGACCGGCGAGATCCGCTGATTGTGCTGGGAGACCTCAACGCCGGCCCTCGCAGCGCCGCCTGCCGGGCCCTGCCGCACGACCTGAGGGACGCGACCGCGTCGCCCCGGGGCGGGCGAAGGCTCGCCACCTTTCCGTCGGCGGTACCGCTGCGTCAGATCGATCACCTCTTCGCCAGCGCCGACGTCATCATCGAGGCGATCCACACCCCGCGCGACGCCGCGACGCGACGCGCCTCGGACCACCTGCCCCTGGTGGCCGACTTCACCATCGCGACGGCCATGCGCGGCGGTCGGGGTAGCTGAGGGTGAGGGCGCGCGTCGGTTTCTGACCTTGGGGCGATCCGCGGCGCAACCAAAGGCGCCGCCTGCCGTTTGTTCAGATGTGGTCATGGCTCTGGGCCTGACCGAGTGTCGAAAGGACAACACCATGAGCACCAATCGGATCGAAGGCGCCGGCAAGGAAGTCGCGGGCTCCATCAAGCAGGCCGCCGGCAAGCTCGTCGGCAATGAGCGCCTTCAAGTGGAAGGCGCGACGGAAAAGGCCATCGGCAAGGCGCAAAACGCTGTCGGCAAGGCGCAGGACGAAGCCGCCCACGCCCTCAAGAAATAGGCTCCCCGACCTCGAGCCGCCGGGGGCGTCGCCCCCGGCGGCTTCCGACGCGACGCAGCGATGCGACCTTCGCCGTGGGCCGCCAGAACGGCGTCCCACTCATGCAGCCGCTACTGCGGAGCGATTCCCCTGATGACCGCCATCGACGATGCCGACCGCCACAGTCCGGCGCCGTCGACACCGGACCGCAAGGCCGGCGATTCGGCGGCACGCCCCAGGGCGCGGTATCCCTGGGCGCTGGTCCTGGCTCTCGGACCGGTCACCGGACGCCTGACGGCGCTTTACCTTCAGAATGTCCGGGCCAAACAGATGGGTCTGGCGGCGATCTGTCTGGCCGGGATTGTCTCCTTCTGGTTTCTCGGACCGAAAATCCTTTCCAGCGAACTGAAATACCTCCACGCCCACCAGGGCCGCCCGGCCGCCTGCACCCACACCGCCTGTCCACACTGACATCGCGGCGGAGGCGACCGCAAGGCCCCACCCCCTAGCCGGACGGTCCGGCGTTTGCCCCTTGCGGCAGCCGATCAGCGAAGATCCTGGCGATGGAACCCGCGACACGCCGGTCGGAATCCGACCCGAGGTGCGCTGTCCCTCTTGTCTAGCTATTGGGGTGATGGTCCTTGCCCTGGCCGCCACCCTGACGCTCGCCGCCCTGCCCACCTCCACCCTGCTGGGCGCCGCCGCCGGGGCGTCCGCCACCCTGACCGCCGCCACCGGGATTGCCACCGCGCATCGGACTGCCGCCTGACTGGCGCTGAGTGGGCTGACCGCCGCCCTGACGCTCGCCGCCCTGCTGGCCGCCGCCGGAATTGCCGCCCCGCATCTGCTGACCGCCCTGGGAGCTCTGTCTGGATGGAGCGGCAGGGCGACCGCCGCCGGCGCGATCCGCCTGCGGCGCGGCGCGGCGTTCGACTGCTGGCCGCGCGGAGCCCGTACGAGAGGCGGCATCGCCTCCGCCGTGCTGGACCGCACCGGACTGGACAGCGTGCCCCTGCGGCGGACGCGCGGAGGCGGCCGGTCTCTGGTGGGTGACCGCCGTTCGGGCCGCGCCTGTGGTCGCGGCGGCGCGCATCACGCCGGGTCGCGCCGTGGCGAGGATGGCCGGCGTCCCGTGATTGACCTTCGACCTCAGACTGGGCACGGCGCGCGCCGCCGCGAAGTGGTGCTGCTGGGCGACGGTGGCGTTGACGCGGCCGCTGTGGACGTTCGCCATCTGCGCGGCGTCCGGTCGCATCTGCACCCCGCCGGTGCCGCCGTTGAAGCTTACCCGTCCCGAGCCGCCCGTCACCGCCCGGCTGTAGAAGGTCGTTCCGCGGAGGTTCGAGACGTTGTTGACCGTGCGATTGTAGTAAAGACGCCCGCCACGCCACTCTCCGCCGTCATACCCATGGCCGCCATAGCCGTAGCCGTAGTTGATGCCGCCGTAGTAGCCCACCGAGGACCCCCAGTAGCCGTCATTGAACAGGTAAGAGCCGCCTTGCCAGCCCCAGTAGCCCGGGGTCCACAGCAAGCCGACACGGGGCGGGCGGACCCAGGTGCCGGGCACCCAGTAGTAGTCCTGTGACCCGCGGTCCCAGGCCCAGAACCCGGGCGTCCAGATGTAGCCGTAAGCCGGGATGCGCGGCTGATAGTAGATCGGCAGCATGGGCGGGGCGAAGCCGACGCTCACGCCGATCATCACCTGCGCTTCGACGGCGGTCGGCGCCGCCATCGACAGGGCGCCGAGCCCCAGCAGAACGGCCAGGGAGGCGGAGGAATACAGGCGCATTGAGGGGGGTCCGATCATGGAGTGGCGACGCCTGGCCGGAAATGGGCCTGCGTCCACAATCGCTAACGCCGGCCCGTGGGTTCGGTTGCCTAGGTAGCCGGCGGCGGCCGGCTTGACCCAGGTCATTGATCTGGCGTGTGGATGGTCGATTATGGAATTCGCCGATCCAGGAGGCGACTGCCTTCCGACAGGACAACACGTCCATGCAGCACGCCGTCATTGTCGCGCACCCCGGAGACCACAGCCTCAGTCTGGCGATCGCTCACGCCTATGTGGAGGCCGCCCACGACCGAGGGCATGAAGCCATCCTGCGCGACCTCTACCGTCTGAACTTCGATCCCTGCCTGAGGGATGAGGAGATTCCCCGCCCGTCCGGGTTCAGACCCGGCGAGGACGTGGTCGCCGAACGCGAGATCATCGGCAAGGCGGATGCCTTCGTGCTGATTTATCCGTTCTGGTTCAACGCCCCGCCGGCGATGCTGAAGGGCTATGTCGAACGCGTGTTCGGCATGGGCTTTGGCTACGGCCCCATAGAAGGCGGCCGCAACGCCCAGTTGCTACTGGGTCGCAAGCTGGTCAGCATCTCGACCTCGGGCGCGCCCATGGAATGGATCCGCAAGGAGGGGACCTGGGCGGCGGTGCGCAACCTGTTCGACGGCCACCTGGCGGATGTCTGCGGCCTGACCGTGGTCGATCACCTGCATTTCGGCGGCGTCCTCCCGGACACGCCTCCCGCCACGGTGGCCGGCTGGCTCGAGCAGGTGAAGCAGCTGGTCTCGCGGACCTTCTAGAGCAAAATTCGACCAGAGGGACTCGTTTGCTCGGAGAGGTTTTGGTCTGGATTCAAGAGTTCAGAGCCCCTCCCGCTCGGGGAAGTCCCGCCACCTTCGCCAGATTGGGCCTGGGTATCGCCGCGCTGAACGGCCCTGACGACTTGGCCTTGTTCATGGCCACCTCCGCCCAGGCCGCGACGAAGGCTGTCGGCGTCTCCGGCGTGAGCGGCGCCCGGACAAACCGCAGGCGCCGGCCCTTCGCGCCGACGAGGATGCGCGCCCAAAGGTCGAGGTCCGCCTCGGGCGATTCGGACGGGCCCTCGCCACCCGCGCGGCGGGAACCCGTCAGCAGCCCCGCGACGGTGATCAGCTCCGGGCTGTCGGTCTCGATGACCACCTCGCCCGCGCCGGGATTCCCCACGGCCGGAAGCTCCCGCAACGCCGCGGCAAGCCCCGCCAGCGCCATCCGGCCCGGCGTCGTCCGACGTTCCCCGCCGGCGAAGCCGGTCACCTGACCATTGATCAGCCTCAGGCAGGCCCAGCCGCCACACTGGAAAGCCCCGTGGTGAGACGCCCCCGACCAGACGTGGATCGGGTCGGTCATGCCCGGGACCGACTCACGCCGCCGGCGCTTCGAAGAGTTTGCGCAGCTCGCTCTTGACGATCTTGCCGTTGGCGTTGCGCGGCAGGGTCTCGGGCCAGAAGATCACTTTCACAGGCACCTTGAAGGCGGCCAGCCTTTCGGCGACGAAAGCCCGCAGGTCTTCCTCGCTGGCCCGGGCCTCCGGCTTCAGCGTCACCACGGCGCCGGGTTCCTCGCCGAGTGTCTTGTGGGGGATGCCCACCAGGGCCGCGTCCACCACGGCGGGGTGGTCGTAGAGGACGTTCTCCACCTCGATACAGTAGATGTTCTCGCCGCCGCGGATCAGCATGTCCTTGGCCCGGTCGATGATAAAACAGAAGCCCTCGCTGTCCAGCCGGGCGAGGTCGCCGGTCTTGACCCAGCCCTCGTGGAAGGTCTGCGCCGTGGCCTCGGGCTTGTTCCAGTAGCCCTTCACCACCTGCGGGCCCTTGCACCACAGCTCGCCCACCTCGCCGATCGGCAGTTCCCGGTCACCCTCGACGGTCATGATCTTCAGATCGGTGACGGGAACCGCCGGGCCGCAGGAGTCGGGTCGATGGGAGTAGTCCTCGGCCCCGTGGCTGGTGGCGGTGGCCGAGGTCTCGGTCATGCCCCAGCCGTTGCCGGGCTGGCTGCTGGGGAAGATCTCGCGGATCTTGCGCACCAGTTCCGGCGCCGACGGGGCGCCCCCATAGGCGACGCTCTCCAGGCTGGACAGGTCGTAGTTTTCCCGCAGGGGATGCTCGATCAGCTGCCAGGCGATGGTCGGCACGCCGCCGGCGGAGTTGAGACGCTCGCGTTCGATCAGTTCGAAAGCCCGCACAGGATCCCAGCGGCGCATCATCGCCAGCTTGGCGCCGGCCACCAGACTGGGGTTGAGGATCGCGAAACAGCCGGTGGCGTGGAAGAACGGCACAGACAGCAGCGTTCCGCGCTGCGGCGCATCCGGATCCGGGGCCGGGGGCGTCTCGCCCCGGCGCAGGAACGAGCGGGCCGACGAGCAGGCCGAGGCCATGATGTTGGAGTTGATGTTGCGCTGGGTGGCCAGGGCGCCCTTCGGCTTTCCGGTGGTTCCCGAAGTGTAGAAGATGGTGGCTTCGTCATCCTCGGCGATCACCTCGTCGGGCAGCGGCCGATCGCCAAGCGCACTCCAGCCTTCCGGCTCGCCGATGACGCTCTCGAGTTTCACCACGTGCGGGTTGGCGCTTTCCTCGATCAGGCGGCTGACGAAGACCCGCTTCAGGTCGGGGCAGTTGTGCAGGTGCTCGGCCAGACGCTCCAGGCGCTCGGCGTCGACAATGGCGACCTTGGTCCCGGAATCGGTCAGGCCATATTCCAGTTCCGGCCCGGTCCACCAGGCGTTCAGCGGCGTGACGATCGCGCCCAGCGACGCGGCCGCGTAGAAGGCCACCGGCCACTCGGGCAGGTTGCGCATGACGATCGCCACCCGATCGCCCTTTTGCACGCCCTGCCGGCGCAGTTCGTGGGCGAAGGCGGCGGTGGCGCGGAAGAAAGCCTCGAAACTGACCCGTTCGTCCTCATGGACGAGGAAGATCTTCTCGCCATGGGCGCGGGAGGCCTCCAGAACCGCCCGCAGCGTCGGCGGAGCGTTCTTCCACACGCGGGTGGGCAGGCCGCGGATGGTGACGGTTTCCATCTCGAACGGCGCGCCAGGGGCGGTGAGCAGGGCGTGCGCCTGGGCGATGGATAGGGCGGGCCAGGCAGGGACGTCGGTCATGGGACGGGGCTTCCTCAGGATCTCGGGGCGGGCGCGGCCAGGCGCCTTTGCAGGCGCCGATCAACCACAAGCCAACCCTGCCTGCAAACACCGCCGTGCGGACAGACCGCCAATCCGGCCGATTTTCCGTGCGCCGTGGTTCGGAACAGGGAACGCCGCCGAGGGTCGACCGGCGCACCATTCCGAGTCCGCGAATCGGCGGACCCAGACCCGGGACAGGGCCCCTTGACCGGGACTTAGCCCTGAGCCGCCGTTCACGCCCCGCGATCGGCGGCCGGCTCGACGGCGGCCGCCAAGGCGAGCCTCGCCAGCGCCGGCAGCGACTTTGCGCCGGTTCGATGCATGATGGCGGCGCGATGGTTCTCCACCGTACGCTGGCTGATCCCCAGATCGGCGGCGATGTTCTTGCTGGGCTGCCCGAGCAGGACCCTATCCAGGATCTGGCGCTGGCGGCTTGTCAGGCGGCCAATCTGGTCCGCCGCCGCCGTTTTCGCCAGCGTCACCTTGCCTGAATCCGCCGCCTTTTCGAGAACCTGAGCGATGCTGTCGATCAGGGCCCGGCCGGTGACCGGCTTTTCGATGAAGTCCGCGGCGCCGGCCTTCATCGCCTGCACCGCTATGCGGACATCGGCTTCGCCGGTGACCAGGATCACCGGCAGGGTGTCACCGGCTTCGCGCAGGCGATCCAGCAGTTCGAGGCCGTCCATTCCGCCGGGCAGATAGGCGTCGAGGAGCAGACAGGCTTGTCCTTCCGTCCTCTCGGCGGCCAGGAAGGCCTCGCAGTCGGCGAAGGCCTCGACGGTCATCCCCTCCGCCTCGAGAATCGCCGACAGGGACTGACGGACGGTGCTGTCGTCATCAACGACATAGATCGTCGGCGGCCGCGTGACGCCGGGTTCGCGCGGCGGCGGCGGCGGCGTGGGCGACGCGACGGGGCCGCGGAGCAGGGTCTGAATCACTTGGCTTAGAACCTCCGGCTTCACCGGCTTGTGCAGGGGAATGCAGCGGGCCTCGGCGATGCCGCGCAGGGTCTCGGTGGAGATGTCGCCGGTGAGCACGATCACGGGGCTGTCCTGGCCAAACCTCTGCCTCAGCCGGGCGGCGAGTTCCAGGCCTGTCATGCCACCGGGAAGGTTGTAGTCCACCAGCACCGCGTCGGGACGCAGGCGTTCGTCGCTGACCAGGGAGAGGGCGGCGCCCGCGTCGGCCGCGACCCGAACGGTGTGGCCCTCGTCGGTGAGCGCCAGTTCCAGCAACTCACGCACCTCGGGATCGTCCTCGACGACGAGGAGCGCGCCCTTGCGGCGGACCGCATCCGCCTGGGCGTCGTCCTTTGGCGGTCGCCCGTCCTGCAAGGCCGCTGGGGTTCCCGCCGACGCCAGATCGACCTCGATGGTGAACACCGAACCGCGTCCCGGTCTTGAGCGAACGTCGATCGCGTGTCCCAGCAGCCCTGCAAGACGCTTGACGATCGAAAGGCCTAGCCCGAGGCCGCGGCTGCGTTCTCGGGCGACGTTCTCGATCTGGTGATACTCCTCGAAAATCGTCTGCAGTTCCCCCCGCTGCATGCCGATGCCGGTGTCGAGCACCTCGATGCTCAGCTTCCCGCCGCGACGGCGACAGCCGACCAGGATCCGCCCCTTGGTCGTGTACTTCACCGCATTGGCGATGAGGTTGCGGATCATCTGTTCGAGCAACGCCGGATCGCTGACGATCGACAGGCGGCAGGGGACGATACGCAGCGCCAGACCCTTGGCCTGGGCATGGTAGCCGAACTCGTCCCTCATATGGTCGAACACGGTATTGACCGGGAAGGCGACGTACTCGGCGTGGACGATGCCGGCGTCGATCTGGTTGATGTCCAGCAGGGTGTTGAGCATGCCGGACATGGCGTTGATGCACTGCTCCTGCAGACGCACGAGCTTGTGGGTGGCCGGATCGGCGATCGTCTTGGCCAGCAGGCCCTGGATCAGGGTTAGGGTCTGCAAGGGCTGCCTTAGGTCGTGGCTGGCGGCGGCCAGGAAGCGCGATTTGGCCCGGTTGGCGATGTCGGCCGACATCCTGGCTTCCTCAACGCCCCTGGCGGCGCGCTTGCGCTCGGTGATGTCCAGATAGGTGATCACCACGCCTTCGGCGGAGTCGCCCTCGGCCCGGTAGGGCATGATGCGGCGCAGGTACCAGACGCCGTCGCCGGTTTCGACCTCGCGCGCCATCGGCTTGAGCGTGATCAGCATGGCCGCGGCGTCAGGCAGCAGGTCGGCGTCCACGGCGAGGGAATACAGGTCGGCGAGCGGTCGGCCGACGTCCCCGGGGATGACGTTGAACAGGGCCCGGGTCGCCGGCGTGAAGAAGCGGATGCGCAGCGCCTTGTCGAGGAACAGCGTCGCCACGTCGGTGCTGTATAGGATGTTCTGCAGGTCGTTGGCGGTGGTCCGCTGGCGGTCTAGGGTTTCTTGAAGCTGGCTGTTGAGGGCGTTGAGCTCCTCGTTGAGGGACTGAAGCTCCTCCTTGGAGGTCAGCAGTTCCTCGTTGGTCGACTGATACTCCTCGCTGACCGACAGCGCCTCCTCGTTGATCGTCGTCTGTTCCTCGGTGGCGATCTCCAGGCTGCGCACGGCGCTGCGAAGTTCGGCCCGGGTCGACTCGAGTTCGGACCTGAGCTCGGTGATCAGCGAGGCGTCCTCGGCGGCGTGCGCCTTCCCGACCAGGGCGATGGACCTGGGCGTATCGAGGAAGCACACCAGCAGCAGGGTCTCGCCGCCAAACTGGACCGGCCGCGCCTCGATGTCGAAGGCGTGCACCCGTCCCTCCCAGGTGACCGGCCCGCTGTGGACGACGACGGGCGAGCCTTGATCGAACGCCTGGGCGACCGCCGAGGCCAGGCGCGCACGGATGCCGTGTCGGGCCATGGCCAGCAGATCGAGGCTGGGCGCGCCGGCGGCCACTCGCAGATACCGGTCCGTCGGACCCAGGGAATAGAGGCACTCCCGCGCGCGGTTGATCAGCACCGCCGCGGGCGCGTGGTTCTCCAGCACCAGCCGCCGGCACAGGTCGGCGAGGGCCGGCTGGCCGGCGCCCGGGACCAGAGGCGCCGCCCGGACAAGGCTGCGAACGGTGGCCCCGTCGGTCGGAAATCCCGCCTCGCCCGGTCGCGTGTGTCCGGTCTTGCGATAGAGCCTGGCCGGCTTCGAGATCGCCGAGAAACGTCCGTCGGTGCGGCCGACCCCCTCGGACGACCCGAGCAGCAGGACACCATCGGGTTTGAGGGCGAAATGAAACATCGCCACCGCCCTGGCCTGGGCTTCCGGGCGCAGATAGATTAGCAGGTTGCGGCAGGAGATCAGATCGAGGCGCGAGAACGGGGGATCGACCAGCACATTCTGCACTGTGAAAACGACGCAGCCGCGCAGTTCGGGCGACACGCGGTAGCCGTGCTCATCCTTGGTGAAAAAGGCGTCGAGCCGCGCCTTGGAGACCACCTCGGCGATGTCGCCGGCGTAGAGGCCGTCCCGCGCCGTCGCGACCGCGTCGGAGTCCACATCGGAAGCGAATACCTGCAGTTTGATTTCGCGACCGGTGGCGGCGATGGCCTCCCGGAAGATGACGGCTATGGTGTAGGCTTCCTCTCCGGTGCTGCAGCCCGCCACCCAGATCCGGATGGGCTCGTCGAGAGGACGGTCGCGCACGAGATCCGCCGCGATCGTGCGGCCGAGGACATCGAACACCTTCGGGTCGCGAAAGAAGCTGGTCACGTGGATCAGGAGATCCTTGGCCAGGGCGTCGACTTCCTCTGCGTCGACCTGCAGGCGGGCCAGATAGAGATCCAAGCGGTCGGCCTGCAGCGCCGCTAGAGCCATGCGTCGCTGGATCCGGCGTTGCAGGGTGCCCGGCTTGTAGAGCGTGAAGTCGTGCCCCGTGCGGTCGCGGACCAACCGGACAACCAGGGTCAGCACGTCGGCGGGCTGGCCGGGGATTGCCCGGCGATCCGGCGGAGCGGCCACAGGCTGGTGGCGGGCAAAGCGCTCCAGCGCCGCGGGCATGTCGGCCAGGGGCAACACGGCGTCCACCCTGCCCGTGCGGATGGCGCTGCGCGGCATGCCATCGAAACTCGCCTCGTCCGGGTCCTAGGCGATCACCGCCCCGCCGGCCGCCTTCACCGCCAGCAGACCCCGGCTGCCGTCTGCCAGCGAGCCGGACAGGATGACGCAGACCGTTCGCCCGCCGCAGTGCTCGGCCAGGGCGTTCAGCAGGAAATCGAAAGGCAGCCGCGCGCCGCGCCGCGCCGTGGGCGCCGAGACCACCAGGGCGCCGGCCTTGACCGCCAGATAGGTGCCCGGAGCGATCACATAGACGTTGTCGGGTTCCAGACGGGCGCCGTCCACAGCCACCTGCACCGCCATGGCCGAGTGGCCCGACAGCAGGTCAACCATCAGACTTTCATGGTTCGGATCCAGGTGTTGCACGACGATGAACGCCATCCCCGGGCCGGGCGGCACTCCGTCGAAGAACTTCTGACACGCCTCGAGGCCACCGGCCGATGCGCCGACGGCGACGATGGGAAAGTCCCGGCCGTCGCTCGCCGCCGGGCCATGGCTCCGCCGACTGCCCGGCATGGCTCGGGCGCTGGCGGACGGCCGGGGACGGCTTGCCGTCATCGAATGGCTTTCCGGGGGCCGGCCAGGAGAGACGGGACCCTTCGTTCATCTAGCACAGGACGGGCGGCGCGCTCTGATATTCCGCAGCTGGCGGCAGCGAAGGCCATGGGATGGCGACGTCACGCGCACGGGCGAGGACCGCCATCCGTGCTAGGCTGTAGCTGTGTGGCCGGGCGGCGGAGAGCCCGGCCGGGGGAACCGGACCATGATCGCACCGCGATTGAGACCATCGCGCCTGAGCGGCGGACTGGCGGCTCTCGGCGTCGCCGTGCTCACGCTCGGGGGGTGCGCCACCCTGCCCCGGACGCCGTTCACCCAGACCGAACAGGCCCGGGCCGCGCCGGAAGGCTTCGACGACGTCCGCTACGCCCAGGACGCACCGGAACTGCTTCGACTGCTGCGGGGCGCCCTGAGGCCCGACAGCGCCGGCGAGGTCGACGCCCTGGCGCTCTCCGGCGGCGGCGCCAACGGCGCCTACGGGGCGGGTCTGCTGCACGCCTGGACGCAAAGCGGCGGGCGACCCGTGTTCCGGGTGGTCACCGGCGTCAGCACCGGCGCCCTCACCGCTCCGCTGGCCTTCCTGGGCCCCCACTGGGACGACGCCCTGCGAAACGCCTACACCGGTCCCCGGGTGGTCCACCTGTTGCGCGGGCGGGGCCTGCTGAGCCTCTTCACGCCCGGAGTCTACCGTCGCGAACCCTTGCAGGACCTGGTGCGCGGCTATGTCACCGACGATCTGCTGCGCGCCGTGGCCGCCGAACACGCCAAGGGTCGCCGGCTGCTGGTGGCGACGACCAATCTCGACACCGGTCAACTGATCGTCTGGGACATGGGGGCTATCGCCACCCATGGGGGGCCGGGCGCGCGTGAACTGTTCACCGAGGTTCTGGTCGCCTCCGCCAGCGTGCCCGGGGTATTCCCGCCAACCCTTATCCCGGTGAGCAGCGGCGGACGCCGGTTCGAGGAGATGCACGTTGACGGCCAGACCGAGAGCGCCTTCTTCGCCTTTCCGCCCGCCCTGCTGCTCGCCCGGACAGTGCCCGGGCCCACCTCGCTGATCGAATTCTACGTCATCATCAATGGCCAGACCGAGCCGCTGTTCGGCGTCACGCCGCGGGCCACCCTGCCCATTCTCGGCCGCAGTTTCGATGTGGCCAGCAAGGCCTCGGTGCGGGCCGGTCTGATCTCCATGGCCGAGTTCTGCCGCGCCCACGGCTGCGCCGTGCGGGTCTCCGCCCTGCCGGAGACCGAGAAGGACAACGCCTTGGATTTCAGCGCGGCCCATGAGCGAAGCCTGTTCGCCGCCGGCGAGGCGGCCATGAAGAGCGGCCGCGCTTGGCGGCCGGTGACACCACCGTCGCCCTGAACCGATCGCGGGTGCGGATCAGCCCCGCAGGCTGGCCAGCAAGGCGGCGATCTTCACGGTCGCGAAGGTCGAGAAGGTGTCCGAGACGGCGTAGGGCAGGATGATCCGGTCGCCGTGACGCATGGCGCCGCAAGTGTAGACCACATTGGGCACATAGCCTTCACGCTCGAGCGGATCCGGCCGGATCAGCGGCTCGACCGACCGCGCAAGCACCTTCGAAGGATCGGCTTTGTCGAGCAGGGCCACCCCGATGCAGTACTTCCGCAGCGCCCCGACTCCATGGGTCAGAAGCAGCCAGCCCTCGTCCAGTTCGATGGGCGGGCCGCAATTGCCCATCTGCACGAATTCCCACGGGTATTCGGGTTTCAGAATAGCCACCCCGCCGTCCCAGACCTGCAGGTCCGTCGACAGGATCAGATAGAGGCTCTCGTTGTCCTGTCTGCCGATCATGGCGAACTTGCCGTCGATCCGGCGGGGGAAGAGCGCCATGCCCTTGTTGCGCGCCGCCGAGCCCTTCAGCGGCGTCATCCGGAAGGAGACGAAATCGGTGGTCTCGATGAGCTCGGAGCGGATCGCGAAGCCGCTGTAGGCTGTGTAGGTCGCATAGTAGGTTCGCCGCCCCTCGTCCTCGAAGGCGACGAAGCGGGCGTCCTCGATGCCGTTGGACTGCGACTCGGTGACCGGAAAGATCACCCGCTCGCTGATGTCGTGCTCGGCGTCGAAGCCGACCTCCACGCAATCGCGATCCGGGCCGCACCCCCGGGACATCACCGCGGGCAGACCGGTAAGCTTGGACACCGGATCGATGGCGACGGCGCCGTCGGCGGTCAGCGTGCCGGCCCGGAAGGTCAGTGACGAGATGTGGCCCTCGCCCACCGCCCGGAGGCTGAGGATGAACCGAAGCCCTCCGGGCGGCGCGCCGGACTGGTCCGGATGGGTGATTATGCTGGGATTGAACAGCGCCGAGGCCTCGTAGGAGTATTCCTGAAGGAAGTAGGCGCCGACCAGGCGACGCTGGATCTGGCTGAACACAGTGTGCTCTGCGAGCACCAGCTCCATGTCGTCGGCCCTCGTTTCACAGATCTCGGGCAGGTTGCGGTGCCGGTCCTGGAAGTTTTCGAGCACCTCGGCCAGCTGCCGGGCCGAGGATTCCGGGTCGAGGGCCATGACCCGGTCGACGATATGGTTGGCGCGCGTCTTGTCCGTGGGATTGTGGTCCCTCGGCTCGGTGGCGGGCTTGAACTGCCGGATCACGACCCGCGCGGCGTTGGGACGCAGGTACACGGCCTGTCGCTCCACCAGCGGAGGCAGGCCTTGGGTTTGGGCCACGGTAGGCTCGATTCAAGGATGGGCGACGGACGGAACGTCAGGCGCTGCGGGCCAGCGCCGGCAGGGTTTGCGCGGCGGCCTGTTCCATACGCGCCGATTGGCGCATGTCCGCAAGACCCAGCAGATAGGACACTACCGACTCCGCGCCCTGGTTCTCGTTGGCCCTGTCCGGGTGGAGGCCATCGCGACAGCCGCCGGTGTCGAGGTTGGCGAGCGGCGCGCCCAGGTCATTGGCGCCGAGAAACCAGCCGAACGCGCGGCGCGCGTGACCGGACCACGCCGGGGCGCCGTCGACGCGGGCGGCCGCCAGATAGGCGGAGATCGACGCGGCGGCCTCCAGCGGCTGCTGATCGAACACCTGGGGTTTCCTGTCCGGCGCGTCGAAGCCCTCGGTTCCCACAGGCCGGAACAGGCCGTCCGGCGTCGTCTGCACCTCGGCGAGCCAGGTGAGCGAGCGCAGACCCGCCCGCAGGTGGACAGGCGAGGCCAGGGCCGATCCCGTGAGGATCAGGGCCTCGCAGAGCCGGGCGTTGTCATAGGTGAGGTGATCCTCGAACCAGACCCAGTCGGCCCTTTCGCAACGCTCCAGCAGAGTGACCATCCAGTCGGCCAGCAGCTTTCTGAGGCGATCGGCCCGCCAGTCCAGGGGAGTCGCCGCCAGATAGGCGTCCAGACCCAGAAGGGTGAAGGCCCATGATCGCGGCGAGCCGAAGGCCTCGACACAGGGCAGGGCTTCGCGGAAGAGCCCGCTGGCCCACCGGCGGCGCGACGGGCTGTCGTCCGACCGGGCGCATTCGCCCAGGGCCCAGAGTGTGCGGCCGTGGCTGTCCTGCGAACCGCGATCCTCCAGCCAGCGCCGGTCATAGCTCATGAAGTTGCGAAAGTGCCGGGTGTCCGGGTTCCAGGCGTGTTGCACGAAGCTGGCGAACCGGGTCACCAGCGCGTCCGGCAGGGGCGTCTCGCCAGCCCGGTTCAGGTGGCAGGCCAGCAGCAGGGCGCGAGCGTTGTCGTCGACGCAATAGCCGTGGTTGCGGTCCGGCACGCAGTGAACGGCATGCTGCATCAGGCCCGTATCGTCACACATCGCCAGCAGGTGACCCGTTTTGGGTTCAGGCAGGGTGGTCAAGACCATGCGGGCGGGGGTGGCCGGTTCACGCGGCGCCGGCGTCGGCGCGCGAAAGGCGATCGCCCGGTCGATCACCTCCAGATATCTCTGCGCCGTGCGCTCCCAGGTCATCGGGCGGCTGTTGGCATAGGCCCGTCGCCGCATGGCCTGCCGTCGCGGCTCATCCATCAGCAGGGCGGTGACCTCGCGGCCGAACCCCGCCGGATCGTTGAACGGCACAAGCACGCCCTGCCCGTCGGCCAGGAGTTCGGCCGCGTGCCAGTAGGGCGTCGAGACGATCGCCTTGCCCAGGCCGAAGCTGTAGGCCAGCGTGCCTGAAGTCAGCTGCGCGGCGTTCCGATAGGGGGTCACATAGACGTCGCACAGGCAGATGAAGTCCAGCAGGGTCGCCTGGTCCACAAAGCGGTCCAGGAACACCACGTGGTCTTCAAGCCCCAGCGCCTCGACCCTGGCGATCAGGCTGTCGCGATAGGCTTCGCCCTGCTGCCGGACCAGATGGGGGTGGGTCGCGCCCAGGATGACGTAGACGGCGTTCGGGCAGCTCGCGAGCACTTCGGGCATGGCCTCGATCATCACGTCCACGCCCTTGCTCGGCGCGAGAAGGCCGAAGGTCAGGATGACCGTCCTACCGGCGAAGCCGTATTTCGCCTTGGTCTCGTCCGGCTCGCAGAACGGCGCCTCGGGAATGCCGTGGGGGATCACCTCGATCTTGCCGCCCGGCGTTCGGTAGACCGACTGAAGCAGGTCGCGCCCCTTGTCGGCCATGACGATGACCCTGGACGAGACGTCGATGATACGGGTGAGGACGTCGTGCTGCGCCGCCGTCGGCTTCGCCAGAACGGTATGCAGGGTGGTGACGATAGGCATGTCGAGCGGTGTCAAAAGAGCCATGACGTCGGCCCCGGCCTCGCCGCCGAAGATGCCGAATTCGTGCTGCAGGCAGACGGCGTCATAGCCGCGGGCGTTCAGCACCGCCGCCGTCCGCCGGTAGTCCTCGATGTGATCCTCGCGCACCGAAAGGCAGACGGAACGGGGAAACTCATAGGCCTGTCCCGGATCAACCATGGCCACGATGCTGGTGTGCAGATCGGGCCGGGCCGCTCCGACGCTGTTCTGCAGGTCATTGGTGAAGGTGGCGATGCCGCACAGACGCGGCAGGGAGTTGCCGATGAACGCCAGCCGGCCCGCCCTGGCGGGGGAAGCGGGCGGCAGACGGCGGTCTCCCCAGGCCACGATGGCCGGCGCGGCGGGCCTGGGCTTTTCGGTCACTGTGGCGGCGGGCATGAAAGCGTCCGATCCAACGGCATGTCCCTCTGGCCCAGGGCGGACCACACCTGGAGCCCGCAGGCGCCCGGAGGGGAGTTTCGAGGAGTTTACGGGCTCGCCGTGTGGGTCCGCAGGGCCGGAAACTACTCAGGCGGCGGCGGTGCGCGTCGCCACGGACAGGCCTCAAGGGGTCGCGTCGGCGCGCTCTTCGCTCGCGGTGGTCGGGACGTGAGTAGATTCCGGCCCTGCCACGGGCGCCGGCCCCTCCCCTATCGTCCGACGATCAGGCGAACCCACCGCCCGGGACCGGAACCCCAGAAGATGACACAGCCCTCGGCGGCGCGCGCTGGCGGCGGGCCGGCCCTCTATCCCCTGAGTTTCGCGCCGATCTTCCAGTACCGGCCTTGGGGCGGCCGTCGGTTGGCCGACTGGCTGGGGACGGCGCTGCCCGGCGAGGAGCCGGTTGGCGAGGCCTGGATGCTCAGCGATCGCGACGACATGCCCAGCCGCGTCTCGCACGGCCCATTGAAGGGGCGCACGCTGTCCCGTCTCATCGGCGATGATCCCGACGGCCTGCTCGGGGTTCTGGCGCGGCGATCGCCGCGGTTCCCGCTACTGATCAAGTGCCTTGATGTCGCCGGGCTGCTCTCGGTGCAGGTGCATCCGCCGGACTCGCGGGCCGACCTGATCCCCGCCGGCGAAACCGGAAAGACCGAGGCCTGGTTCGTCCTCGAGGCGGATCCCGGCAGCCGCATCTACGCCGGCGTGCGGCCGGGGACGACCGGCGCGGACCTGCGATCCCTGTCGACGGCGACCGTGGACGCGCGACTCGACGGCTTCCGCCCCGTCGCCGGTCAGACGGTGCAGATCGATGCCGGAGTCGTCCACGCCATCGGCGAGGGCCTGCTGGTTCTGGAGGTGCAGGAGAACAGCGATGTGACCTTCCGGGTGTTCGACTGGGACCGGATCGATCCGGCGACAGGTCGGCCCAGGAGACTGCACATCGAACAGGCCCTGGCCTGCGTCGACCTGGGCCACGGCCCGGTCCGACCGCTCCCGCCGCCGGCTCCCGGGTCGACGCCGAGGGTGGGCGAGAGGCTGCTAGACTGCCCGCACTTCCGCGCCTGGCGACACCGCCATGCGACACCGTTCGACGTCGGCGCCGCCGGCGAGCCACGCATCATCGTCTGCGTCGAGGGCGCGGGCGGTCTCGAGCACGACGGCCTGTCCTGGCCGATCGCGCGCGGCGGCCTGGTGCTGCTCCCCGCGGCCGTGGGCGTCAGCCGGTTCTCCCCCGCCGGCGAGGTCACCCTGATCGAGATCGCCGCCGGGACCGCCGCGGCCCCCGCCTAGGGCCCGATCGGACCGCACGGAACAGAAGCGGACGGCGGGTCAGGCGACCGAATCCAGCCGCGCCAGGATCGCCTTGAGCCTCACGCGGGCCTGTTCGGCCGCGGCGAGGCGATCTCGGTTCTCCTCCACCACCTCGGGCGGGGCGCGGCCGACGAAATCGGCGTTGGCCAGTTTCTTCATCGTCCGCTCGATGTCGGCCGTCTGGGCAGCGATTTCCTTGGCCAGGCGGGCGCGCTCGGCCGGAAGGTCAATCAGGCTCTTCACATCCAGCGCGAAGGCAACGCCGCCGGCGACGAAAGCGACGGCGCCGGCCGGAGCCGGGGCGTCAAACCGCAGGGCGCCGATCCGCAGGGTGTGGCCGATGACGGCGGCGTTGGCCTCAAGGGCCCGGCGCTGGTCTTCGCCAGCCTCGGCGACGACAAGGTCCGGCCGGGCGCCGGGCGGCACATTGAGTTCGGCCCGCACCGAGCGTCCCTCGGTGACCGCGGCGATCACCAGGCCGATCTCGGCCTCGGCCGCGGCGTCGGCGTAGGTCACCGGCGGATCCGGCCAGGTGGCCGAGATCAGCAGGCCGTCGCGTGGGCGACCCTCAGGGGCCGTCTGTGCCCACAGTTCCTCCGTGATGAATGGCGCCACCGGATGCAGCAGGCGCAGGATTGTCTCCAGAACCCAGGCTGCGGTGGCCCGGGTCTCGGCCCTGGCCGCCTCGTCGTCGCCACCCAGGATGGGCTTGGCGAACTCGACGAACCAGTCGCAGAACAGGTTCCAGATGAACCGGTAGAGCGTCCCGGCGGCGTCATCGAAGGCGCAGGTTTCCAGGGCGGCGGTGACCTCGCGCACGGCCTTGAGGGTTTCGCCGCGCACCCACCGGTTCACGGTGTGTCGGGCCGTGGCCGGATCGAAGCCTTCGACGGCGACGCAGCCGTTCATCTGGCAGAAGCGGGCGGCGTTCCACAGCTTGGTGCCGAAGTTGCGGTAGCCTTCGATGCGCTGCTTCGAAAGGCGGATGTCACGCGCCTGCCCGGACATGGCCGTCAGGGTGAAGCGCAGGGCGTCGGCGCCATAGGCGTCCACCAGTTCCAGGGGGTCCATCACATTGCCCTTGGACTTCGACATCTTGGCCCCCTCCGCATCGCGGATCAGGGCGTTGATGAACACGCGTTCGAAGGGCGCCTTGCCGGTGAAATGGATGCCCATCATCATCATCCGGGCAACCCAGAAGAAGATGATGTCGAAGCCGGTGACCAGGGTGTTGGTGGGATAGAAGCGCGCCAGGTCCGGGGTTTTCTCCGGCCAGCCCATGGTCGAGAACGGCCACAGGGCGGAAGAAAACCAGGTGTCAAGCACGTCGTCGTCCTGACGCACCGGCTCGTCCCGGCCATAGACCTCGCGGGCCGTGGCCTCGGCCTCCGCGGCGGATTCGGCGACGAAGATGCGGCCGTCGGGGCCGTACCAGGCGGGGATGCGGTGGCCCCACCACAGCTGGCGCGAGACGCACCAGGGTTCGATGTTCCGCATCCACTCAAAGTAGGTCTTCTCCCAGTGACGCGGTTCGAACACCGTCTCGCCGGTCTCCACGGCGCGGATGGCCGGCGCGGCCAGGGTCTTGGCGTCGACGTACCACTGATCGGTCAGCCACGGCTCGACGACGACCCCAGACCGGTCGCCGTGCGGCACCGCGTGGCGCGTCGGCTCCACGCCGCGCAGCAGGCCTAGGGCTTCGAACTCGGCGACCACCTTCCGGCGCGCCTCGAAACGGTCCAGGCCCCGGTATTCGGCGGGCGCTGCGTCGTTCACCCGGGCCTGGGAATCGAGAATGTTGATCATCGGCAGCCGATGGCGCTGGCCGACCTTGAAGTCGTTGAAGTCGTGGGCCGGAGTGATCTTCACCGCGCCGGAGCCTTTCTCCGGATCGGCGTAGTCGTCGGCGATGATCGGGATCGGCCGGCCGACGATCGGCAGACGCACGCACTTGCCGATCAGCCCGGCGTAGCGCTCATCGCTGGGGTGCACGGCCACGGCCGTGTCGCCGAGCATGGTCTCCGGCCGGGTGGTGGCGACGACAATCTCGCCGGAGCCGTCCTCAAGCGGATAGGCCAGATGCCAGTAGTGACCGTCGACCTCACGCTGTTCGACCTCGAGGTCGGAGATGGCGGTCTGGAAATGCGGATCCCAGTTCACCAGGCGCTTGTCGCGATAGATCAGCTTCTGCCGGTGAAGGGTGACGAAGACCTTGCGCACGGCCGTCGACAGGCCCTCGTCGAGGGTGAACCGCTCGCGCGACCAGTCGCATGAAGCGCCCAGGCGGCGCAGCTGGTTGACGATCGTGCCTCCGGACTGGGCCTTCCACTGCCAGACACGCTCAACGAAGGCTTCCCGGCCCATGTCCCGGCGCGAGATATTGCCCTGCGAGGCGAGCTGCCGCTCGACCACCATCTGGGTGGCGATGCCGGCATGATCGGTGCCCGGCAGCCAGAGGGCGGCCATGCCGCGCATCCGGGCGAAACGGGTCAGCACGTCCTGCAGGGTGTTGTTCAGGGCGTGCCCGATGTGCAGTGACCCGGTCACATTGGGCGGGGGGATGACGATCGAGAACGGCGGCGCGGCCGGATCGTCGGTCGGGGCGAAGGCCCCGGACTCCTCCCATTGGCGGTAGAGCCGCGGCTCGGCGGCTGAGGGATCGAAGGTCTTGTCGAGCATGGCTTTTTCGCCGGAACGCGGGAGCCCGCGTGAAATGAGAGGGGCCTGTCGGGACGTCAAGCGCCCCGGGGTGAGGTTAGGGTCGGGACCTCAGCGTACTCGACTCCGCGAGATACGCTCAATCTCCTCGTCGACCCGGGCCCGGACGATGGCGTCGAGGTTCTCGTCAAGCCAGGCCTTGATCACCGGCTTGAGCAACTCGCGCGTCAAATCCTCAAGGGTCGGGCCTGATGAAGACACGGCCACGGGAGCCGGCGGCGGCGGGTTATCGACCACGAAATACAACCTCTCGAAGGCAGCGGCGGCGCCGGTGTCGCCTGTGGGGACGGCGATGGACCGCTCGTCGGCCGCCGCCACCGGCAGTGACGGGGCGCGTTCGGGCTGCGGATCGGCGGCGGGCGGCGGACCCGGCGGATCGGCGCCGGTCGCCTCGTCGAACACCCAGGGTTCAGCCGGCGCGCGTTCGGTCAGGATGAGTATGTCCTCCTCGTCGACGGCGCCCTGACCGCCGTCGGCCGGATCGCCGGGGGCGGTCGACGCGAGATCCTCGGAAATGATCCGGCGGATGGAAGCGAGAATCTCTTCCATGCTCGGTTCCGGTGGGTTCAGTTCGGTCATCGCACTGGGCCAAGGCTGAAGCGTCGTGAAGGATTTCAATTGTAGATAGCCGCCCGGGGCCAATCCCGCAAACCCGGTCGCCCGCGCCACGGCGCAAGCGCCCCCGCCGCAGCGCTCAGGGCCCCCTGGGGGGCGTCTCGCGCGCCGGACGATCGCGCAGAGGATCGATCCGGTCCAGACCGGCCACCGCCGGTGTCCACGGCGTCCACGGCCACGCCCGGCGCACATGCGCCAGATTGGCCCGGGGATCATAGAGGCGGGCGTCGGGGGCGAAGTCCTCGGCGAACAGGGTCCCTGTGGCGGCCAGGACGTTGGCCGCGGCGACATATTCGTCGTGCCGGGCGCCGACGAGGGACAGCTGGGCGCTGCTCAGGTTCTCCTCGGCGATCAGGACGTCGAGCGTCGAGCGCAGACCGACGCGGGACTCCTGCCGCGCCCCTTCGAAGGCGATATTGGCCGCGCGGACCTGGGCCTCGTCGGCCTCCAGGCTGGCCCGGGCGCCGGTCAGAGCGTTCCACGCCTGGGAAAGGGTGAGCAGCGCCTGGCGACGGGCCGTCTCGATGCCGATGCGGTCGGCGTTGTTGGTCTCGGCCGCCTGGCGGATCTGCGACGATGTCAGGCCGCCGTTGAAGATCGGAAAGGTGGCTACCGCGCTGGCCGTCACGTCGTGACTGTAGTGGGCGAAGGGCGTGGCCATCTGATAGCTGCCGCCGGAATAGCCCATCGTCGCCTGCAGCGAGAGGGTCGGACGGGTCTGGGTCTTGGCGCCGGCCAGCTTTGCGGCGCTGGCCGCCTCGGCGAAATCGGCCTGGCGGATCACCGGGCTGTTGTGTTCCACCCAGTCCAGGGCGGTGTCGAGACTGGGCGGCAGATGGCTGGCGAGCGGCGGTTCCGGGGTCAGATCGCCGGGCGCGTGGCCGATGATCGAGGCGTAGACGGCGATGCTGTTGTTGAGCTGCGCCCGCGCGCCTTCCAGCTGGGCCTGGGCCGCGGCCACCCGGGCCTCGGTTTCGGCCACGTCGGTCCGGGTGATCTCGCCCACCTCGAAACGGGCGTGCGACTCAGTCTGCTGAGCCAGCAGCAGCTTCACATCATCCTCGAGGATGGTGACAATCTGGCGGTCGCGCCGGACGTCGGCATAGGCGGTGATCACATACCTCAGGATGGTTTCCTCGGTTCCGCGCAGGGTTTCCCGTCCGGCCTGAATCTCCGCCTCCGCCGCCGAGACCTGACTGGCGACCCGACCGCCGGTATAGAGCGGCTGGCTGATGCCGATCGCGGCGCCGGAGGTCTGAGACTGGCCGTTGACCACCGGCTGATTGAGACCTGGCAGGGGTCGGGTCAGGGTTCCGGTGTTATTGTTGGTGTCGGTGGTCACCGTCGCCTGCAAGGTCGCACTGGGCCGGTAGCCCGCCTCGGCCTGCACATAGGTCTCGTCCAAGGCCCTCAGACTGGCCCGCTGGGCCTGGAGGGTAGGATTGGACTCATAGGCCAGGGCGATCGCCTCGCCGAGGGTTTCGGCCCGGGCCTGTCCAGCGAGACCCAGGCCGACCAGACCGGCCAGTACGCCCCCGATAGCGGTCCGGCGCGGCCCGGCTTTGTCCGCGGCCCGGAGGCCGACGCGGGCCCAAAGGCGCATCCGACGCGCTCTTCCGTCCTAGAACACGAAGCCCTGGCGCGCCTCGAAACCGGCGAGCACCGGCGCGACGCAGTCGAACAGCGACCGCGAACCCAGGCCCGCCTCGCTGCGGACATGCAGCACGGCCGCGCCGGTGGGGCCCTTGCGCTCGATCACCACCAGCCGTCCTCCCGGGGCGATGGCCGCCAGCCATTTCGGCGGAACCTCCTCGACCGCGCCCTCGCAGACGATCAGCGGCCACTGGCCCTCCACGGATTTCAGATCGGCCCCGTCCAGGCGCGTGACTGCCAGGCCCATCGCCTCGAGAACGGCGGCGGCGTAGGGGGCGGCGATGGCCAGGGCCCGCTCTCCGGCCTTGGGTCGCACGCCCTGCAGCAACTTGGCCACGTCGCGGGGGCGAAGCATCCAGCGCCCCGGCGCATATTCGACCTCGGCGTCTGCATAGGCCAGCCAGCTCTTGCCAGCCGGGACCAGGGTCTCACGCGGCACGGAGCGCATGGCGTCCTGGATCGAAAGGTCGGTGACGTCCTGCGGGCGGACCTGACTGTCCACCATGATCGTGCGCTCAGTGGCGAAGTCGGCGCTCATCGATAACCCTCAGGAGGATGCGAAACCCGCTGGCGCTTATAGGTCGCGCGGCGGCGCCGACGCAATCGCCGCCGGCGATGGATTGCCCAATCGTCTGTCGTCTGTTAGCGGTCCGCTCCCCGGCCTGATGGCGGAGTGGTGACGCAGCGGACTGCAAATCCGCGCACCCGAGTTCGATTCTCGGTCAGGCCTCCAGACTATTCCCGACGACCCGGCGCCCTCCTGATGGAGTCTGGCGCCGGGGGCCCGCGAAGAGTCCCGTCCTCGCGGTTTCGTTTGCGGATCACACGCGGCGCCCGGGTCGAAGCCGCGCCTCGCCGCCCTGAAGGGCGCCGCGGGCCGCGCCGCCGTTTAAATGGCCGCCCCTCTTGAGCCCGCCCGCCTTCAATGCGATGCCCGCAGGGTGGAAGCCCGCGCCGGGCCTGTTGGGGACGCCATGGACGCCGCGCTCGTCGTTGAGGGGCTGACCCGTCGCTACGGCGCCTTCACGGCAGTGGAGAACCTCAGCCTGCAGGCCGCCACCGGCAAGATCATGGGGTTCCTGGGCCCCAACGGGGCCGGCAAGACCACCACCCTGCGGATGATCCTGGGCCTGGTGACGCCCACCGCCGGGCGTGTGACCGTCCTGGGCGAGGCGGATTTCGCGCGGGTGCGCAACAAGGTGGGTTTCCTGCCGGAGGAGCGCGGCCTCTACCGGCGCATGACTCCGGTGACCGCCATCGGCTTCCTCGCCGGACTGAAGGGCGTGCCGGTCGCGGAGGCGCGCCGCCGGGCGCGGGTCCTGCTCGAGGCCCAGGGTCTGGGCGAGGCGGCCGACCGCCAGATCCGTCACCTGAGCAAGGGCATGGCCCAGAAGGTCCAGCTGCTCTCGACCCTGGTCCATGAGCCGGACCTGGTGATCCTGGACGAACCGTTTTCGGGACTGGACCCGGTGAACCAGCAGTCCCTGGAGACCCTGATCCGCAGCCTGGCCGATCGCGGCGCCACAGTGATCTTCTCCACCCACGTGATGCAGCACGCCGAACGGCTCTGCGACCAGGTCGTGCTGATGTCGAAGGGACGCAAGGTGTTCGACGGCACGGTGGCCGCCGCCTGCGCCGCCACCCCGCGCACCCTAACGCTGGAGGGCGCGTTCGAACCGGGCGATGTCGACGGCCTGCCCGGCCTGGGCGAGCGCACGGCGACGCGGCTGGACAGCGGGGCGGTGCGCGTGGTGGCGGGCCTGCGGACCGGCGCTCCAGCCCAGGAAACCATCCGGCAGGCGTTCGGGCGCGGCATGGATATCAGTCGCTTCGAAGTGCGCGAACCGAGCCTGCACGACGCCTTCATTGTACTGACCGGCGGCGGAGCCCCCCCAGAATGAGTCGTCTGCTGCGAATCGCCCTGCGCGAATACCTCGCCTATGTGCGCACCTTCGGCTTCTGGCTGTCGTTGATGCTGCTGCCCGTGGGTCTGTCGACGATTGTCGTCGCTCCCCTGGCCGTGGCCCGGTCGGCGCCCGTGCCGCTGGTCACCGTCGTGGATTTCACCACCCAGAAACTGCGTGGCGACGTGGTCCACGCCCTGGCCACCCATGGGGACGGCGGAAAGCCGGCCGGAATCCTGGTCGAGGCGCCCGGCGCTCCGTTCACGGACGTCGCCGACGCCACGGCGCGGCTGAAACCCTATCTCACCGGCCCGCAGGCGCTGCCTGGCGGCGACCGGCTCGACGCCGCCTTCATTCTCTCTCCGGCGGGCGACACCGTGGCGGTGAACTTCTGGAGCCGCAATGTCGCCGACCAGCGTCTGCAGGCGGTGGTCACCGACGCGGTGCGGGAGGCGGTGCGCCGAAACCGGCTGGAGCGGCAGGGCGTCGACGCCCGGCTGCTGGGCGCCATCGATTCGCAGCAACCGCAGGTGTCGGTATTCTCGCCCAAGGCCGAACGCGGCCAGGTGTCCCTGAAGGATCTGCTGCCCGGCTACGCGGGCTTCGCCATGGGCATGCTGCTGTGGATGGTGGTTCTCACCGGCGCGGGCATGCTTCTCAACAGCGTGATGGAGGAAAAGAGCAGCCGGATTCTCGAGGTCCTGCTCACCTCGGCCTCGGTTCCCGAGATCATGGGCGGCAAACTCATCGGCGTGGCCGCCGTCACCGGCACGGTGCTGGCGTTCTGGATGACCATCGCCGGCGCCATCCTGACAGCCAAGTCCCCGGCCCTTGCCTCCGACGTGGCCGTGATCCTGCTCAGCCACGGGCGCTGGGCCTATTTCGGCCTGTATTTCGTCGGCGGATACCTGATGTTCGCCACCCTCTACATGACCATCGGGGCGTTCTGCGAGACCGCCCGCGAAGCCCAGGTGCTGCTGGGGCCGATGATGATCATCATGACCGTTCCCCTGCTGTTCATGATCCAGTCGATCGCCCACCCGGAGGCGCCGCTGCTGCGGCTGCTCACCTGGATTCCGCTGTTCACCCCGTTCCTGATGGCGGCGAGGGTGGCCAACGATCCGCCGCTCTGGGAGGTGCTGGGCACAGGGGCGATGATGCTCGGCGTGACCGGACTCGAACTATGGGTCGCCATTCCGGCCTTCAAGACCGGCGCGCTGGCTACCGGGCGATTCGATATCCGCACCTTCGCCGGCAGCCTGGTTCGACGTTCGGCGCCGTAGAGCGGGACCTGTCGGCGCGGCCGCATCAAGGCAAGCCGTCGGCCGACAGGGCCAGAAGGCGCTTCGGTGGAAAGGGTTAGGCGGTCGCCGGGCGACGACGCGAGGCGCGCAATGCGCCGCCCAGGGCGGCGAAGCCGACCAGCATCAAGGCCCAGGTGGAAGGCTCCGGAACGACTGAAGCCACGCCAGGGGTGGCCCCGCCTTCATTGAGGGTGCCTCCAGGGCTATCCGGAACACCATTGATATTGGGGAAGAAATTGTACGAGCCCGTCATCAGCGGCGGCGGCGCGGAGCCGCCCGGACCGAAAGCCGGACCATAGATGTCCATCGAGAAATCGCTGAACCCCAGGGCCAGGCCGCCGCCGTCGGCGGCGTTGAAGAAGGTGACGTTGTCGAGCGTCGCGGGAACCAGGGACCCGTTGAGGTAATACTTGAGGTTGGTCGAGTCGGTGGTCACCGACAGATCCGGCTGGCTGTAGATGGTCGAGAACACCTTGGGGATCACGAACGAGAAGGAATAGGTCTGGCCGGCGACGCTGTAGGGCGTGGTCGGCGCATTGGCCCCCCACTGGCCGGAGGCCGTGATCGTGACCGCGTGCGCCGACGCCACCGCGAGACTGGCGGCGAAAAATGCGGCGACGGCGACGCCCTGGCTTTTCAGTGTCATGGCAACCCTACTCACCGTACCGAGGCAGGACATGCCCACCTCGTACTCGGATGTCACATAAGCATAAAAGAGCCCGTGGGCCAATCACGATATCGTCTAGACTGGCTCCACAGGGGCCGTGGGCAAGATTGAGGCGCCAGCCCTTGCGGTCGCTCCTGTAAAGGCGCCGCGGTCGCCAAGGTTCCCCGACCCGACCCTCATTTCGTCTCCCCCTCGGAGAGGCTGCGGGTTTTCCACAGCCGGGCCGTCAGAGCGCCTTGCGCGGGCGGGGGCCCCGTCGTATTAGCCCCGTCCTTCGGCGATTGCCCGATCCTCGGTAGCTCAGTTGGTAGAGCAGGCGACTGTTAATCGCCGGGTCGCAGGTTCGAGTCCTGCCCGGGGAGCCATCGCGGCTTCCTAAGCCTTTCGGGGTCAATCGCCTTTCCGCGGCTTCGACGGCGCCGCTGTTGCTGACCTTACGGACATCTTTCCGCGATCGGAGCGTGCTTTGCTGGCCGCCATGAGGATCGCCCCTACGTCGCCCTGGCTGGTGCTGGCCGTTGTTCTGACCGTGCTGGCCGGACGGGCGGCCTGTGCCGATTCACCCCCCTCCCCTGCCCTGTTCGCCGACTGCCGCGGCGAGCGCACGACAGCGCCGACGGTGATCCTCGAGGCCGGCGCCTTCGGAACCTCGGCCGACTGGGACTATGTGCTGGACGATCTGGCCCTGGGGGGGCGGGTCTGCGCCTACGACCGATCCGGTCTGGGTCGGTCGCCGCCGCGACCAGGCGGCAAGGATGCTCTGGCCCGGGCGGATGAGCTGGCGGCCGTGTTGGATCAGCAGGGCGAGTCCGGCCGGGTGATTCTGGTCGGCCACTCCAACGGCGCGCTCTATGTCGAGGCCTTCGCCCGGTCGCATCCCGACCGCGTGGCCGGGGTCGTCTACGTGAACGGCGTTGGTTCGGACGCCCTGGATGAGCCCCTGCTGCTCGCCGATCTGGCCGAGGAACGCCGCACGGCGAACCTGGCGGTGACCGCCGGTCGCTTCGGCCTGTCGCCTCTCGTGGCCCGACGCCTCACCGGCCAGATGGACCTGCGCGGTCCGGCCGCCGACGCCAAGCATAGCGGCCTGATGTGCCTGAAATGCCTGAAGGTCGCCAGGGATGAGGATCGCCTGATCCTGCCCGGTCTGGTGGTGGTGCGCGGCATGGGCGACGCGGACCGGCGCATTCCCACCGTGGCCGTGATCGGCGCCTTGCGGCCCGAGGAGCCTCTGGCCCAGGCCTGGCGACGGGCCGAGACGGCGCCGGCGGGCCGGGCCGACAGGTCGTGGATCCTGGACATGCCGGGCGCCACCCACGTCTCGCCCCTCACCCGCGACCGCGCCTATGTCGCGGCGGCCGTCGCCTGGCTGCGCGGGCTACCAGACCCCGACGTTCGGCATTGACAGCCAGGGCTCGGCCGGACCGAGGGACCCGTCCTTCTGCAGCAGTTCGACCGACACGCCGTCCGGCGAGCGGACGAAGGCCATATGGCCGTCGCGCGGCGGGCGGTTGATGGTGACGCCGCTCTCCATCAGCCGCCGGCAGGTCGCGTAGATGTCGTCGACCTGATAGGCGAGATGGCCGAAGTTGCGGCCGCCGGTGTAGTCCTCCGGGTCCCAGTTGAAGGTCAGTTCGACCGTCGGCGCGCGTTTCGCGCGGGCCGCCTCCACGTCCTCCGGCGCCGCCAGAAAGACCAGGGTGAAGCGACCGGCGGGATTGTCGAAGCGCGAAACCTCCTCGAGACCCAGCCCTCCGCAATAGAAGGCCAGCGCGCGTTCCAGGTCGCTGACCCGCACCATGGTGTGAAGATAACGCATCGAAGCTCTCCCGTGACTGCCGGACCGGTGATTAGGCGGATGTCGCCGGCGACGCCAGCGGCGAGGCGCCGCCTTTGGCCCCGCGCGCGCCGCCCGCCTCGTGACCGCGGGTCTGACGTCGCCACAAGGCGGCGTATTCGCCTGCCTTCTCGAGCAACTCCGCATGGCTGCCACGTTCGGCGATGCGCCCTCTGCGGATCACCAGGATCTGGTCGGCGTCGACGATGGTCGATAGCCGGTGGGCCACGACCAGGGTCGTGCGGCCGGCGCGCACCTTGCGCAGCGTCGCCTGGATCGCCGCCTCGGTTGGGCCATCCAGGGCGCTGGTGGCCTCGTCGAGAACGAGCAGGCGGGGGTTGGCGAGCAGGGCCCGGGCGAGGCCGACCCGCTGACGCTCGCCGCCCGAAAGCTTCAGGCCGCGCTCGCCGACCCGCGTCTCCATCTTGTACGGCAGGCCGTCGATGAAGGACGCCAGTTCGGCCGCCTCGGCGGCGGCCCAGACGGCCTCGGCGCTGGCCGCCGGATTGGCGAAGGCGATGTTGGCCCACAGGGTGTCGTTGAACAGAGCCACGTCCTGCGGCACCAGCGCAACGGCCCGCCGGAGCGAGTCCTGGCTGACATCGCGCAGGTCCATGCCATCGATCAGCACCCTCCCCGCCTGCGGGTCGAGCAGGCGCAGGGCCAGGCGGACAATGGTGGTCTTTCCCGATCCCGATGGCCCGACCAGAGCGGTCGTCGAACCCGGGGCCACGTCGAAGCTCACGTCGGTCAGGCCGACACTGCGGGCCGAATGCTGGAAGCCGACGCCGGCGAAGCTGAGCTGGGCGCCGCGCAGGGACGCCGGCGGCAGGGGCCGGGCCTGCGGCGAATCGGTGATCTCCGGCTTCAGCGCCCTCAGGTCCAGCATCTGCTCCATGTCGATGAACGCCTGGCGGATTTCCCGATAGTTCATCCCCAGGCTGAACAGCGGCGCGTAGACCTGCTGCAGGATCAGGATGCAGGCGGTGACCCCCCCGAGGCTCATCCGCCCGGCCAGCACCTCCATGCCGGCTAGTATAGTCACCAGCGCCAGACCGATGTTGAGCACCACCGCCTGCACGCCGTTGAGCAGCTGAAGGGAGGTGTTGGCCTTGATTGCCGCGCCGGCGTAGTCGGTGAGCGCCCGCTCATAGCCGGCGACCATGCGCGGCTCGGCCCCGAAGGTCTTTATCGTCTCGTAGTTCATCAGCGAATCGACCGCGAGGCCGGCGGCCAGGGAATCGGCGTCGTTCAGCGCCCGGCGATGCTTGATGCGCCAGTTGGAGATGCTGAAGGTGAAGGCGATGTAGATGACGATGGTGGCGATGGCGACGACGGCGAGACGCCAGTTGAAGCGGCTGGTCAGCACATAGGCGGCCATCAGCAGTTCGAGCACAGTGGGCCCCAGATTGAGCACCACGCTGCGCAACAGGAAATCGGTCGAGCGGGCGCCGCGGTCTATCACCCGCGCCAGGCCGCCCGTCTGCTTGCCCTGGTGGAAGTTGAGCGACAGCGACAGGGCGTGTGCGAAGGTCTCCATCGACGACTGCACCAGGGCCATCTGCGAGACCGGGGTGAAGATCGAATCGCGCAGATAGGGCGCGGCGTTGGCGATGAAACGCAGGCCCACCCAGCCCAGGGCCAGGCCGGCGAAGGCGACGAATACGGCGTGGCCGCCGCTGTGACCGACATTGAGCCTGTCGATCGCCCGCGAGATCAGCAGCGGACCGATGACGCCGGTCCACTTGCCCAGCAGCACGAGGAACAGGGCGACGCCCAGGCGGGTCTTGAGACCCTGGGCCCGGGAGCGGAGCACCAGCCGGATCAGGTCGGCCATGGAGCTCCAGAAACTGAAGCGCGACGCGGGCGCGGGTCCGACCGGCGGGGCGGTGTGGCGGCTGGCGGCGTGATGATAGGTCAGGAAACGCTCCGGTTCTGGTTCAGCAACAGCGTCGTCTGCAGCCCGCCGCCAGGAGTCATCCAGTCAATCCGCCAGCCGGAACCCGCCCGGGTGGCGCGATAGGGACGAGCCGAAAACGGCTGGCCGGGAGACAAGGTCACGACGGCGTCGCCGCGCCTCACCCCGTCGACGACCTGCACCTGATGATCGGCGAAGCCGAGCGGCTCGTCCAGCGGCAGGGAAAAAGCCCCGTCATCCCCGGCCCGGCCGCGCGCCCGGCGCACGCCGTCGACCATCAGGTCCAGGGACGCGCGCGGCGACGCAAGACCGGAGATCACCGTTCCGCCCTTGGAATCGTAGTCCGCCGCCAGCAACACCGGCGTCTCGGCGCGCCCGGCCAAGACCACCGCGCCGGCGCCGGCGCGCAGTTGCGCGGCGCCGCCCCCGGGGGTGAGGGCGACATAGCCCTCCGCCTGCACGGCGCGCCCGTGGTCCACCATCGCCAGTCCGAACAGTCTCGGTTCGGCCGACGAGGCCAGGGCGATCCGCCAGACCCCGTCGCGGCCGGCCACGGCGAACATCGGCTGTCCGGCCGGCGGCGCGAGCCGCACCTGATCGCCGGGCACGGCGTTGCCCGTCAGGCGCACGCCCCCGCCCGGCTCGACCTCGACCGCCGTGACCGCCGGAGGCGCGTGATAGATGTTCTCGGCCGGCGGCGCCGGCCCGCCGGTGGCCTCGCCGGGCGCGGTGGCGCTTGCCCGGGGCTGGCAGGCCCACAGGCCGGCCAGAAGCACCGCCAAAAAGGGACGACCTGCGGACTTCATGAGTTTATCAGCGGGCGAAATCGGACGATCCTTCCGGGTCATGTGGGCGAGTCGTCGACGGCGCATCCGCAACCGACGTTCGCGCTCTATCTGGCGCGTCCTTATCTGGGGAGCCAAGCACGGATGTCGATCCCGACCGCCCGCATCGACTCGGTCTGCGTCTATTGCGGCTCGTCCGACGCCGCCGATCCGGCCTGGCTGGGCGCCGCCTCCCGGCTTGGCGCCGCCCTGGCCATAGACGGCCTGCGTCTCGTCTATGGCGGCGGCGGCGTGGGTCTGATGGGGGCCTGCGCGCGGGCCGCTCACGGCGCCGGCGGACGCGTGCTGGGGGTGATGCCGCAGTTCCTCGTCAGCCGGGAGATCGTGCTCGAGGCGGTGGAGACCGTGATCGTCGCCTCCATGCACGAGCGCAAGATCCGCATGTTCGAGGAAGCCGACGCCTTCGTGGTGCTGCCCGGCGCCATCGGCACCCTCGAAGAGGCGGTGGAGCTGCTGTCCTGGCGACGCCTGGGCCTGCATGTGAAGCCGATCGTGTTCTTCAATCCGGGCGATTTCTGGCGGCCGCTGTTCGATCTGTTCGATCACTTCATCGCCAGCCGGCTGGTTCCGGCCGAGTTCAACAGCTGCTGGCGGGCGGTGGACCGGATCGACGACGTCATTCCCGCCCTGCGCGACATGCCCGCAGGTCCGGCGGTGGCGGCGGTGATGCGCGTCGTGGCCTGATCCGCGTCAGTCGCTGACCTTGTCTCGGAAGCGGTTGACCAGGGGATAGCGGCGGTCGCGACCGAAGGCCTTGCCGCCGATCTTCACCCCCGGCGCCGCCTGCCGGCGCTTGTACTCCGAGCCGTAGAGCAGTCGCTGGACCCGCTCGACCGTCGGCCCGTCGAAGCCGCGGGCGACGATCTCGTCGAGCGTGGCCTCCTCCTCCACAAGGCCGTGAAGAATGGCGTCGAGCACCTCATAGGGCGGCAGGCTGTCCTGGTCGGTCTGGTCGGGTCGCAGTTCCGCCGACGGCGCCTTGGTGAGGATGCGCTCCGGAATCGGCGAGGTCGGCCCGCCGTAGGCGGCGTTGGCGTTTCGCCAGCGGCAGACATCGTAAACGTCCACCTTGTAGACGTCCTTGAGCACATTGTAGCCGCCGCACATGTCGCCATAGAGGGTGGCGTAGCCGACGGCCATTTCCGACTTGTTGCCGGTGGTCATCAGCATCAGGCCGAGCTTGTTGGACAGCGCCATCAGGGTGACGCCACGGATGCGGGCCTGGATGTTCTCCTCGGTGATATCGGGGGCCCGCCCCTCGAACTGCGGCGCCAGCATGGTCTCGAACGCGCCCACGGCCGGGGCGATGGCGACCTCGTCCAGCCTCACACCGACAGCCCTGGCGCAGGCCTCGGCGTCCTCCAGGCTCTCACGGCTGGTGTAACGGGACGGCAGCATGAAGGCGCGCACGGCGTCGGGCCCGAGGGCGTCGCGGGCGACAACCACGGAAATGGCCGAATCGACGCCGCCGGAGAGCCCCAGCAGCACACCCGGGAAACCCGACTTGCGCACGTAATCCCGCAACCCGAGCACCATGGCGCGGTAGATCTCTTCCGGTCCGTGCGGCCAGGCCGTCGTCGGCGCTTCCAGGCAACGCCAGCCTTCCGCGCCCTTCTCCCAGGTCGAACAGGCCAGCGCCTCCTCGAACATCGGCAGGCTCATGCACAACCCGCCGTCCGCCTGCAGGGCGAATGAGCCGCCGTCGAAGACCAGTTCGTCCTGGCCGCCGACCTGGTTGACATAGACCATCGGCAGGCCGGTCTCGGCGACCCGTTCGCGGGCCACGGCCAGACGCTCGTCGTCTGAGGTGCGCCGGAACGGCGAGCCATTGGGCACCAGAAGAAGTTCCGCTCCGGCGTCCCTGAGCGCCCGGCACGGCCCCGGCGCCCAGATGTCCTCGCAGATCGGCGCGCCGATGCGCACGCCGGCGATATCGAACGTCGTCGGCGCCTCACCGGCGGCGAAGATACGCTTTTCGTCGAACACACCATAGTTGGGCAGATCGACCTTGAAGGAGACGCCCCGCACCGCGCCGTCCTGCAGCAGGGCTACGGCGTTGTGCGGCCGCCCGTCGGGGCCCGGCCAAAGGGTCGTCACAAGGGCCGCGCAGTCGCCCGCGGTATTGACAGCCAGGTCTTCCAGCGCCGCCTGGCAGGCCCGGACAGCGGCCGGCTTCAGCGCCAGGTCCTCCGGCGGATAGCCGATCAGGAACAGCTCCGGGAACAGGGCGACGTCCGCCCCCAGAGCGGTGGCCTCGGCGATCAGCCGGCGGGCGAGGGCGGCGTTGCCGGCGATGTCGCCGACCGTGGGGTTGGCCTGGACCGACGCAATGACGAGACGAGTGGACATGAAGGGCTTCTAAAGCGGAATTCACCCAAATGGGAACGGCGACGTTGGCGGGCGGTCTGCGGCGAGGTCACTGCGGCGGCCGGAGAGACAGGTCAGCCGCCGGCGTGGGGCAGATCAACCACCACCACCCGCCAGTCGACGTTCTCGTCGACCATCATCTCCGTCACCCTCCGGGCGACGGCGGTGACCTGGGCGATTTGTGGGAGGCGTTCCTCCCCCGCCGGGCCGCGCCGCAGGGCGATCAGCTGGGCGCGGAAGCCGGCGAAGCCCTCCATCATCGCCCGCGAACGTTTGGCCAGGCGCGAGAACTCACCCTGGTTGTTGATGTTGGCCAGGGCCGCGCCCAGGGCCGGGGCCACCGCCGAGATCAGCAGCAGCCAGCGGCCGAGGGCTACCACCGGCGGCCGTTCGGAATCGACAAAACTGAGGGCCAGATGGGCCAGCACCGACAGGACCGTGCTGTAGAACAGAACCAGCGTGATGGTGTGTAGCCGCTCGTGGATGCGTTCGGAGCGATGGTGACTGGCCTTGTGAAAGCCCAGCTGGCCGTAGTCGGGGCCGTCGACGATGGCGAAGATGTCGTCGACACAGGCCGAAACATAGGCCGGGGTCACGCTCACGGTCGGCAGGCCGACCGACCGGGCGATGGCGCGGATCTGCCAGTACATCCAGCTCAACGTGGGATCGCCATAGGTGTTCAGATGAGCCGGCGAGCGGGGCAAGGGGCGTCCGCCGCCCAGCGGCAGCAGCAGGCGAAGCTGGCGGATCAGTTCGGCCAGAACGCGGTATTCCAGCCAGCGTTCGTGCCACCGGCGCATCCGGCTAAGGGTGAGGAAGAGCACGATGTTGCCCATGGTGAACAGCTCCACCAGAATGCAGATTCGCTCGAGCGCCACCTCACCGGGGCCCCACCCCATGGCCATGGGCGCGAGCGCCAGGAACACCGCCAGAGCCGCGAACAGCGAGGTGATGATGTTGGTACTGCGGTGGGCGTCCGCATAGAGGTCTGCGCGCTTGTCCGACCAGGCGTAGTGACCCCGCAGGCTGGCGTTCACCTCGGCCATGACCGGCGGCGGCGGGTCGCGACCCGAGGCGACGTCGCTGGCGAGAACCGGCCAGGCCTGACGGACCTGATCGATGAAGGGCGACACGCCGATCGCGGGCAAAGTGAGACGGCCGGATCCGAGCAGGTTGCGGAACAGCTTCCAGTGGAAGAACGGGTTCCGCCGCGGCCGCGACTCCTGGAAGTAAGCGATGGCGTGCCGCCGGTTTTCCTCCGGGCGCTCGGTCTGCGGCGGCTGGGTCGGCAGCCGCAGCTCCTGACAGACCAGATCGCGGACCGCCTGGTTGAGCCGCCGGCCGTCGGTGTCCGGCGCCGACCACGGCAGGGCGCAGGGCGATTCGCCATCCAGGCAGTCCAGTTGCGCGGCCTCGCGCAGGAGGCTCCAGCCGAACGGCGCCCGGGCGTCGATCCACAGAACCGGGACATGATAGCTGATCGCCTCCCGGAGAGTCTGCACCGTGCCGCCGTCGCCGCGCGGCTTGCCGCCGTCCCACACCACCACCAGCAGGTCAGACTGGTTCAACACCAGTCGGCCGGCCGCCCCGTAGGCCGCGCCCTCGTCATCCCGGGCGCCGTCGAGCTCAAAGGTGCTAAGCCCCGGCCCCGTGGCCGCCTGCTCGAGAATGCCACGGAAGCGCTCGAGCGAGGCCGACTCCTGGGCCTGGTCGCCGACGAAATCCTTTTCGTATTCCTCCCGCGGGAAGGGCATGGGACAGCACAGGGCGTATCCGAGTTCGATCGCCGCCTCCGCGAATTCGCGGTCAGAGCCTTCAGCGAGGGGGGAAATCGCCCGCAGGATCGCCGGTCCAACATCGTAGAGCGTCGCATCGGGCTCGCTGCGAAACGCCTCGACGCCATCGCGGACCGCCTCAAGCACGGCGAACACGAGGTCGCGAATGGCGTCCTGCCCGGTCTCGTCTCCCGGCAGACGATTGGGCCGATGCCCGACCACGCCCACACGGAACGCCAGGCGTGCGCGGGGCGGGGAGGTCAGGTGTTCACTCCCGGCGGCGGCGACTTTCGACAGAACAGCCCCCACTGGACTCCCCACGATGAAACGGCGCGGTCAAGGATGGCCGAATGCCGCCGCCCGCAATAGGGGGCAGGCCCCGCCGACGCGTCTAGTCGTCGCGGTGAACGCGTTCGCGCCGCTCATGCCGTTCCTGAGCCTCAAGACCCAGAGTGGCGATCGGCCGCGCCATCAGACGGGCTAGGCCGATCGGCTCGCCGGTTTCTTCGCAATAGCCGTAGTCGCGATCATCGATTCGCCGCAGGGCCTCATCGATTTTGGAGATCAGCTTTCGTTGGCGATCGCGTGTCCGAAGCTCAAGAGCACGGTCAGTTTCGGAAGACGCCCTGTCGGCCAGATCAGGATGATTTTCCGTTTCTTTCTGAAGGTGGCTGACCGTTTCGCGCGCTTCGCGCAGGATATCGTCTTTCCAGTCAAGCAGGCGTTTCTTGAAGAAATTGAGCTGCCGTTCATTCATGAACGGCTCCTCTTCCGACGGAACGTAGTCGGGTTCCTTCAAATCCGTGAAAGACTTCTGCATCGACGCCTCACACCCTTGGCTCGCCGACCCCACCCGATCGCGAGAGCCGGGCTTATAGCAAAACGCGATACAGGAGCAATGCGTAGAAAGCGGTTGTGGTTTTATGCTGGCCGATGGGGCGCCCGCGCCACAGTCGGCCGGTTCGACGGCGAGCGTTTGGCGTCGTTCCGCGGAGGGCCGTAGAGCCCGATCCGTTCGCACGGAACATTCGCACGGAACAGATGCGGACGGTGAAGCGGGCTCTACGGGTGTGTATCCAGGGCAAATTATCTCCGACCAGATGATTCCATCTGGTCGGAGTTTGGCCTAGGTCGTCTTCCGACGCCGAATTCCGGGGACCCCATCCATGAAGACTCGCTTCAACAGGCTGTTCTGCAGCGCCGCGTTGGCCGCGCTGGCTGGGACCGCCGTGGCGGCCGAGCCGAAAGCGATGCTCGGCTTCTCGGCGACCTCAACCCAGGTCGAGCGCGATCTGGAAGGCCGCTTCGACGCAGGCCTGTCCGCCGCGGCGATCCGCGAACGCCTGCGTCTGATGGCGGCCGAACCCAACCAGGTGGGCTCGCCGCACGACAAGGCCAACGCCGAGTTCACCCTGGCCCAGTTCAGGGCCTGGGGCTGGGACGCCCACATCGAGGTGTTCAACGTGCTCTACCCGACGCCCAGGGCCGAGGGCCTCGAGTTGCTCGGCCCCCACCCGTTCAAGGCCACCCTCACCGAACCGGCCATACCCGGCGACGACAGTTCGGCCCACCAGTCCGGCGGCCTGCCCGCCTATGTCGCCTATGGCGGCGACGGGGACGTCACCGCGCCACTGATCTATGTGAACTACGGCATGCCGGCCGACTATGACGCCCTGCAACGCCTGGGCCTGGACGTGAAGGGCAAGATCGTCATCGCCCGTTACGGCGCCGGCTGGCGGGGCCTCAAGCCCAAACTGGCCCAGGAGCACGGCGCCGTGGGCTGCATCATCTACTCCGACCCGGCCGACGACGGTTACGGCGCCGGCGACGCCTATCCGGCCGGCGCCTATCGGCCTGAAACGGGTCTGCAGCGGGGTTCGGTTCAGGACCTGCCTGTCGAGCCGGGCGATCCCCTCACGCCCGGCTACGGCGCGGTCGAAGGCGCGCCGCGCATCCCCCTGGCGGAGGCGAAGACCATCCTGAAGATACCGGTTCTGCCCGTCTCCTGGGGGGAAGCCAGGCCCTTTCTCGCCGCCCTGGGCGGACCGGTGGCCCCCCGCGGCTGGCGGGGCGCGCTGCCGATTACCTATCACGTGGGCGGATCGGGCGTGTCGGCCCACATGCTGGTCCTGTCGAACTGGGACCAGAAGCCGCTGTACGACGTCATCGCCGTGATGAAGGGCGCGCGCGAACCGGACAAATGGGTTGTGCGCGGCAACCACCGCGACGGCTGGGTGTTCGGCGCAGAGGACCCGCTTTCCGGTCAGATCGCGCTCATGGAGGAAGCCCGTTCGATCGGCGCCCTGGCCCGGACGGGATGGCGGCCGGCGCGCACCCTGGTCTACGCCAGCTGGGACGGCGAGGAGCCCGGTCTGCTGGGGTCCACCGAATGGGCCGAAACCCACGCCCGCGAGTTGCAGAACAAGGCCGTGGTCTACATCAACACCGACGGCAATAACCGTGGCGTGCTGAGCGCCGAGACCAGCTATTCGCTGCGCCGACTGTTTGACGAAGCCACCTCCACCGTCACCGATCCGGAGACCGGCGTCAGCGTCCGCGACCGCGCCCTCGCGGCGATGCAGGTGCGGGGGCTGGCGTCGGACGCCACGCCCGAGCAAAAGACCTGGGCGAAGATCGCCCGGGATGGCGGCGACCTGCCGGTGGGCGATCTCGGATCGGGCTCCGACTACACCCCCTTCGTTCAGCATCTGGGTATCGCCTCGATAAATTTCGGCTTCGCCGGCGAGGGGCAGTCGGGCGGAGTCTATCACTCGGCCTATGACACGTTCGAGCATTTCGAACGCTTCAGCGATCCGGGCTTCGCCTACAGCGTCGTCCTCGCCAAGACCGCCGGGCGGCTGGTGCTGAGGGCCGCCAACGCCGACCTGGCCCCCTTCCAGTTCGCAGACCTCGCCTCCAGCGTCGCCGCCCAGACAGAGGAACTGAAGAAACTGGTGGCCACCGGGCGCGAGCACGCTGTCACCCAGGACCGACTTCTCGATCAGAAAGCCTTCGCCCTTGCGGACGACCCGACGCTCAGCTCCGGCCCGCCCGAGCGCGAGAGCATCGCGCCGACTCTGGACTTCGCCGCTCTGGACGGGGCGGTCACGCGGCTGACCGCCAGCGCCCACGCCTATGACCAGGCCGCCGCGACAGCCCCCACGGCGGACAGGGGGGCTGCGGCGGATGCGCTGCTGCAGGGTCTCGAACAGACGCTCACGGATCCGGAAGGCTTGCCGGGACGGCCATGGTATCGGCACCTGATCTACGCTCCGGGCCTGCTGACCGGCTATGGCGCCAAGACCTTGCCCGGAGTCCGCGAGGCCATCGAGGGTCGCCGCTGGAGCGAGGCGAGTGCCTTCATCGCCCGCACGGCCGCGGTGCTCGAGGCGGCGAGCGCCCGACTGGATCAGGCGACCGGCGTACTGACGAAATAGCGGGGCCCGGCGAACGGCGTTCGCCGAGGGGCGGCTTTTGGGCTACAGGCCGGCGCATGATCCGTCATCGCCACACCCGCATCGTCGCCACCCTTGGCCCCGCCAGCCGCGGCGCCGACCGCGTGCTGGAGCTGGCACGGTCGGGCGTGGACGTATTCCGGCTGAACTTCAGTCATGGCGCGCACCAGGATCACGCCGACGCCTTGGCCGACGTGCGCCTGGCCGAGTCCGCGATCGGTCGTCCGCTGGCCGCGCTGGCCGACCTTCAGGGCCCCAAGTTCCGCCTCGGCCGGTTCCGCGACGGTGGCATCGCCATCGCCGCCGGCCACGCCCTGAGGCTGGATCTCGACACCGCGCCGGGAGATGAGCGCCGCGTCGAGCTGCCACACCCGGAGGTGTTCAGGATCCTGAGGCCGGGCGTTTTCGTCGTGCTTGACGACGGCAAGACCCGGCTGGTGGTGCGCCGATCCGGTCCCGGCTTCGCCGACTGCGAGGTGGTGGCGGGCGAGCGCCTGTCGAACAACAAGGGCCTGGCCATCCCCGGGGTCACCATCCCAGTGCCGGCCCTGACCGATAAGGACCGGGCGGACCTTGATTTCGCCCTACGGATCGGCGTCGACTGGGTGGCCCTCTCCTTCGTCCAGCATCCCGCCGACATGGCCGACCTGCGGCGGCTGGTGAACGGGCGCGCCGCGATCCTGGCCAAGATCGAAAAGCCCGCCGGCCTGGCGAATCTGGAGGCCATTCTGGACGCCAGCGACGGGGTCATGGTCGCCCGCGGCGATCTGGGAGTTGAGCTGGCGCCTGAGGAGGTGCCCGTCGCCCAGAAGACCATCGTGCGCGCTGCGCGCCGACGGGGCATTCCGGTGATCATCGCCACCCAGATGCTGGAATCGATGACCACCAGCCCCTCCCCCACCCGCGCCGAAGCCTCGGACGTGGCCAATGGCGTCTATGAGGGCGCTGACGCCCTGATGCTGTCAGCCGAGACCGCCTCGGGACTTTGGCCGCGCGAGGCGGTGACGATCATGGACGCCATCATCCGGCGCGTGGAGGCCGATCCCAGCTGGCCCGACCTGATGCGCGCCGAACATGGGGAGGACGCGGACGAGGATGTGGACGCCCTGATCGCCGCGGCCACCCGGGCGGCCCAGGCGCGCTCCACCGCCTGTCTGGTGGCCTACACGAACAGCGGCGCCACGGCCCGCCGCGTGGCCCGTGAACGCCCCATCCATCCGGTGCTCGCCATCACCCACGAAACCCGCGTCGCCCGCGCCCTCGGCCTGGTATGGGGCCTCGAACCGCGGGTCGCCGAGCAGCCACGGGACATCGAGGAGATGACCGACGGGGCGGCCAGGATGGCCGCCGACCTGGGCCTCGCCGCACCCGGCGCCCGCGTGCTCATCGTGGCCGGCCCGCCGAAGGGCGCCCCGGGTGCGGCAAACCTGCTGCGGATCACCCACGCTCCGAGATCCCGCGGAACCTGAAGGCCGTCCAGCCGTTGCCGACCGCTGGGTGCTGGCTGTTTGGCGCCGCTCTGCTAGGGTTGTTTCTGCACAGGCCCGCCGCTTCCGACGGACCGACCAGACGCGCCCGCCGGACCTCGACGACGAATGCCCCAGGCCGCCGATTTTCGAGTCGAAACCTCCGCCGACGGGGCCACCGCGGTCCTGACCGGCGACTGGACCGCCGTGCAAATGGCCGACGCCTCGGAGCGGCTGGCCGAAAGCCTTCAGGACCAGCCGGATGCGACCATCGATCTTACCGGGATCGGGCGTTACGACACCTCCGGCGTGTATGGAGTCCTTCGCGTCGTCCGCAGCCTCGGAAGCAAGGCGCGCATCGTCGCTTCGCCCGACGTTGAACGCCTTCTGGCGATGGTCACCGCGGCGGCCGACCGAACGCCCGAGCCGCGCAAGCCCGGCCGGCTGCTGCATGATCTGTTCGAGCGCATAGGCCGCGGCGTGGTCGACCTCGGCCTGACCTTCCTCGACATCAATGTTTTCAACGGCCATCTGCTCACGGCAATCGGCCGGGCGATCACCAACCCCCGGCGAGTGCGCTGGGCGGCGGCGTTCGCCCTGGCCGAACGGGCGGGCCTGGACGCCATCCCTATCGTGGCGACGACCACCTTCTTCATCGGGGCCGTCGTGGGCCTGCTGGGCGCCAATCTGCTGCGACAGTTCGGAGCCCAGGTTTTCGCCGTCGAACTGATCGGCATCTCTGTGCTGCGCGAATTCAATGTGCTGATCACGGCCCTGCTCCTGGCCGGCCGTTCCGCCTCGGCCTTCGCCGCCGAGATCGGCTCGATGAAGATGAACCAGGAAATCGACGCCATGCAGGTTCTCGGCATCGACCCCTTCGACGCTCTCGTGTTCCCACGCTTCCTGGCGCTGCTCTTCACCATCCCCCTGCTGGTGTTCGTGGCGACCCTGGCGGGTCTGGCGGGTGGTCTGGTGGTCACCACCACCGTGCTGAACCTCAGTCCGACCGTCTTTTTCCAGCGACTGGTCGACAACGTCGGCATCACCCATTTTTGGGTGGGCATGTCCAAGGCGCCGGTGATGGCCGTGGTGATCGCCGGAATCGGCTGCCGTCAGGGCCTGGACGTCGGCGGGGATGTGGAATCGCTCGGCCGTCACGTGACCTCGGCGGTCGTTCAGGCGATCTTCTCGGCGATCCTCATCGATGCGGTGTTCGCCCTGATCTACATGAAACTCGCCGTATGAGCGCCCCGGTCGAAGCGGTACTGGACGAGGAAGGGCCGCCTATCGAGGTGCGGGGCCTTCTCTCCCGCTTTGGCGCCAACGTCGTGCACGACGGCCTGGATCTGGTGATACCCCGTGGCCAGGTGGTCGGCGTGGTCGGGGGTTCGGGCTCGGGCAAGTCCGTCCTGCTCAACACCATCATCGGCCTACGCCAGCCGCAGGCTGGCACGGTAAAGATTTTTGGACAGGACATCAGCTCCGCCAAACGGCGGCAGTGGACCGCCATCGAGCGCCGCTGGGGCGTGCTGTTCCAACGCGGGGCCCTGTGGTCCAACCTGACCGTCAGGGAGAATGTGGCGGCGCCGCTGCTGGAGCACACGCGCATGAGCAAGGTGGAGATCGGCGAGCTGGCCGATTTGAAGATCGCCCTTGCCGGCCTGCCGGCCGACGCGGGAGCGCTGAAACCCGCCGAACTCTCCGGCGGCATGATCAAACGCGCGGCGTTGGCGCGCGCCCTGGCTCTGGATCCGGAACTGCTGTTCCTCGACGAACCCACCTCCGGCCTCGACCCGATCAGCGCCGCCGCGTTCGACACGCTGATCGATGAACTCTCCCACGGACTGCGGCTTACGGTGTTCATGATCACCCACGACCTGGACAGCCTCTACGAGATTACCGATCAGGTGGCCGTGATCGCGGACAAGAAGGTTGTGGCCATGGCGCCGGTGCGCGAACTGGAAGCGTTCGACCACCCCTGGATCCAGAGCTACTTTCATGGGGCCCGAGGCCGCGCCGCCTCCGGCGTCAGCGAACTGAGGACAGCGGGGAAACGCGGCTGATGGAGCGCAACGCAAATTACGCCCTGGTCGGACTGGCTTCGACGATCCTGCTGGTGGCGCTGGTGGTCTTCGCCGTGCTGCTGGCCGGCCGCAAGTTCAGCCGCGACTACGACGTCTACGACATCGTGTTTCAAGGACCGGTGCGGGGTCTTTCCCAGGGCGGCGAGGTGCATTTCAACGGCATCAAGGTCGGCGACGTCAGCCGCATATCCCTGGACCCCCAGGATCCACGCCTGGTGGTGGCCCGCTCGCGGGTGACCTCCGACGTGCCGATCCGCGCCGATTCCTATGCGACGCTGGAGCCCCTTGGCATCACCGGGGTCAACTATATCCAGATCACTGCCGGAACGGCGTCCAAGCCCTTGCTGAAGGACACCGTGAAGGAAGGGCAGATTCCGCGCATGGCCAGCCAGCGCGACGCCTTGTCCGACCTGCTTGCCGGCGGCGGTTTCGTGGTCCAGCGCACGGTCGAGGCGCTTGACCGCATCAATCGCATTTTCTCGGACGAGAATATCAAGACGCTCAGCGCCACCCTCAGCGACGTTCAGGCGGTGACCGCCGAACTGCGCGAGCGCAAGTCGATCATCGCCGACGCCCAGAAGACCCTGCAGGACGCCGATGACGCCACCAAACAGATCTCCGCCCTGGCTAAGTCCAGCCAGGGGCTGGTGGACGGCGACGGGCGCAAGACCCTGGTCAGGCTGGCCGACGCGGCCGGAGAGATCCAGGAGGCTGCCAAAGCCCTGCGCGCAACCCTGAACAAGCTGGAGGGGCCGACCGAGTCCTTCGCCACCACCGGCCTGCCGCAACTCACCACCACCATCGAGAGCCTGCAACGCGCCACGGATCACCTCGATCAGGTGCTCGGCGAAGTGCAGACCAACCCGCGCGGGGTCATCGGCAAGGCGCCGGCCAAGGAAATCGAGGTGAAACCATGAACCTGACGTCACGGTCCGCCACAGTCCACGCGGCGGTCCTCGGCATCGCCGCGCTTTGCCTGTCCGGCTGCATCTCGCTACTGCCCAAGGAGAAACCGGTTCAGATGTACCGCTTCGGAGCCGGCTCTGCGACCGTCGCACCGGCGACGCCGTCAGTGGCGACCGGCCCCCGCTTCACTGTCCGCGCCGCGCCTATCAGCTTCGACCGCGCCGCGGCCACGGATCGCATCCTCACCGTCACCGGCGACCGCACCGCCTATATCAGCGGAGCCCGTTGGGTGACTTCGGCGAGTTCGCTGTTCGAGGCGGCCGTCACCCGGGCGTTCCAGACTCAGGGCCGTCAGGCGCGGCTGCTGGCGCAGGGCGAGCCCAGTGCGGCGGATCTTGTGCTCAAACTGGACGTGCGGACATTCGAGGCCCGCTACGCTCACGGACCGGGATCGGCGCCGACGGTGGCGATCGAGGTCTACGCGGCGCTCGTAGATCGGAAGGATCCCGCCAACGGCGGCAGCCGGGTCTTCCAGGCCACATCCGCGGCCGGTTCGAACTCCGTGCACGCCATCGCCGAGGCGTTCGACGCAGCGGTCGCGACGGTCCTCGGCCAGATCACCACCTGGGCCAACGCCAGGGGCCAGGGCTAGCCTCCCCGCCCGCCTAGCTTTCAGGCGGCAGGGCTGACACAACTGTCGCAGGATCCGCGGCGGCTTCCGGCACCCCGCCAGCGATCTGACCGCGGGCGAACCTGTGGATGATCCGGGTCAGGCCGGGCTCGTGAACCGCGGCGGCCGCAGCCTCCCAACCGAACCATTGGGTGCTGCGTTGATCCTGCTCCCGCCAGCTGTCCCTTTGGACGAGCACCTCGAGGGGATAGACCGTCACCCGGCACGCTTGGCTGTCTCCGGAGCGCAGCACCTTCATGTAGTCGTAGGCGCCCGCCGCCTTCCGGGCCATGCGCCCCTCGACCCCGGCCTCCTCGATGGCCTCCAGAGCGGCGGCTTCACGCCGGGTCTTCGATTTCATCGTCCAGCCTTTGGGAATCACCCAGCGGCCGGTGTCCCGCGAAGTGACCAGCAGAATCTCCAGGCCGTCGGCGAAGCGCCACGGCAGGGCGGCGCACTGCGCCCGGGGCTTGGGCCTGGCGACGGTCTTGCGGCGGGCGGCCTTGGTCTCCTTCACGGCGCCGCCAGGTCGAGGCCGGCTCCGCGGGCCGCGGCCGTGAGCGTGTTCCGCAGCAGGCACGCCACCGTCATCGGTCCGACGCCGCCAGGCGCCGGGGTCAGCCAGCCGGCGACCTGCCTGGCCTGCTTGAAGGCCACGTCGCCCACCAGCTTGGTCTTGCCCAGGGCCGCCTGAACGGGGTCACGGAACGGCACCCGGTTGATGCCGACGTCAATGACCGCGGCCCCCGGCTTGATCCAGTCGCCCTTCACCATTTCCGGTCGACCGACCGCCGCCACCAGGATGTCGGCCTGTCGGCAGATGGACGGAAGATCCCGCGACTTCGAATGCGCGATCGTCACAGTGCAGTTCTCGGCCAACAGCAGGCCGGCGACCGGTCGGCCGACCAGTATCGACCGTCCCAGCACCACAGCGTTGCGTCCGGACAGGACGCCCAGAGCCTCGCGGAGCAGGATCAGGCACCCCAGGGGCGTACACGGCGTCAGGGCGTCGAGCCCGCTGGCCAGACGACCGGCGTTCACCATGGTCAGCCCGTCGACGTCCTTGGCCGGGTTGAGCCGCTCGAGGACGGCGCCGGCGTCGAGATGGGCAGGCAGGGGCAGCTGCACCAGGATACCGTGGATGAGCGGATCAGCGTTTAGGCGCTCCACCAGGTCGATGAGTTCAGCCTGTGAGGTGTCGACCGCGAGGCGGTGGGTGACCGAATGCATGCCCGCCGCGAGGCTCTGTTCGCCCTTGGAGCGCACATAGACCTGGCTGGCCGCGTCATCGCCGACCAGCACCACCGCCAGGCCGGGTTGAAGTCCATACTCGGCCCTGAGGCGTGCGACCTGCGCCGTCACGCTGGCGCGCAGGGCGTCGGCCCGGGCCTTGCCGTCGATGATCACACACTCGGTCATGCAGCAACCCTTCCGTGCCGGCGCCCGGTCCCTCCAGACCAGAGGCATCCGAAGCGTCAATCCAGCCCCACTGGTTTGATTCTAGGCCACGATTCAGGCTTTTTTGGCTGACGGCGGCCAAAAAGCCTCGCGCGCGCCGCGCCGAATTCAGTCGCTGCCAAAAAGCGAGTCGTAAGGATCGACACGACCGGCCTCAACATCGGTCACGGCGACCGCCGGCCAGCCGACCCGGCCTGTGGCGCTGGCCCGCCACGCGTCGACGACCAGATCGCGCAGGGCCGCAGCGCCGGCCCCCAGCCGAGCGGCGGCGAACGCCGCCCCGCGGGCGTCGCCGCCGACGAATCCGCCGGCCTTCTGGAGCCGGTAGAAGGGGACGACCTGGCGTTGGGTGGCCGTGAGGTAGGCGACTGTCCAGGCGGCTATGTCGCAATGGCAGTCGACGTAAGCCGGCATGGCGGCGCGCACCGCTCGTGCGTCAACGGAATTGCGGACGAACTCACCCTCGAAGACGGCGTGCACACGCGCCTGGGTGAAACCTTCCGGATTGGCGGCTGGGCCCCAGCCATTGAAGTGGGTCGAGACGTGGAGCGGCTGACTTCCGTCGCCGACATAGTGCGCCAGCACGCCCAGATCGCGCAGGATCAGCGCCTGACGCTGCGCCAGATCGCTGCCGAACCAACTGCGGTGAGCGATGTCGGCGACCCCGGCCGCGGCCGCGGCGTCCACCCGCCAGTAGGCGAAATCCTTGGCGAGCTGCTGCCAGCCGTCGGCGATCGAGTAGGGCAGATAGCCCGCCTTCCAGCTGTCGGCGCCGACCTTGCGCAGAGCCGAATCATAGCCGCCGCGGGTCTCGGGAAGGGCGTTGAGCGCCACGGCGCCGAAGACGCTTCCGTCATCGTCCAGGTCGAGGAAGTGGGCCGGATCGCGGTCGGCGTCGTGGGTGCGGCCGGAATCCTTCCAGCGGTCGGGCTCCCGCGCCAGTTCGCCTACGGCGTCGACAGCCGATGTCGTCCGCAGGAACGCCGGCAGTTCCGCCGGCAGGGACGCCACCGCCTCACGCCCGATCAGCCGGTGCCCCGATGCGCCCCAGGCCAGCGCCGGGGCCGATGTCAGGCAGTTTATGGCGAAAACGCCGGCGAGGCCCGCGCCCCTGAGAAAACCAATCATGATGTCTTCATGGGGGTAGGCCCGCCCGACGGTCAAGCGGGGGAAACGGCGGCGATTAAAGATGTATTAAAGTTTTCAAAATCACGAAGTGCAACTTTCGGACACCTCTGTACGGTTGAGTGAAATCGAAAGCGCTGCTCAATATCGCTTATCGAAGAAGAGTGGACACAAACAACACATTGCTGAAAATTCGGGCATTTCGAGATCAAATCTCAACTGCATTGGCCGCAGGACCGCCATATCCATGCCGAAAGATTCTGTCGCACCCCGAGCGGGTTGCCTCATCTGTAGGATGTGTCTAGTGTGCCTCAGGGTAGCCTTCGGGCGTCGCGGAGTTGTCCGTCTTGAAGCCATTCCTGGCCTCTCTCGCCGCTCTGGCGATCGCCTTGCCGCTCAGTGCGGCGAGAGCGGACGCGCCTGATCCGATCGGTGATCTGGTCGGCCAGGTGGCCGCCAAGGTCCAGCCCTTCCTCGACACCTTCGGCCTCAAGGCCACCCTCTATCACCTCGGCGGCCACGGCATTCACGGGCACGATTCCCTGGGCTGCAAGGTCGTGCCCATGCGAACCGCCGCCGTCGACGGAATTGATGTGAAACGCCACAGTCTGCTGTTCATCAAGGAAACGGTCGGCCTGCCGATGCCCGACGGACGCCTGCATGACGGCTACTGGTTCGCCTCGGACGTCGGCGGCGGTATCCACCGCGGCCGGATCGATCTGTTCACGGGCGAGGGCCGCTCTTCCATGGCTCCCCTGCAACACCTCAATCTTGCCACCCTGACGGTTGCCAGGGTCGGCGAGTTCTCCGGCTGCCCGACGTCCTGACGTCAGGTCCCGGGCCGGTCGCCGCCCGGCGGCCGAACCCCAACTCCCGCCACGCTGTCGTCAGCGGACCATGGCGGCGACGTTGCCGCCGTCGACTGTAATGACCGCACCCGTTGTGCGACGCATCATGGCCGCGAACACCATGACCTGGGCGACGTCCTCGGCGGTGACCTCCTCGCCCAGAAGATTGCCAGCCATATAGGTTGCGGCGTCGACACCGCGCGAGGCGGAGCGGGCGGCGATCATCGTTTCGGAGAGCAGTCCCGAGCGGATCCGGTCGGGGTTGATGGCGTTCACCCGTACGCCGTCGGCGCCATGCTCGAGGGCGTACTGCCGCATCAAGGCCAGAAGCGCCGCTTTCGAGGTCCCGTAGGCGCCAAAATCAGGGCCGGGATTCAGCGCCTGTTTCGAGACATTGAACAGCAGCGCGCCGCCCATGCCCTGGGCCCTGAAGACGCGCACAGCCGCCCGGGCCACCGTCTGATGAGCGAAGAAATTGATGTCGAAGCTCGATCTGAGCTGGTCGTCGCTCAGCGAGACCATCGCTCCGGCCGTGGCGGTCCCGGCGTTGGAGACAACGATATCGACCCCACCCCAGCGGGCGTTGACGGCGGCGAACGCCAGCTCGACGGCGGTCGGATCGGTGACATCGCAGCCCAGGCCAAACGCGGCCCGACCGAGGCCGCGGGCGACCGCCAACGCCGCGGCGGCGTCGAGGTCCAGCACCGCAACCTGCGCCCCTTCAGCGGCGAACGCCCGCGCCGCCGCCGCCCCGATGGAGCCTCCCCCGCCGGTGACCACAACCACATGTCGTTCCAGCCGCCTCTCGGCGGACTTGCCGAGTTTGGCCTGCTCGAGGGACCAGTACTCCATGTCGAAGGTGTCGGCTTCGCCGACAGGTGTGAAGCGGCCAACGGATTCGGCGGCAAGGACGGTGGCCGCCCAGGACTGCGCCACGTCGGCAGTCACCGCCGCGTCTGGCGCGGAGCGGCCGACGCCAGCCAGGCCGAACCCGGGCGCGACGATGACCCGGGGCAGAGGATCGAGCTGGGTCTTCCCGGTGGGGAAACGGGCGGCGTTTCGCCGGAAATACGCCTCATAGTCGGCGATGAACGCCGACACCGCGGCGACCGCGGTCCCCCGCCAGGCGCGGAGATCCCCTGAGGGCGCTGGCAGGACCAGAGGCCGCGCCTTCGTGCGGATGACGTGATCGGGGGTGGCGACCCCGCGCCCGGCCCAGTCGGCGAGCCGGGGATCGTTGGCCAGAGCCATGACCGTCTCGTCCGCGCGGTGGTCGAGAATCCAGTGCGATGGCCAGCGATCGCCGGCGACCTGGCTGAGCACACCCCGGAGCAAGGGCAGCACCTCGTCGGCCGGCGCCGCGGGCCTCGCCGCCTGGGCGGGAGGGCGGGCGACGGGGGCAAGGCGCGCCTCGGCGAGGCTCACCAGATCAATCATCCGCTCGTAGCTCTGCCGCGCCGTCGCGCCGAAGGAGAAAATCCCGTGGTTGATCAGGACCAGACCTTCCAGAGCCACGTGAGACTCCCAGATCTCCGCGGCGCGGCGAGCGAGATCGAAACCAGGCATGACATAGGGCACGCACGCGACGCGGTCCCCGTAGACCGCAGCGATGAGGGCCTCGGCATCTGGCTGATCGGCCAGGGCCAGCACGGCCAGGGCGTGGGTATGGTCGATGAATTTTTCCGGAATGAACGCGTGCAACAGGGTCTCGACCGACGGGTTGGGCGCCGAGGGGTTCATCAGGTTCTGCCGCTGGGCATTGACCATGTCCTCGTCCGAAAGCCTGTCGAGGTCGCGCAGACGGCGCAGCGGCGTCAGGCGAACCGCCGGATGGCCCGGAGGCTCGATGGTCGCCAGATCCCAGCCGCTCCCCTTGACGCAGAGCACATCAACAGGTTCGCCGAACAGATCCACTGCCGTGGTCTTGACCGAGGTGTTGCCGCCGCCATGCAGGACCAGGCTGGGGTCGGCGCCGAGAAGGCGCGCGCTGTAGGTGCGCAGGGCGAGGTCCTCGGCGACCCCGGCGCGGGCGTATCGCTCGACGGCGTCGCGCGCATCGGTTTCGTTCCAGCGGCTTTTCATCCTGTCGGCCTCGCCTCTCGCCTCGGAGCCCGCTTCAATAGCCCAACACGCGCCCGAAGGGAGCCGCCCCGAGCCCTTTCGCGCCAAGGTCTGCCCCTCCAGGACCCGAGGCGCCCCGACCTAGGAGACACCCTGCCTACCCGCCCCACAGTCCTTGAGTTGCCGGTCGCAGCCCCGGCGGCCGAGGTCTGGGGACGACCTTGCGCCCGACAGGCTCAGGCCAGCAGGGCCAGCAGGGCGAAACTGGCCAGCCAGTGCTCGCCCATATAGTCCCCGGTCACATGGGGCAGGCTGGCCGCCAGATGCGCATCCGCCGCCGTGGCGGCCAATGTGCTCAACGCGTGGTCGCCCGCCGACCGGGCGATTCCCCGCCAACACCAAGCCCGCGAGAGGTTGAGACCGTCGAGGTGAGCGATCTTGCCATCGGACCGGTCGCTCACCCGCGCCGGCCGAAACAGGGTGGCCGGTCGCCCCTCCCGCAGATGGGGCAGGAACCTCGCGAGCCAGACGGTGAACGCCTCGGCAGGCAGCACGCGACGCATCAACTCCGCCTCGACCAGGGCGGGAGACAGAAAGTCGTCGCCCGAGGGCTCCCAGGCCTGGCAGTCCACGTCCTGGCCGTACCAGTCCCGCGCCTTCGCCTCGAGCAGCCGCGCCAGCGACCCTTCCCCCGCCACCCGGGCGTATTCGTGGGCAAGAGCGAGGGCGAAGGCGGTGTTGGAATGCACCCCCGCTCGCACCGGGTAGTCGGCCCTGGGCAGAAACGCCAGGAAGCGGCCGGCGAAACCCGCCGCCAGGGGGCGCAGGGCAAGATCCCATGCGGCGCCCTGCGGGCTGTCATGACGGCGCAGTTCCGCCGCCAGCATCAGCAGCCAGGCCCAGCCGTAGGGCCGCTCGAAACCGGCTCCGCCGGGACGGTCGAGATAGGCCAGTTCGCCGGCGACCTTCTGCGGGGTGAAGGCCTGGTCGAAGTGCGAACGTATCGCCGGAGCCTCGGCCAAGTGTGGTTCGCGGCGCAGCAATACGGCAAGAAGCCAGTGGCCGTGCACACAGGAGTGCCAGTCGTAGCTGCCGTAGAAGATCGGATGCAGGGCGCTGGGCGCGCCCAGGTCGTCGGGCCCGGTCAGAACCTGCACGAGCACATTGGGATATTCGCGGGCTACATGGCCCAGCGCCGCCCGCGCCAGTCCCGAAGCCGCCACGCGGTCGAGCCCCGTCATGCCGCCCACGTCCTGAAAGCCAGTAGGCACATCAGTGTCACCGTGGCGAGCAGCACCAGAATCGCCGTCGGGACCTGGGCGCGGATCACCGCGCCGGGCGGCAGCCCCAGAAGCGCGGTGGGCACGATATTGTGGGACGCCATGGGGGTCATAAGGGTCCCGCAATAGCCGCACAGCATACCCATGGCGCCGATCACCGCGGCGTCGCCGCCGAAGCGGCCGACAAGAATGGGCGCCCCGATCGCCGCCACCATGACCGGAAAGGCGGCGAACGCATTGCCCATGATCATGGTGAACAGGGCCATGCCCAGCCCGTAGGCGGCGACGGCGGCGATCCGACTGTCCATCGGCAGCCAGTGGCCGACCAGGCCGCCGACGGCCCGGCCCACACCGGCCAGGGCGAACACCGCGCCCAGGGCCGCGAGGAGCTGGGGCAGAATGGCCGACCAACCGACCGAATCCATCAGCCGGCGAGCCTCCTGCAACGGCGCCGCCAGGGGCGGTTTGACCAGGATGACGGCGGCGAGCAGGGCAAGAATCACCCCGAGGGTCAGGGAAATCACCGTCACCTGCGCGGGCTCGACGACAGGCCGGCCAGCTATGGTGATAGCCTTGAACGCGAGGGAGCCGGCCAACGCGGTCAAGGGGACGATCAGCACCGGCAGAAACAGTCGGGGGCCAAGGCGGGCGGCGATCGCCTCCCGCTCCGCGACGCCGGTTGTGGACGAACGACCGGCCCGCAGACCGCCGCATCCGCCGATGAGCACAAGCGCCAGAACAAGCGCGCCGTTGCCCAGGTCGCCCAGGACGTCGCCGATCAGGAAACTGGCCGAGAACAGCCCCCAAAACGTGCTCGAAAGCCATCGTCGCGGATGACCGCGATCAGCGGCGCTGAGCAGGGCGATGGCGCCGAACAGCAAGCCCGCCACGGCGTACGCTGCGCCGACGCGGATCAATTTACCGCCCGTCTTGAAAGGGTTCGGTCCAGGACCAGCAGTCGCAGGGCGTGGACAACGAAAGCGACGAGCGCCGTCGGAATCGCCCAGAAGGCGACCCTCAGAGGGTCGACGGTGATTCGGTTTTGCTGAAGAACGGCCTGGATGAGCAGCACCGACCCCAGCGCGACGAAAATGTCCTCGCCGAAAAAGGCCCCGATGTTGTCGACCGCGGCGGCGTGGGCGCGCACCAGGAGGCGGCGGGCGGCGTTCGTCGGCCCGAGCCGGCTGTCCGCGAGGCCCTCGGCCATGGGCGCGATGAGCGGTCGCACCATCGCCGCGTGTCCGCCAAGTGACAACAGGCCCAGCGACGCCGTAACCTGGCGGGCGGCCAGGTAGCCGACGAGAAAACGGCCGACCGTCAGCGCCCGCAGACGCGACACCACCGCCCGTGCCTGGACCTGCAGGCCGGACCGCTCGAGCAGGCCGATGACCGGCAGGATGAGGAAGGCGACGCTGATGTACCGGGAGTCGTTGAAGGCCTTGCCGAAGGCGGCGAGCAGCGTCAGCGGGTCGACACCGCCGGCCAGGCCCGCGACAAGGCCGGCGGCGGTGACCACGAGCAGGGGATTGAACCGCGCGAGCAGTCCGATGAGCAGGACAGGAACGCCGAGGAGGCTCATCATCGGCAGGGGCCTCGCAAAATCCGGAACCCCAGTTGGATCGATGAACGGCCCTCGCGTCAACGTTGGCCGTCGCCAGGAGAGGGATCATGGTCGAAGTCCGCCCGTTTCGCCCCACGGATATCGAGGCGCTTTACGCGATCGCCCTGGCCACGGGCGACGCCGGGGCCGATGCATTTGCGATGTACCGCGACAAACGGCTGGTGGGTGAGGTTTACGCCGCGCCCTACGCCACCCTGAGTCCGCAGACGGCCTTTGTCGTCGAGGATGCTAACGGCGTCGCCGGCTACATCGTCGGGGCGCTCGACACCCGGGCTTTTGAGGCTCGGCTCGAGGCAGACTGGTGGCCCGCCCTGCGGCGGGTCCACGCCGATCCGGGCGGCGACTACTTTGCCGCGCCGCCCGATGATCGCCTTCGTTGGCTGATCCACCGGCCGCCCCGGGCCAGCACGGCCTTGGTCACCGCGTTCCCGTCTCACCTGCACATCAACCTGCTGCCCCGCCTGCAGGGCCAGGGGCTGGGACGCCGGCTGATCGATCTATGGCTGCAGACTGTGCGTGGATTGGGCTCGCCGGGAGCCCATCTTGGGGTGAACCAGGCCAACCACCGCGCCATCCGCTTCTATCGCGCCTATGGTCTGTCCGAGCCCAGCTTCGACAGGCCGCCGCCGCCAGGCGTGATCTGGTTCGCCAGCGAGCTCAGATGATCGGATCGGGACCGCACCACCCGGGGAGGAACGACGCCGCCCGGGATTTCGCGAGGATCAGCGCCCGTGACAAGGCGGTCTCGAAATCGGTGTCGATGGTCTTGGGCTTCACCTGCGAGCGCAGAAAATCGGCCCAGAGAAATTCGCTGAAGGGGGTGACATCCTTGGCGTAGCCGCCGGCATGGCGCAGCTCGCCCGCCAGACTGCGGTAGGGATCGTCCTTCAAGACGCCGATGGCCGTGGGGATGGCGTCGAAATCGGTGCGGCGCCCCTCCGCATCATAGGGGTGGCACCAGGTGCGATTATCCAGGAATCGCCAGAACGACGACTTAGACAGGGTCGACAGGTCGGCGACGACCGTGACCAGTACAGCCTCGACTCGATCATCATGGAGCGCCCGCGCCAGGTGATGATTGTCTATGACGTAGTGGCGGCCCTTTGGCCCGAGCACCGTAGGGATCATATGCCGGCCCAGGAAACTGTCGCCGGCCAGCTCGCTCATCTCCTGGAAACGCCTGCGCTTCTGGGCCACCTCGCGCAGACCGATGGTGATCTGGGTCGGCCGGAGATCTGCGATCCTGACAGGCTTCAGCACGGGCTCGCGTGAGGTCATGGCTACAGTCTAGGCCCGATCGCAAAGTCCGGCCAGTTTGTCGCGTCCGGGTCATTTCGCCGTCACAATACCGCGCCATGGGCTGGGTCGATGACCTTGACGCACAGGACCGCTCGCAACCCGCGCCGCCGCCAACGCGGCGCTCTGTCCGCGGCGGCAATGCTCCTGGCTCCGGGCCTGGCGGCGGCCGGGCCCCCTGACACCCGCGAGAGCTTCCCGGTCCAGTCCTGGGCGATCCACGCCCAGGCGACGGTCGTGGATCAGGGGCATCTGGCGTTAACCGCCCCTTACGCCGGCGCAAACAGCCTGGCGGCGGTCGCCAGCGGGCGAGAGACGGTGGACGTCACCCTGTTCGCCGGGGCGCGGCCCTGGACCGGGGCCGAGGTCTGGCTGAACCCCGAGATCGACCAGGGGTTCGGCCTGAGCAACACTCTGGGCGTTGCGGGATTCCCCAGCGGCGAGGCCTACAAAGTCGGCAAGGCGACGCCCTACGTGCGATTGCAGCGCGCGTTTCTGCGCCAGACGATCGATCTTGGCGGTCAGAGCGACCGTCTCAACCCGGACCTGAACCAGCTGGGCGGCCGCCAGGCCCCCAATCGCCTCGTGCTCACGGCTGGCAAGTTCAGCGTGACCGACATCTTCGACGGCAACGTCTACGCCCACGACACCAAGCACGACTTCCTCAACTGGGGTGTGATTGACGCCGGAAGCTTT
>CAIXWN010000222.1 GCA_903923135.1 uncultured Caulobacteraceae bacterium | reverse complement strand
GGCCGAGGCGCCGGAGAACCGCGTGTTGCTGACCGTCACCGAGGCGGCGGAACCGACGAAGATCGCCCCGCCGAGGCCGGCCCCGCCGCCGCCGGCCTGGGCGCCGGCCCCGCCCGCGCCGCCGGTCGCCCGGGTGCTCTGGATGAGCAGGCTGTCGAGAGTCACGGCGCCGGCGTTGACCACGAAGCCCCGCCAGGTCCCGCCGCCGTCGAGGACGGCGTTGGCGTTGCCGCCGCCGGCGAGGGTGTTGCCGGTGATGGTCAGGCTGTCGCCCGCCGTCAGGGTGATCGGCGTGATGTCGGCGTTCAGCGTCAGATCTGTGCTGACGGTGAAGTTGTAGCTGGTCGCCGCCGCGGCGTCGGCGCCGCCGACGTTGATCAGGGCGATGTCGGCGTTGAGGTCGGCGGCGGTGGCCACCGTGAAGCTCGTGATGGTCATGCGGCCTGGCTCCCCTGAGGGGTTGGAGCCGGCGCCTGCCCACGCGCCGGAGCGATGTCCCTGCGAGCCATACTCATCTGCATTTGCTTGAATGGCAACCGCAACGATCGGCCGGCGCTCAGGTAGTCGGAGGCGATCCGCCCCTAGGCGGCGCTCGCCGAGGCGGTGATGAGCGCGGCGCGTTCCTGAGCCGTCAGGACGCGCCATTGCCGCTCGCGAAGGCCGCCCAGGGTGAGCGGGCCGATGCGCACCCGGAAGAGGTCGACGACCTTGAGGTCGACCAGGTCGCACATCCGCCGGATCTGCCGGTTGCGCCCCTCGCGCAGCACAAAGCGCAGGCGCTGCTCGCTGATCACCGACACCTCGGCCGGCCGCAGGCGACGGCCGTCGAGCTCGAGGCCGTGGCGCAGGCGTCTCAGCTTCGCCTCGCTCACCTCGCCGATCACCGCCACGCGGTATTCCTTCTCCAGGGCCGACTCCGGCCCGATCACCGCCTTGGCCACCACGCCGTCCTCGGAGAGGATCAGCAGCCCGCGGGAATCCATGTCGAGCCGGCCCACGGGCGCCAGGCGGCTGTCGCGCCCGGGGATCTGGGCGCAGGCCCCCACCAGCGCCTCGCGCGTCAGCAGGCGGGCGGCCGGGACCTGGCCGGCCTCCGGCTGGGCGGAGACGACGCCGACCGGCTTGTGCAGCATGACGGTCAGGGCGCCCTCGAGTCGCTCGCTGGCCGCGTCGGCCAGGGTCAGGGTCTGGCCCGGCTCGATCTTGCGTCCGGCGTCGGCGACCGGGGCGCCGTCGATGGTGACCAGGCCCTGGGCGATGAGGGCCTCCGCCTCGCGGCGCGAGCAGACGCCGTTCTGCGCCAGCCAGCGGTTGACCCGCTGCGGCTCGGCTTCGTCGTAGGTTCTCGTCCAGGCCATCGGCGATCCAGGAGCGGGCGGGCGTCCCCTGTACGTCCCGGGCCCGGCGTTCGGCAAGGCGCGGCCCGGCGCGGCGGATGTGGCATGAGGGGGGCGGGAGGACGGAGCGCGGCGATGGAACGATTCGATGTGGTGGTGATCGGGGCCGGCGCGGCGGGGATGATGTGCGCCATCGAGGCCGGCAAGCGCGGCCGCCGCGTGCTGGTGATCGACCACGCCGGGGCGGCGGGCGAGAAGATCCGCATCTCCGGCGGCGGGCGCTGCAACTTCACCAACCGGCGCACGGCGCCGTCGGCCTTCCTGTCGCGCAATCCCCGCTTCTGCATCTCGGCGCTGCGGCGCTACACGCCGGCCGATGTCATCGCCCTGGTCGACCGCCACGGCGTCGCCTGGCATGAGAAGACCCTGGGCCAGCTGTTCTGCGACGGCTCCGCCCGGCAGATCGTCGACCTGCTGCTGGGCGAGATGCGCGCGGCCAGCGTGACCCTTCGCCTGGAGACCGGGGTCGGCGGGATCGAGCGGACGGCCGACGGCTTCGCCCTCGCGGCCGGCGGCGCGGCGGTCGCCTGCGCCTCGCTGGTGGTGGCCACTGGCGGCAAGTCGATCCCGAAGATGGGCGCGACCGGCTTCGGCTACGACGTGGCGCGCCGGTTCGGCCTGAAGGTGGTCGAGACCCGCCCCGCCCTCGTCCCGCTCACCTTCGAGACCGGCCTGCTGCAGCGGCTGGGCCCCCTGGCCGGGGTGGCCCTCGACGTCGCCGTCAGCCACGGGCGGACCCGGTTCGACGAGGCGATGCTGTTCACCCACCGCGGCCTCTCCGGTCCGGCGATCCTGCAGATCTCGTCCTACTGGCGGGAGGGCGAGGAGATCGTCATCGACATGGCCCCCGGCGTCGACGTCTTCGAGGTCCTCCGCCGCGCGCGCACGACCCACGGCCGGCAGGCGGCCCATACCGTCCTGGGCGAGATCGTCCCGCGGCGTCTGGCCCAGATGATCTGCGACGCCGAAGGGGTCGGCGGCAACATCGCCGACGCGCCGGACCGGGTGCTGCGCGCCCTTGCGGCGGCGGTGAACGCCTGGCGGGTCAAGCCGGTGGGCTCGGAGGGCTACCGCACCGCCGAGGTGACCGTGGGCGGCGTCGACACCGACGATCTGGACTCGCGCACCCTGGCCGCCCGCGCCGATCCGGGCCTGTATTTCATCGGCGAGGTGGTCGACGTCACCGGCTGGCTGGGCGGCTACAACTTCCAGTGGGCTTGGGCCAGCGGCTGGTGCGCCGGCCAGGCGGTGTGAGGCCCCGCCCCGCTCAGCGGTTGAGGTTGTATTTCATCACCGCGCCGTGGCGGCCGGCGCGGTCGCGTTCGAGGGCGTAGACATCGCCGGCCAGGGGCGCGCGGCGGGCCAGGACGGCGTCGATGTCGGCCCGGTC
>CAIXWN010000221.1 GCA_903923135.1 uncultured Caulobacteraceae bacterium | reverse complement strand
CGGCGGCGGCCGAGGCGTAGTTGGTCTGGTCTGCGGGCGATGTGGCCGCCGCGCTGGACGCTCCGCCGGCTCCGCCGGTTCCGCCGGCCCCGCCGGGGGTCGCGCCCGCAGCGCCGTCGACGCCCAGGGCGCCGTTCTCGATGTCAGAGCTCATGGAGCCACTCCGCGCCGCCGACCCGCGCCTTCAGCGCGGGTCGGATCACCCCGCCCCCTGAGCGGAGACGATCACATCAGGGCGCAATCCGCAAGCCGGGCGCGGCGCCAGTCTTCGCCGCCCGCCTCCCCTAGCGAACCTTGCCGAAGCACTGGCGGATCTCGCCGACATAGAGGTCCGGCTGCTCCCAGGCCGCGAAGTGGCCGCCCCGGTCCATTTCGCCCCAGTGGATGATGTTGCTCATCACCTTGTCGCCCCAGCGGCGCGAGGCGCGGAAGATCTCCTTCGGGTAGATGCTCACGCCCACCGGCAGGTCCAGTTTGGTTGATCCGAAGCTGCCGAAGCTTTCCCAGTAGAGACGGGCCGAGGAGGCGCCCGTTCCCGGAAGCCAGTAGAGCATGATGTTGTCGAGCATCTCGTCGCGGGTGAGGGCGTCTTCCGGGGCGCCCTTGTTGTCGGTCCAGGCCCAAAGCTTCTCATAGATCCACGCCGCCTGGCCCGCCGGCGAGTCGACGAGGCCGTAGCCCACCGACTGCGGGCGGGTGGCCTGCTGCTTGGAGTAGCCGGAGTCCTTCTCCTGGTAGTAGGCCAGCCCTGCCAGATAGCCCTTCTCCTGCTCGGTGAGGTCGGCCATGTCGTCGGGGCCCGGGAACACGAGCGGCATGTTCACGTGAATGGCCAGGCACCCCGTCGGCCGGATCACGCCGATGGCCGTGGTCACCGCCGAACCCCAGTCGCCGCCCTGGGCGACCCATTTTTCATAGCCGAGCCGCTGCATGAGCTGGATCCAGGTCATGGCGATCTTCGGCACGCCCCAGCCGGCGGTCGTCGGCTTGTCGGAAAAACCGTAGCCGGGCAGGGAAGGGGCGATGACGTGGAAGGCGTCTTCGGCCCTGCCGCCATGCGCCGTGGGGTCGGTGAGCGGGCCGATCACCTTCATGAACTCCATGACCGAACCCGGCCACCCGTGGGTGAGCAGCAGCGGCATGGCGTCGGGGTGCTTCGAGCGCACATGCAGGAAGTGGATGTTCAGGCCGTCGATCTCGGTGCGGAACTGCCCCAGGGCGTTCAGCCGCGCCTCGGCGCGGCGCCAGTCATAGCCGTCGCGCCAGTAGGCGCACAGGGCCTGCACCTTCGCCAGGGGCGAGCCCTGGGTCCAGTCGTCCACGGTCTCCCTGTCGGGCCAGCGGGTGTTGGCCAGCCGGCGGTTAAGCTCGTCCAGTTCGGCCTGCGGGACCGCCAGGGTGAAGGGAGTGATCGCATCGCTCATCGGGATGTCCTTGCGCAGAGACTTCGGGGGGAATTCAGGCGGGTGGCGAGAGCACGAAGCCCTCATAGCCCTTGGCGGCGACGGCGTCGCACAGCTCGCGATAGACGCCGACGCCGCCGATGTAAGGCATGAACACCCGTGGCTTTCCGGGAATGTTGGCGCCCAGGTACCAGGAATTGGCTTGTGGATAGAGCGTGGTGTCAGCCACCTCGTTCACATGCGCCACCCAGGCGTCCTGCGCCGCCTGCGTGGCCTCCATCAGGCCCATCTGATGATCGCGCAGGTGGGTGATGGCGTCGGTGATCCAATCCACATGCTGCTCGATGGAGACGACCATGTTGGAGAGCACCGACGGGCTGCCGGGGCCGGTGACGGTGAACAGGTTGGGGAATCCGGCCACCATCAGGCCCAGATAGGTCTTCGGCCCCTCGGCCCACACCTCGCGCAGCGTGACGCCGCCGCGGCCGCGGATATCGATTCGCGACAGCGCGCCGGTCATGGCGTCGAAACCGATAGCGTAGACGATGGCGTCGAAGGTGAAGTCGGCTGCGGCGGTCGACAGGCCGGTCGGGGTGATGCGGGTGATCGGCGTCGTGGCGGCGTCGATCAGGGTGACGTTGTCGCGGTTGAAGGTGTCGTAGTAGCCGGTGTCGACGCAGAGGCGCTTGGTGGCGAACGGATAGGTGCGGGGCGTCAGCAGTTCGGCGGTCTTCGGGTCCTTGACGATGGCGCGGATCTTTTCGGCCACGAACTCGGCCACCGTGGCGTTGGCCCGGTTGTCGCTGACCAGATCGTTGAACGCCGCGCCCATGGCGAAGCCGCCCACCGCCCAGCGGGCCTCGAATTCGGCCCGCCGCTCGGCCTCGCTGACCTCCAGGGCCGACTTCTCGTTGGGGTTCGACGACAGGAACCCTCCCGCCGATTCCCGTTCCTTCCGGCGGTTTTCCGCCCGCTGGGCCTTCCACACGGCCAGGGCCTGCTGATCGAGCGGCCCGTTGTGCGCCGGCACGCTGTAGTTCGGCGTCCGCTGGAAGATGGTCAGATGCTTCGCCTGGGCGGCGATGTGGGGGATCGACTGGATGGCCGACGAGCCGGTGCCGATCACGCCGACGCGCAGACCGGTGAAATCCACGCCCTCCCGCGGCCAGCGGCCGGTGTGATAGGTCGGCCCCTTGAAGGTCTCGCACCCCTCGAAGTCGGGCTCCTTGATCACCGAAAGACAGCCGGTGGCCATGATGCAGAACCGGGCCGAGATGGTGTCTCCGGAGTCGGTTTCCACGATCCATCGCCGGGCCGTCTCGTCGAACCGCGCGGCGGAGACGCGCGTGTTCAGCTGAATGTCGCGCCGCAGGTCCAGCCTGTCGGCGACGTGATTGAGGTAGGCCAGCAGTTCCGGCTGGGCCGAATAGCGCTCCGACCAGGTCCAGGAATCCTCCAGGTCCTCGGAGAAGGAGTAGGAATATTCCTGGCTCTCCATGTCCACGCGCGCCCCCGGGTAACGGTTCCAGAACCATGTGCCGCCAACGCCGTCGCCGGCCTCGTACACCCGGACCGAAAATCCGAGGCCCCGAAGCCTGTGCAACAGGTACATTCCGGAAAACCCCGCCCCGACGACGGCGACATCGAGGGTCGTGACGCCCCCCGGGCCCGACCCGGCGACGGTTGTCGACGAACTGGCCATGAATTGCCTCCCATGATGTTACCGGCGCGGTTGCGCGCCGCGACGGGCCTTCTTGGTCAAACGCCCGCTCGCTTTCAATAGCCTGCCTGTTGCCGCTGGGGCAGGCGCAAGGCCCACGGCGTCACGACTCCGGGGCGCCTCCCGACCGATCGTCAGAGCTTTAGGCTGACAGGGGCCCGGGCTCCTCCTAAGGTGTGCGGCTGTCGGGGCACGGCGCGGGAGACCGGATGGACGCTCCCAAGTCTGAGCATGCATCGGTCGCCGCGGGGGGACCGCACCGACGGCCCCGGGTCTGGCTGTTCGTTGGCGTGGCCGCGGCGGCGGCCCTGGCGGCGGGCCTGATCGCCGTCCGCCTCGCTCCCGGCCCCATCCTCGTCGGCCTCGCCACCTCGTGGCTGCGCGCTCACGGGACGGAATCCGCCATTGAGATCACGGCGCTCTCGGATCATGACCTTTCGGCGCGGGTACGGCTCGGCGACGCCCGGGATCCCGACCTGACAATCGACCGGCTTTATGTGTCTTTCACCCTGGACGGGCCCTGGCGCGGCCATGCCCTTGAGTTCACGCCCCGCACCGTCCGGCTGGTCCGGCCACGGCTGAGGCTAAGGCTCAAGGACGGTCAACCGGACTTCGGGCGCCTGAAAGGGATCGTCGCCTGGGCGCAGGCCCTGCCACCTTCCAGCCAACCCTTGCCTGATCTCACCGTGGAAGCGGGACAGGTGCGGGTGACAACCGGCCAAGGGGATCTGCGCCTGACCATCGCCGGATCCGTCAGGTCCGACCGGGGGGTGGACCTTCACGGCCACCTCGCGCCGTTCACCTGGAAGGACCCCGGCGTGACCGTGTCGGCTGCGGGCGGGCGCTTCGCGCTGACCCGGTATGGCGCCCGTCTGATCGCCAGCGCCCAGAGCGACGGGGCGATCCTTCAGGGCGCTCGCGGCCAGGCCAGCGCGGGAACCCTGCGGCTCTTCGTCGACCTTCCCTATCCGGATCGGCCCGATCGCTGGACCGGCCCACTCCGGATGACCCTGGCCGCCGATGATCTCAACGCCAGGGCGCGGGACGCGGCCCTGGTCAAGGGCGGTCTCGACGTCAGCCTGACCGGGTCGATGGACGTCTCCCGCGCCCGCAGCATGTTCACCGGCGCCCTGGACGCCGCCGCCGGGACGCAGTCCGTCGTGGCGTCCGGCTCGACGATTCGCGACCTGAGGGTGAGCCTCGGGGTGACGGGCCTGGACCTGGTTCAGGACCGGAACGGCGTTCACATCCAGGCATCCGGGCGGGGGAGGGTGGCCGCGGCCGGTCTCAGCTACAACGGCGTCGCGGTCTCGGCGCTGTCGACGGATGTTGTCCTTGCCGACGGCCGCCTTTGGCTGCACGACCGCGTGGTCGAGGGGCGGGCGAGCCTGAAGGGGCGGTCCGCCGCGCAAGGCGGGCTCCCGGCGCCGATGATCGCCAAGCTGACACACGGCCTGCCGGTGCTTTCCGGAGACCAGCCCTACCGTAAGGAGTTGGCGGCCGCCCTGAAGGCCTTCCGGGTCGAGGCGTCCGACTGGCGGCTCGACGCGACACCCGGCGGGTTCCGCCTGGCGGTTCCGGCTCCCGCCCGCCTGGAGTCGACGACCGGCGCCGTACTGACCCTTGGCGGGCGCGGGTCCGTTGTCACCGCCCCGTCCTTGCGCGGCGACGGTTCGGTGACCCTTTCCCTGGCCGGCGGGGGCCTTCCGCTGTTAACGATGCAGGCTGACGACATAGCGGCCCGGCCTGGCGCCGTGACGGCAGCCTTGGCCGGGCGCGCGGCGGCGGACATCCGCGCCGCCCGGGGCGCGGACCTCTCGGTGAGGGGGCGCATGGCGCTCGGGTCAGGGGGGGCGAGGTTCGACCTGACCGACTGTGCGGTGTTCGGCGCCCGGCACCTGCAGGCCGGGGACAATGCGGCGGAAGGCGTGGCGCTGCGGCTGTGCCCCGGCGCCGGGCCGCTCGTGCTGACCCGGGGCGCGGCGTGGCGGGCTCTGGGCCGGCTGGAAGGGATGCGGGGGGATTCATCTGGACTGGCCATCGGCCTTCGCGACGCGGCGCTATCGTTTGACGCCGGCGGGCGGACCGGCGCACTCGATCAGGCCCGGATCACGGTGGACCAGGCCGACGTCGTCGACCGGACCAACCCGGTCCGCTTCCGGCCGCTGAAGCTGAGCGGCGCGATGCGTCTTGCCCAGGAGACCTGGCGCGGCGAATTCACCGCCGCCACGGTCGGCGGCCGGGAGCTTGCCAGGGTCGCGCTCGTCCAGGCGTCCGGCGACGGCGGCGGGTGCATCGACATCAACACCGGCGCCCTGACCTTCGCCCCGGGGGGACTGCAGCCCGCCGACATCACCCCTCTGGCCGGCGCCGCGAGGAATGCGTCCGGCACGGCCGTCTTCACCGGATGGTTCGCCTGGACGGCGGGTGGCGACCTTCGCAGCGGCGGGGAACTGGTCGGCCGTTCACTGCGGTTCAACGGACCGTCCGGCCTGGTGGCCGACCTCAATACCGACTTGCGCTTCACCAGCCTCGGACCGCTGACCACAGCGCCGGGCCAGCGGCTCACCATCGCCTCGGTGGAGACGGTGACACCGCTGACGAACCTCAATGTGGTCTTCGAACTGGCCGCCGACGGCGTGCGGGTGGGCAGCGCCGGAGGCGACTTCGCAGGCGGCAGGATCAGCCTCGATCCCATGGCGATTCCCTACATCGACGCAGGTGGCGTCGCCAGTGCGATCACCCTGAACCACGTGAACATCGGCAGTGTGCTGGCCGCCTCCAATCTGGCCGACAAGGTGCGCATGGACGCGGTTGTCGACGGCCGCATTCCGTTCACGGTCGGGTCGAAGGGCGTGACGGTCAGACACGGCGCCGTGGCGGCGATCGGAGGCGGACGGTTGTCGATCTCGCGGGCCGCTCTGGGTGGCCCCGTGGTTGCGGGCGGCGCGACCGCCGTCGCCGCAGCGGGCGGCTCCAGCTTCGCGCAGGATTTCGCCTACCAGGCCATGGAGAATCTGGCGTTCGACACCCTCGACGCCAGCGTCAACAGTCTGGCGCACGATCGTCTGGGAATCCTGTTTCATATCAAGGGCCGGCACGATCCGCCGACACCTCAGAGAGCGGTGTTCCGCCTCGCCGACGTCCTCGGCGGCCGCGCCCTGAGCAAGCCGGTCCCCTTGCCCTCGGGCACCCGGATCGATCTGACCCTCGACACGTCGCTCAACTTCGGCGACCTTGTCGACGCGCTGGCGGCCGCCTGGCGAGACGCCATACGGCCGCGGAGCGATGGTCGTCCGGCGGGGGCCTCGCTCCCGTCGCCAGCATCGACAACCACAGGACCGGAAGCGGGGCATCCATGAACAGGCGCGGCGCAGTCTTAGCAGGAGGGGTCACCGCCCTGGTCCTGGGTGTCGTCGGCTGTACGCCCACCATCAACGTCAAGGTCGAACCGATCAGCATCTACGCCAAGCTGGACGCCGACATCCGGATCAAGCTCGACAAGGAAGTCGAGAGCGCGATCCAGCAAAACCCCAACCTCTTCAATTGAAACGAAGGGCCGTCCCATGATGCGCCGTGTTTTTCTGCCCCTGTTTCTTGGCGCCGCCCTGGCGGCCGGGAGCGCATACGCCCAGTCAGCGGCGACCAAAGACACCGTCGTGGCGGCCAAGTCCGCCGGTCAGGTCGGCGAGCAGGCTGACGGCTTTCTGGGCCTCGTGTCGGGGTCCGCGCCCGCAGAGGTGAAGGCGGCGGTCGCCGAGATCAACGCCGGTCGCGCCAAGGCCTATCAGGACATCGCCGCCAAGACGGGCGTCACCGAACAGGCGGCCGGCGAGGCGACGGCCAGGCAGCTGATCACGCGCGTGCCGCCTGGTGGCTATTACAAGCCCCTCGACGGAAGCTGGACGCGGAAATAGGTCAAGGCGCGGCCCGTTCAGGCAAACGTCGGCGCCTGGTCCGCGATGTTCGGCGTATGCCGCCGCGCGTCGGGGAACAGGCGCAGAAAGTTTTCGGCGTAGAACTTTTCGCGGATCGCCTCGCTGCGCGCGCCGAGCGCCGTCTCGAAGCGGCCGATAGGATTGCGGCCGCCCTCGATGTGCGGATAGTCGCTCGAGAAGAGATAGAGCTCGGGACTGGACTGATCGATAAGGTCACCCACGGCCTCGAAGACGAAAGGGGTGAACGCCAGCTGCTGGATGATCTGTTCGGACGGCGTGCGCCTCAGACCCTGCAGATTGGCGTCATTTCGGCTCCAGTGCTTCACCACCCAGTCAAGTCGGCGCAGCAGTTCGGGGACCCAGCCGGCGCCCAGCTCCACTGCGGCGCCGCGCAGACCTGGGTGGCGCTCTAGCACGCCGTCCAGCACCATCATGGTCAGGAACGCCTCGGGACCTTCGTGCAGGAGGGCGATGTCCTTGGTGCGGAGGTTCTCGCCGCCGCCCAGCCAGTCCTTTGTCGGCGGGCGGCCGTTGTTCATCCAGGCCTTCGCCAGCTGCAGCGGCGCCCCGCCGACATGAAGCAGGAAGGGCGCGCCGCTCTCGGCCAGCCGGGCCCAGAAGGGGTCCAGGTCGACGTGGCCCGGTGAGCGGTCACCGCACGGCCGGTGCGGAATCCAGACGGCGGAGAGGCCGTTTTCCAGGGCGAAGTCGAGTTCAAGCAGGGCCAGGTCCGGATCGTCCAGCGGTGCGATGGCGACTCCCATCAGCCGGCTGTCGTCGCGGCAGAATTCGGCCATGTGCCGGTTGTGGGCGCGGGCGGCGCCGTAGCGAAGTCGCGGCTCGAGTTTCGAACTGGGCGAGAACGGCATGGCCACGCTGTGGGTGGCGAAGACCAGCTGTTTGCGGAAGCCCAGCAGATCCATCGCCGTGGAGCGATCCGACGGATTGAAGGCGCCGAGCGCCTGGATCTCCTTGGAGGATTCGATCAGCCGGTCGCCCAGGGCGATCTGCGCGGCGACATGGTCGGCGCTGTGACGCCCTCCCTGGCTCATGATCACCGCCACCTCCTCGTCGGTGACGATCGAGGCGGAGTAGGAAACCAGGGGAATCTCGTCGCGCAAGGCCGGATCGGCGTAGCGCTTGAGGAAGTCCGGCAGCTCCATGATGTGGCTGTCGGCGTCGTAGAAAGCGCGGGTGTGCGGCGCGTAGGTCATGGGGCCCCCCTCATCTGGCCGCACTATGCACCGGCGGCGCGCCGGGGTCACGCCCTAGCGGCGGTGTTCGCTCCGGCCAGGGCGGCGCCCAGCAGGTCGCCGGACCGCCAGGCATCCTCGGCCTGGGGACCCAGGCGCCAGTCGCCGCAGACACCCAGCCTCAGATCCGGGTCCCAGCCGTACGGCGACGCGGCGGGAACCTCGACCTGGGCGTACCGCCAGCGGTGGGCCTGGGCGCTGAGCGTTGCGCCCACGTCGGGAAGCAGCCGTCGCACCGCCGACTCCAGCGCCGGAACGATCACCTCTGGCGGCGCCTCGAGATTTAGCCGGGACCAGGCCGCGGACGCGTGGGCGACCCATCCCTGGCCATCGCCGGTGCGGGCCAGCCAGGCCAGCGGACCGCCGAGACCGGGGTGGAGGGCCCCGAAGGCCGGTTCGCCGCCGCCTTCGAAGACGAACAGCCCCGCCCAGCACGGCGCGGTGCGGGCGGCGCGGGCCTCGCGCGCCAGGACCGGCGACAGCGGGGCCACCAGGGACGCCGCCTGCTCCGCCGGGGTGGCCACGATCACGGCTGTGAAACCGGTCTCCGATGAGCCGTCATCGAAGGTGAGGCGCCAGCCGATCGACGATTCGGTCAGGGCGATGACCTGTCGTCCGCAACTCAGGGCCCGCGGATCGGCCAGGGCCTTGGCGATGGCGTTCATGCCCGGCGCGCCGACGTAGCGGCGCTCGCCGGGCGCGTCGCTG
>CAIXWN010000220.1 GCA_903923135.1 uncultured Caulobacteraceae bacterium | reverse complement strand
GGCGATCTCGGCGTCGCCGCGGTGACGGCCTGGCTGGCCGACGCCGCCCCGGGCGCCCCGGTGATCGCCGCCGACCATGGCCGGGCGCCCGCCGATCTGGTGCTCGGGCCCCGCCCCGGCGGGACGGGCGTCGGCGTCGGCGGGGCCCCCGGGCCGCACGCCCGTTTCGACACCGGCGTGCGCCGCTTCGACGGTCCGGTCGATCTCGCCGTCCTCGCCGGCGAACTCACCGCGCCCGGCTCGCCGGTCGTCCGCGCCAAGGGCGTGCTCACCGACCTCGACGGCGTCCGCAAGGTGCTGCAGACGGTCGGCCGGCGCAGCGCCATCACCTCCTGCGCCGCCGCGCCGGAGCCGCCGCCCGCCGGCGGCGAACTGGTGTGGATCGCCCCCCGCGCCGATGGCTGAACCGGGCCCGTCACCCGCCGTTGCCTGGCGCCGGGGACATGTTAGGCTCGCGCCTCAATCAGCAGGCGCAAGCATGAGACCTCACCTTCCGGCCTTCATCGCGCTGTGCTGGGCCGGATCGGCGTTCGCCGCCGACGCGCCGCGGATCGCCCCGCCGGAGGCCTGGATCAGGCCCGCCGCCACGCCGAAACTGCCGCCGCTGGCGCCGGGCTCGGCGGCCGCCGCCAGAACGCTGCTGGTCGACACCCAGTACCGCTTCAGCCCGGCGGGAACCTCGACCTATTTCGAGACCGTCACCCGCGCCCAGACGCCCCAGGGTCTGGCGGCCCTGGGCACCCTCTCCCTGCCCTGGAAGCCCGAGACCGACGAGATCGTCGTACACAAGGTCAACATCCTGCGCGGCGACCAGGTCATCGACGCCCTGGCGGGCCACGCCTTCACCATCCTCCGGCGCGAGACCAACCTCGAATCGGCCATGCTCGACGGGGTGCTCACCGCCACCCTGCAGGTGGAGGGGCTGCAGGAGGGCGACGCCATCGACGTGGCGGCGACCTACCGGCGCAATGATCCGCTGCTCAGCCCGCACGCCGAGGGGCATTTCGACTGGTCCGCCGGATCGGCGGTCGATCACCTGCGCCTGCGGGCCGTGTGGGCGAAACCCCTGGTGATCCGCTGGCGGGCCGGCGATCAGCTGGACAAGCCCCGCCTGACCGAATCGGCCGGCGCCTCGGAACTCACCCTCGACATGACCAATGTCGAGCCCCTGCGCCCGCCGGCCGAGGCCCCGGCGCGCTTCAGTCACACCCGCGAGATCGATTTCTCCGACTTCGCCTCCTGGGCCGAGCTCTCGGCCCGCTTCGAACCGCTCTACCGCAAGGCCTCGACCCTGGCGCCCGACTCGCCGCTGCGGGCCGAGGTCGCCCGCATCCGGGCCCTCTCGACCGACCCCGCGGTCCGCGCCGCCGCCGCCCTGGCCCTGGTCCAGGACAAGGTCCGCTATGTGTTCCTGGGCATGAACGACGGGGCCCTGACCCCGACGGACGCCGATTCGACCTGGTCGCGCCGCTTCGGCGACTGCAAGGGCAAGACCGCCCTGCTGCTGGCCCTGCTGCGGGAGCTGGGTATCGACGCCCAGCCGGCCCTGGTCACCACCACCCTGGGCGACGGCCTCGACGCCCGCCCGCCGATGGTGTCGGTGTTCGATCACGCCGTGGTCCGGGCGGTGATCGCCGGGCGGACCTACTGGCTCGACGGCACCCGCACCGGCGATGTGTCGCTGGCGCGCCTGCGCGTGCCGCCCTTCCAGTGGGCCCTGCCGGTCCAGGCCGCCGGCGCCGTCCTGGTTCCGCTCAAGCTTGAGCCGCTGGATGAGCCTGAAGGGGCGCAGAGCCTCCGCCTCGACGCCTCCGCCGGCGTCGCCATCCCCGCCTCGGCGCACGCCGAGGCCAGCTTCCGCGGCGACGTCGCCACCAAGGTCCATCTGCAACTGGCCGACGGCGCCCCCGCCGATGTGGACCGCGCCATGCGCGACTACTGGACCAAGCGGTACGACTTCATCGAGGTCAAATCGGTCGCCGCGAGCTACGACGCCGCCCTCGGCGAGGAACGCTGGACCATGGACGGCCTGGCGAAGATGGCCTGGGACACGCCGCAGGGCGGCGGGCGGCCGCGCTATGAGGCCGACGGCGCCCGGCTGGGCTGGAAGAGCGACTTCAAGCGCGATCCCGGGCCGCACGCCGACGCGCCGGTGGCGGTGGATTTTCCCGCCTATGAGCGGTCGACCGAGACCATCATCCTGCCGCACGCCGGCAAGGGCTTCACCGTCATCGGCGGCGACATCGACCAGGCCGCCGCGGGCCGGACGTTCCGGCGCACCGCCCGCATCGACAAGGGCGTCTTCACCATGGAGGCCGTCTGGCGCGCCACCGCCCAGGAGATCTCCGTCAAGGACGCCGTCGCCGGGGCCAAGGCGCTCACCGCCATGGCCGGTCAGGGCCTCTACATCGAGCAGCCGGCCGGCTACGTCGAGACCGACGCCGAACTGGCGGCCGATCGCGCCTCGGCGCCGACCACCGCCCGGGGTTTCAACGACCGCGGCTGGGCCTATCTGAAGGCCGGCGACCGGACCCGGGCGGTGGCCGATTTCGACCGCGCCGTGGCCCTCGATCCGGCCTGGGCCGGCCCCCTGGCCAACCGCGCCGTGGCCCGCTTCGACGACGACAGGTTCGATCTCGCCAGGGCCGACGCCGACAAGGCCCTCGCCCTCGATCCCGCCGACGCAACGGCCCTCAACACCCTCGGCCTGCTGGCCAGCCGGGAGGGGCGTTTCGCCGACGCCGTGGCCGCCCACGCCAAGGCCCGGGACCAGAACCCGACCGACGTGTGGACCCGTCGCAAACTCGCCGACGCCCAGTTCGCCCTGGGCCAGTACGACAAGGCCCTGGAAGAGATCGGCGTCGTCGCGAAACTGGATCCCGACTGGCCCCACCTGCACACCGCCCGCGCCTCGATCCTCATGGCCCAGGGCCGGCCTGCCCAGGCCCGGGCCGAACTCGACGCGGCCCTGGCCGCCTGGCCCTTCGACCCCGACGTGCGGCTGACCCGCGCCCGGCTGCTCGCCGACCTCGGCTTCGCCGCGGAGGCCCGCCGCGAGATGGATGTCGTCGTCGCCGCCCATCCGACGGTCGAGACCTGGCTGACCCATGACTACATGCGCGACCGGGCCGACCGGGCCGGCCGTCTCGCCGACATCGACCACGCCCATCGCCTCGATCCGAAGGCCACCGGCCCGATCATCCAGCGCGCCGAGGTCGAGGCGCGGGCGGGGGACGCATCCCGCGCCGACCAGGACCTTGCCGCCGCCGCGGCCGTCGCCGCGCCGGCGGACCAGTCGCTGCTTCAGATCTACCGCGGCGAGATCGAGGCGATGACCGGCCGGCTCGACCAGGCCCGCCGGACCTTCGCCGCGGTACGGCCGAAGATCGCCGCCAGCGCCGAGAGGCTCAACGATCTGTGCTGGACCGAGGCCGGCTTCGACGCCCTGGCGACCGACGCCCTGGCCGACTGCGACGCCGCCCTCAGGCTGCTGCCCCTCGCCGCGGCGATCCACGACAGCCGCGCCCTGCCCCTGCTGCGGCTGGGTCGTCTCGACGAGGCGATCGCCGAATACGACCGGGCCCTGTCCTTCAACCCGCACCTGGGGCCATCGCTGTTCGCCCGCGGGATCGCCAGACTCCGCAAGGGCCAGGTCAAGGAGGGTCAGGCCGACCTGGACGCCGCCCGGGCCCTCAACGTGCGGGTCGGCGAGGAGCTGGACGAGATGGGGGTCCGCCCCTGAATTCCGCGCCCGGTGGGCGACAGGCCCGCGCCGTCAGCCGGCCGTCCAGCCCCCGTCCATGGAGAGGTTGGCGCCGGTGATCTGTTTGGCGGCGTCCGAGCACAGGAAGACCACGAAGGCGGCCACCTCCTCGGGGGTGACGAACTGCTTGGTGGGCTGGGCCTGCAGCAGCACGTCGTTGATCACCTGCTCGCGGGTCAGGCCGCGGGCCTTCATGGTCTCGGGGATCTGGTTCTCCACCAGGGGCGTCCAGACATAGCCCGGGCTGATGCAGTTGACCGTCACCCCGTGAGTGGCCAGCTCCAGGGCGACGGTCTTGGTCAGGCCGTCGATGCCGTGCTTGGCGGTGACATAGGCCGACTTGAACGGCGAGGCGACCTTGGAGTGGGCCGAGGCGGTGGAGATGATCCGCCCCCAGCCCCGCGACTTCATGCCGGGAACCGCCGCGCGGATGGCGTGGAACGCCGCCGAAAGGTTGATGGCGATGATCTGGTCCCACTTCTCCAAGGGGAAATCTTCCACCGGTGAGACGAACTGCACCCCGGCGTTGTTGATCAGGATGTCCACCGAGCCGAAGGCCGCCTGCGCCTCGGCGATCATGCCGGCGATCTGGTCGGGCCGGGTCATGTCGGCGGCCGAGTGCAGGGCCCGCACCCCGAACTCCCGCTCGATGCCGCCCCGCTCGGTCTCGATGTCCTCGGGCCTGCCGAAGCCGTTGAGCATCACATTGGCCCCCTCCCGGGCCAGGGCGCGGGCGATGGCGAGGCCGATGCCGCTGGTCGATCCGGTGATCACGGCGGTCTTGGAGGCGAGGGTCATGGCAGGATCTTTCGGGTCTGGTCGTCTTCGTCGAAGGTCTGGTAGCTGATGCCCGGCGGCGGATGGAGGATCGACTGGCGGTGCTCGAAGCTGCGGCTCACCGCCGCCACGCCGGACTCCCAGTGTTCCAGCATGGTCGCCCGCGAGAACTCATAGTCCTTGGACTGGCTCTCATAGGCCTTGCGCCGGTAGATCAGCTGCACGACCGTGATGGCGTTGTCGCTGGTCAGGGTGGCCAGCCGCCGCGCCGTCTCGCTCTGCGCCAGCTCCGGCGGCAGGCTGTCGATCAGCTGTTTCGCCAGCCGGCTGATGCGGTGCACGCCCAGCGCCTTGTCGGTGTTCAGGCGCGTGCGGCTGGAAAAGCGGATGTCCATCTCGCGCTCGGCCGCCTCGTTCAGCGTCCGCGGCGCCGGGCCGCGGGCGGGGAACAGGTCGACCTGGAAGATCAGCACGTCCTCGCCGCAGGGCTCCTCGAGCACATAGTCCAGCGGCGTGTTCGAGACCAGGCCGCCGTCCCAGTAGAGCTCGCCGTCGATCTCCACCGGCGGCAGGCCGGGGGGCAGGGCGCCGGAGGCCATGATGTGCTCGGGCCGGATCGTCTCGCGGCTGTTGTCGAAATAGGCGAAGTTGCCGGTGCGGATATTCACCGCCCCGACGCTCAGGCGGGTCTCGCCGCTGTTGATCCGGTCGAAGTCCACCAGCCGCTCCAGCGTCGCCTTCAGCGGCGCGGTGTCATAATAGCTCAGCGCCCCCGGGCTGCCCGGCGGCTGCAGCTGCGGCGGCGGAAAGCGCGGGGTGAAAAATCCGGTCACCCCGAACAGCAGGGCGCCGGCGGCGTTCATCTGGCTGACCATGCCGCGCGCAGGCCCTGCCGCGCCCCAGCTGGGGGCCTGGGGGCCGTCCGAGACCAGTCGCCAGAAATCGCGCAACCGGTCGACCTGGCTCTCCGGCGGATTGCCGGCGATCAGGGCGGCGTTGATCGCCCCGATCGAGATGCCGGCCACCCAGTGCGGCCGCACCCCCTGCTGCGCAAGGCCCTCGTAGACCCCGGCCTGATACGACCCCAGGGCGCCGCCGCCCTGCAGGACCAGGATGCGCCGGGTCTTGTCCGCCTCTGACCTGACCATGGGAAACCCCGCCTGCCGCGCGTGCGATGCTGCGCCGCACACCTAATGGCGCGGGCAGGCGAGTCAACGCACAAGGACGGGAATGGTTTACCCGCGGCGGCCGGTCGGCCGCTTCAGCGCGTCTTTTCCTTCTGCAGGTCGGGCGTGTGGCCGCCGGTGGTGGCGGTGGCGGCGCGCATGGTCTCCTGCAGCGCCGCGGCGGCGCCCTCGTGGCTCATGATCTTCTGCATCACCGCCGCCCCGGCGCGCTCGAACGAGTCGCGATTGGCCACCAGATACTCGCGCGAGGCGCGCAGCTTCTCGGTGTAGGCGTTGATCTCCGGGATCACATAGCGGGCCACCAGGTCCCAGCTGCGCAGGGTGTTCTCACGGTTGGCCCAGTCGTGGGCGAAGCCGATCACCGTGCCGAAGCCGCCGCTGATGTCGATGAGGCCGCGGATGGCCTTCACCAGATCGTCCGGCGTGCCAATCACCGCCACCGACCCGTCGGCGAAGGCGGTCTGGTCGACCGCGTCATCGGGGGATCTGAACTCCACCGCCCCGGGGCGCATCAGGGTGCCGACGTTGTATTCGTTGTGCCAGCGCATCAGGCCCTCGCCGGCCTGGGCGCGCGCCTCGGCCCGGGTCTCGGCCAGGTGCCAGGTCATCACCACCCGCCAGTTCCGGCGGTCGACGGTGACGCCGTGTTTGGCCGCCGACTGTTCGGCGAAGCCCCACTGGGTGGGCAGGGCCAGCAGGCCGGCGCTGGACATTGAGCCGATCGACAGCACCCCGGCCCCGTACTTGCCCGCCAGGGTCATGCCCGAGGGGCTGACCTGCGAGGCGACGGCGAAGGGCATCTCCTCCTGCAGCGGCAGCAGCTGCAGCCCGGCGTCCTTCAGGGTGAACCATTCCGACTCATGGGTCACCCGCTCGCCGGCGAACAGGCGCTTGATCACCCCGATGGCCTCGTCCTGGCGGTCGCGCTGAACCATCGGATCGATGCCCAGGGCGTAGGCGTCCGAGGGCAGGGCGCCCGGGCCCGAGCCGAAGATCACCCGGCCGCCGGTCATGTGGTCCAGCTGCACCATGCGCTGGGCGACGTTGAAGGGGTGGTGATAGGGCAGGGAGATCACCCCCGTGCCGAGCCTGATGCGGTGGGTGTGTTCGCCGGCGGCCGCCAGGAACAGCTCCGGCGAGGCGATCATCTCCCAGCCCGAGGAGTGGTGCTCGCCACACCAGAACTCGTCATAGCCCAGCTCGTCCAGGCGCTTGGCGAAGGCGATGTCGCTGCGGACCTGCAGCATCGGGTTTTCGCCGATGGGGTGGTGGGGGGCGAGAAAGGCGCCGAATTTCATGCGGGACATGGTTGTGCTCCTCCGGGCGCGTCTCGGCGCGCCCCTTTTCCCACCTAGATCAAATGCGACCGCCTCTCACAATGGCGCCGTGGCGTCAGCGACGGCGATCTCGAAGTCCAGCCGGTGGTCGCCGGCCTTCAGGCGATAGCGCTCCAGGGTGTCCGGGCCGCAGCTGGCGGTGCCCAGGCCGCGCTGGCCGACGTCCAGATTGACGATCACCTCGCGCCTGGGCGTCAGCTCGACGGTGTGGCGGGCGGCGAACAGGTCCTGCGGGGTGAAGCGCGTGGCCGAGCCCTCGCACGGGGCGGCGGGGATGAAGCGCACGGCCGCGGCGTCGCCGGTGAGCGCCAGCCAGCGCAGGCCGGTCTTGTTGCCGTGCTCCTGGGGCAGGGCGTAGGGCGTGTACTGGCCGCTCACCGTGCCCGACCAGCGCCCCACCGCCGCGGCCCGGTGGCGGTCGACATAGGTCTCGATCGGCCCGAGCCCGAACCATTCCAGGGCCTCGAAATCGTCCGGCAGGGTCATGGTCACCCCCAGCCGGGGCAGGTCCGCCAGGGCCGGATCGACGCGGAAGTCGTTGCGCACCAACAGGCGGCCTTTGCCGGTCAGCTCATAGCTGTGGGTGTGGACGATCGCCTCTTCGGCCGCGGCGCAGGCGGCGATCTGCACGATCGTCACCACCGACCCGTCGGCCGTGGCCGTCGCCGTCAGGGTCGGCGGCAGCAGGGTCATCGCATCCACCCCCGCCGCCCGCCAGCGCCCCAGCGCCTTGCTGCGCTGGCCGCTCCAGCTCTTGATGCCGTCGTTGTCGGTGGCCCCGCGCCACACCTGCAGCCGCGGCCCCGCGGTCAGGATCTCATGGTTGCCGAAGGTCAGGGCGGTCATCCGGCCCTCGGCCACCGAGAAGTCGATCTCGAGACCGGCGGCGGTCAGCCGCACCCTGTCGCCGTCCTGGTCCAGGCGCACGGCCCGCGGCGCGCCGACCTCGGGCGCGCCAACCGCCGGGCCCACGGCAGGGCGCCCGCGCTCCAGCTGCACGAAGGCCAGCTCATGCCCGGCCGGCGCCCAGCGCGTCGCCTCGCGCAGGGCGAAACGCACGTTCAGGAACTGTTCGCGCCGGTCGCCCGCCGCGCGGGGCGGCAGGGCCAGGGCGAAGGTCTCGCTGTCGCCGGGGCCGGCGGTCAGCGGCGGCAGCCCGCCCGCGGCGATCACCGCGCCGTCCGCCTCCAGGCTCCACGATCCGGCCAGGTCGCTCAGGTCGGTGAAATCGCGCCGGCTGGTCACCGTCAGGCGCCCTGGCGCCGCGTCGTCCCACGACGCCGTCACCGGCTGGGCCAGGGCCTTGAACTCCCACAGCGCCGGATGCGGGTCGCGGTCCGAGCCGACGATGCCGTCGCAGCAGAAGTTCGCGTCGTTCGGCGCGTCGCCGAAATCCCCGCCATAGGCCATGTAGGGTCGGCCCGCGTCGTCGGCCTTCAGGATGCCGTGGTCAGCCCATTCCCAGACGAAGCCGCCCTGCAGGCCGGGGTGGCCGCGAAAGGCGTCCCAGTAGTCGCCCAGCGAGCCGTTGGAATTGCCCATGGCGTGGGAATATTCGCACAGGATCATCGGCCGGCGGTCGGTGGGATCGTTGTCCGTCGCCCAGGCCACCAGGCTCTCGATCGACGGATACATCGGGCAGATCAGGTCGCTGACCGACTTGCCGGCGCCCGGTACGGGCAGGCCGGGGGTGAACCCCGAGTGAAGCGCCTTGTCCCAGCCCCACACCGCCCCCTCATAGTGCAGCACGCGCGAGGGATCACGGCGGCGGATCCAGCCGGCCATGGCGTCGTGGTTGGGGCCATAGCCGCTCTCGTTGCCCAGCGACCAGGCGATGACGCTGGGGTGGTTCTTGTCGCGCTCCACCATCCGCAGGCCCCGCTCCAGGAACGCCGCGGCGTAGCGCCCGTCGCGGCAGATCTGGTGCAGATAGGCGTGCGACTCCACATTGGCCTCGTCGATCAGATACAGGCCGTACTCGTCGCACAGGTCGTACCAGGCCTCGGCGTTGGGATAGTGGGAGCAGCGCACCGCGTTCACATTGAACCGCTTCATCAGTTCGATGTCGGCGATCATGTCCTCGCGGGTGATCGCCTTGCCGCGCACCGGGTGGTGCTCGTGCCGGTTCATGCCGGCGATCATCACCGGCCGGCCGTTGATCAGCAGTTGGCGGTCGCCCAGTTCCACCCGCCGGAAGCCGACGCGGCAGGCGGTGGCCTCCACCGCCGGCCCCTCGCCGTCGTGCAGCGACACCACCAGGGTGTAGAGCGCCGGGCTCTCCCCCGACCATCGGGCGGGGCCGGCGATGTCGGCGCTGAGGGTCACCTCATTGAGCGGGCCCAGATAGGGGTTGTGTCTGGCCGGATCGGCCAGGACCTCGCCGGCCAGGGCCGCGCCGGGGACCTCGCGTCCCTGCGCGTCGAACAGGGACGTCCGCACCGTCCAGCCGTCGCGCGCCGCCTCGGCGAAACCCAGCCGCGTGGTCACCGTCAGCCGGCCGTCGACCAGATTGTCCGCCAGCCCGGCCACGGCGAACACGTCGTCGATCCAGGTCCTGCCGGTGGCATAGAGGAACACCTCGCGATGGATGCCACCCATCCACCACTGGTCCTGGTCCTCGATGAACGAGGCGTCAGACCACTTCACCACCGCGCAGGCCAGCAGGGCCTCCTCGCCGGCGGCCACGAACCCGGTCACGTCGAATTCCTGGGGCAGGCGGCTGTCCTTGCCCATCCCAACCGGGCGGCCGTTCACCCAGACATAAAGCACGCTCTCGGCGCCGCCCACGTGCAGCACCACCCGCCGCCCGGCCCAGTCGGCCGGAACCGTGAACAGGGTGCGGTAGAGGCCGGTGGGGTTGTCGTCCGGCACATTCGGCGGCGGGGTGTCGAAGGGCATCCGCACATTGGTGTAGTGCGGCCGGTCATGGCCGTGCATCGTCCAGTTGGACGGCACCGGCAGGCTTCCCCAGTCGCCGTCGTCGAAGTCCGGGTCCGCGAAACCGGCCGGCGTCGCTTCGGGGCGGGGGGCCAGGCGGAAGCGCCAGTCGCCGTTCAGGCTCCTGAACCACGGCGAGGTCTCGCGCCCGCCGCCCAGGGCCGCCGCCGCGTCCGGATAGGGATACAGGGTGGCGCGCGCCGTCGCCCGGCCCAGCCCGGTCACTTCCGGCTGCGTCCAGGTCCTCGCCGCGCCGTCGCCCAACAGATGCATGTTTCCTCCGCCGGCCCGCCGGGCCGTTCAACGATCCCGCCGCTGTCTTGAGACTCGCTCGCGACTGGAAAGCACGGCAAAGACGGATCGCCAACCCCGGGCCGCCCGTTCGCCCGGCCCTTCAAGGAGCCCGTCCCCCGTGACCCGTCTGCTCATCTACGCGCCCGCCTATGCCCCTGTCGCTGCGGAAATCGACCGCCTGGCGCCGGATCTCGACGTCCTGGTCATGGACGACGCCGGGGCGATCACCCTGCGGGGGTCGCCGGTCGACGCCGCCGACGCCGCTCCGGACATCGTCTGGGGCGATCACCTGGCCTTTCTGGGCCCGGCCAGCCGCGCCTTCGCCAGCGCCATGCTCAGGTCGCCGGCCCTGACCTGGGTGCAGAGCGCCGCCGCCGGCTTCGATCATCCGATGTTCCGCCAGATCGTCGCCAAGGGGGCCCGCCTCAGCGTCAGCCACGGCCAGGCGGTGGGCATCGCCGACTATGTGCTGTGGGGCGTTCTCGACCACTTCCAGAACGGCGACGGCTGGCGCGCCGACCAGGCCGCCCGCGTCTGGCGCCAGCGCGGCTTTCGCGAGGTCATGGGCTCGAACTGGCTCATCGTCGGCTTCGGGGCCATTGGCCAGGGCGTCGCCGTTCGTGCCCGCGCCTTCGGGGCCTCCGTCACCGGGGTCCGCCGCGACCAGAGCCCCCACCCCCTGGCCGATCGTCTGGGAACGCTGGCCGACCTGCCGGCCCTGGCGCCCCTGGCCGACGTGGTGGTGCTGTGCGCGCCCCTCGGCCCGGCCACCCGCCGCCTCGCCGACGCCGCCTTCTTTGCGGCGATGAAGCCCGGCTCGGTGCTGGTCAATGTCGGCCGCGGCGCCCTGGTCGACGAGGCGGCCCTGCTGGCGGCGCTCGAGGCCGGCACGCCGGAGCACGCCGTGCTCGACGTCTTCGCCGTCGAGCCCCTGCCGCGCGAGAGCCCGTTCTGGAGCCACCCGCGGGTCAGCCTCACGCCCCACGCCTCGGGCATGACCGGCGGCCAGAACAGCCGCAACCGCGAGCTGTTTCTCGACAACCTCGCCCGTTTCGTCTCCGGCCGGCCCCTGCTCAACCTCGCCGATCCCGCCGATGTGCTGGCGGAGTGAGTTGACAGAAGCCTGACCCAGCGTAACTCTGGCGGCCTCGCACGCGGGCCGTCGGCCCTGGGGAGACGCCGATGAGAACGCTCAGCCTCGCTTGCGCCCTGCTCCTCGCCGCCGGACCGGCGGCGGCGGCCATATCGGTGCTCGGCGGCGGCCAGGCCGAGGAGTGCTACCACGCCGCCCGCGACGGCAAGGCCGACAACGCCGCCGTGGCGGCCTGCGACATGGCCCTCAACGCCGAGATGCTCGCCCCGCGCGACCGCGGCGGCACCCTGATCAACCGCGGTGTGGTCCGCCTGCTGCGCGGCGAATACGCCCCCGCCCGCGCCGATTTCGACGCCGGGATCGACATGGCCCCCGAGATCGGCGAGGGCTGGACCGACCGAGGCGCCGCCTTCCTCGGCGAGCGGCGCTACCGCGAGGCCCTGGCCGACATCAACAGGTCCCTCGCCCTGGGCCTGCGCGAGCCGGCCAAGGCCTATTTCAACCGCGCCGTGGCGGAGGAGGGCCTCGACGACGAGACCGCCGCCTACCGCGACTACCAGCAGGCCCTGGTGCTCAGCCCTGGCTGGGACCTGCCCGAGCACGAGCTGCTGCGCTTCACCGTCACCCGGCGGTGATCCGGACGCGGCCTTGACGCCCGCCGGCTTCGGCGTAGGCTCCAACCACTTCTCCGGGGAGTCCCGCCCAAGGGACTGAGAGGCCGCTGACGCGGCGACCCGTCGAACCTGATCCGGGTCATGCCGGCGAAGGGAGGGAACGTGGGCGCGCAACACCGCCCGTGGCGCTCCAGCCTGAAACCGTCTCGGCCCTCGTCCGCCAAGGAGGCGTTGCGCCGTCATGACCGTCCACACCCCAACTCCCGATCCGGTGTCTTCCGGGCCCGTCCCCACCGGCCCCCGCCCGGGCTCCCGCAAGGTCTATCAGCCGGGGGTGCTGTATCCCTGTCTGCGCGTGCCCTTCCGCGAGGTGGCCGTGCATCCCTCGGCCAACGAGCCGCCGGTGACCCTCTACGATCCTTCGGGCCCCTACACCGACCCCGACGCGGCCATAGACATCCGCGCAGGCCTGCCGCGCCTGCGTGAGGCCTGGGTGCGCGCCCGCGGCGACGTCGAGGCGGTTGCCCCCAGGCCGGTGCGAGACGCCGACAACGGCGGCGCCCGCGGCCGCCACCGCGCCCCTGCCTTCCTCGGCGACCGGCCCACCCTGCGCGCCAGGGCCGGCGCCGGCGTCACCCAGCTTCAGTACGCCCGCGCCGGGGTGATCACGGCGGAGATG
>CAIXWN010000219.1 GCA_903923135.1 uncultured Caulobacteraceae bacterium | reverse complement strand
GGCCTCGCCCGGGCGGGGGTGCGCACCGGCGCGGCGACGCGCAACTGGGACAGCTATGGCGAGGCGGTGGACTTCCCGCCCGGCGAGCCGGCCTGGCGCCGCGACATCCTCTGCGATCCGCAGACCAGCGGCGGCCTGCTCATCGCCGTCGCGCCGGAGGGGGCCGAGGCGGTGATCCGCCTGGCGCGGAGCCTCGGCTTCGAGCACACCACACGGGTGGGCCGTCTGACCGAAGGCCCCCCCCGGATCACCGTCGACGCCGCCGGCTGATCAGGGTCGCTTTGGCTGCCACAGTTCGATCTTGGTCCCGTCGGGATCCAGGATCCAGGCGAAGCGCCCGTTGGGATCCTTGTCGTCACGGCCCACGACGGTGACGCCCTTGCTCGCCAGTCGGGCGAGGATGGCGTCCAGGTCGTCGACGGCGAAATTGACCATGAACTCGCGCGTCGAGGGGGCCATGTAGGGGGTCGACTGGGGGAACGGACTCCACACCACCACGGGCGGGCGCCCCGGCGCATCGCCGTTCAGCATCGCCCCGCCCCAGGACTCGACCTTCAGTCCCAGCACATCGGCGTACCAGGCCGCCAGGGCCTTGGGGTCGTGGCTGCGGAAGAACACCCCGCCCACGCAGGTGATCCGTCCGGCGCCAGTCTGCGGCGACGCCGGAGGCGGCGGCGGCGCGGCTGCGGCGGCGAAGAGGGGAAACACCAGGCCGAGCCCGAACAGGGCCGCCCTGGCGGCGTCGAGATGTGCTGTCATGATCCGCCCCCGAAGCGCCGGCGCCCGCCAGCCAGGGCGGATAATGGCGGCCGGACGGCGGCGGCGAAACCGCCTTGCGCGGCGCCTCGCGCAAACGTGTAGCCTCGGACCTAACGGCGGCCCGGCTCGATGGTGATCTCGGGCGGCGGGGCGCAGTCGGTCCGCACAACCGGGAGGCCGGAAGCCCAGTCGATGCGGCCGAGATAGAAGGCGCGATAGGTCCGGCCGCTGTCCGCCCGCCAGCCGTGGAAGGCCATCCAGTCGCCGCCGTCGGGACCGGTGAACACCATCTCGCCGCCCGGTCCGGTGAGCCCTGCGTCGGTCGTGGCGAGGATCGGCGCTGCGGCCTTACGATAGGGCCCTAACAGGGAGTCCGACACCGCGTAGCCGACCGCGTAGCCGACGGAGGCGTAGAAGCCGCCGGAATAGAACAGCACATAGCGGCCGTCGTGCTTTCGCAGGCTCGGGGCCTCGACGACGCGCCCCTCCCAGGGCTGGTCGCGGCGCAGCAGGGACACGGCGTCGGCCAGCAGCCACGGCCCGTCGGCCGCATGGGGGCCGACCAGCGACAGGCCGTCCGCGGCGAGCTTCTGGATGTAGATCTCCGGACCGCCGTCGCAGCAGTTGGAGTCGGTCTTCCAGAGCAGGTACTCGCCGCCGTCATCCTCGCGGAACACGTCGGGGTCGATGGCCCCGCCGAGGCCGAGGGGGCAGACCAGCGGCCGGACATCGTCGGTGGGCGTGAACGGGCCGGCTGGCGAGTCGGCCACGGCGACGCCGACGCAGGGCCGGCCGCTGAAGCCGTAGCGGGCGGTGAAGTAGAGCCGGTAGGGGCCGCCGGGCCGGTGGGCCACGGCCGGCGCCCAGGTGTAGCCCGGCTGTGCCCAGGACGGCAGCCGCGGCAGGGCCTCGGCGGGCGCCGACCAGTGGGCCAGCGCCGGGTCGGCGGACCGGCTGAAGGGGACGTTCAGCATTCCGCCGCCGTTCGGCGCGGCGGCGTTGGTGGCGTAGGCGAAAACGCCTCCGCCCGGGGCGGGATCCACGAACAGGTCCGGATCGGGGAAGTCGGCGTCGATGAGCGGCGCCGGCGCGCAGACGACCGCCGGCCCGGCCCCCGGCTCGGTGGCGGCGGCCGGGGCCGCCAGAACGGCGACCAGCAACGCGACACAGCGTGCCCGCATCGGCCGAATCGTCTCCCTCTGCGCCGCGGCGCCCGCGGCCCGACCGTTCGTACAGAACCGCCGGGGATCCTGTCACCGCTTTCGGAGGCGCGGCGCCAGACCCCGCGCGCGCCGGGCCCGCCCGTCGCCGGGGCGAAATTTGGATCATCCCGCCGGCGTTGCTGAGCGCGGATTGGGCAATCGCCGCGGCGCAGCGGCGCCGGCCGGGTCGGGGCTTGCCTGCGGCGCCCGTCCCCGGACAGATGGCCATCCCTTCAGGAGATCGACATGACCGAAACCCGTCCCGACTCGCCGCAGACCGAAACGGGACCGCGCATGGGCCGACGCTCCTTCCTGTGGGGCACGGCCCTGGCGGCCGCCGCGCCGATCCTGACCGAGGCGGGCCTGGCCCAGGCCCGGCTGAGCGCCACCGGCGCCGCCCCGCCACCGCCGGACGCGGTGCTGATCAACGCCAACGAGAACCCGCTCGGCCCGTCGAAGGCGGCCTGCGAGGCGATCGCCCGGGTGGCGCCGCTGGGGGGGCGCTACGACCGCACCGGCGAGCAGGACCAGTTCATCCAGACCTTCGCCTCGCAGCACGGCCTGAAGCCGGAGAACGTGGCGGTCTACGCCGGCTCGTCCGAGCCGCTGCACTACACCGTCCTGGCCTTCACCTCGCCGACGCGCGGCCTGGTCACCGCCGATCCCTCCTATGAATCACCCATGCTGGCGGCGACCTTCGCCGGCGCGCCGATCCGCAAGGTCGCCCTCACCGCCGACTGCGCCCACGACGTCAGGGCGATGATCGCCGCCGACCCGTCGCCGGGGGTGATCTACATCTGCAACCCCAACAACCCCACCGGCACGGTGACCGCCCGGCAGGACATCCTGTGGGCCCTGGAGCACAAGCCGGCGGGCTCGATCCTGCTGGTGGACGAGGCCTATATCCACCTCTCCGACGAGCAGGACGTGCTCGACCAGGTGGCCGCCGGCAAGGACCTCATCGTCCTGCGCACGTTCTCCAAGGTCTATGGCATGGCGGGCATCCGCTGCGGCGTGGCCCTGGGCCGGCCCGACCTGCTGGCCAAGCTCCAGGCCTATGGCCAGAACTCCATGCCGATCACCGCCCTGGCGGCGGCCCGCGCCTCTCTGATCGACCCCGACCTGGCGCCCACCCGCAAGGCGATCATCGGCGACATCCGCAAGGGCACGCTCTCCTGGCTGAAGGCCAACGGCTACAAGGTGATGGGAGAGCCCCACAGCAACTGCTTCATGATCGACACCGGCCGGCCCGGTCACCAGGTGATCGCCGCCCTTCAGGCGCAGAAGGTCTACATCGGCCGCATCTGGCCGGTGTGGCCCAACGCCGTGCGGGTGACGGTCGGCTCGCCCGACGACATGGCCAGGTTCCAGACCGCCTTCAAGGCGGTGATGGACAGCCCGGCCGTGGCCTCGGCGGCCGGGGTCTCTCACATGGCCGCCGCCGGGGCCTATGGTCCCGCCGGCGTGGGCGGAACGACCTTCCTCTCCTAGCCGCCGCCCCCCGCCGCCGTCGCGGCGGCTTGCCAGGCGGGGCCGCGTCTGGCTGCTATGGGCGGGCGGCGGAGACCGGCGATTCCGCCGGATCGGCGCCGCCTGGAGGCCTTCCCCATGCGGTGTCTCGCGGCTGTATCGGTGAGCCTGGCCCTGGCGGGGTGCGCGGTGACCTCGGAGCGGCCGCTGTTCACGGCCGCGGACGCGGCGGCCCACCCGCTGGCGCAGGGCGACTGGGCGCTGCACGGCCCCGGCTGCGAGGTCGCGCCCGGTCAGCCGCCGCCGGAGTGCGCCATCGCCCTGACCGTCCGGGGCGACAGGATGATCGCCGGCGGCGACGCCGGCGTGATGGCCTCGCTCGGCCCGATGGCCGCGGCGACCGGCGGCGGAGGGCCCGCCGGAACCAGCGAGTTCGTGCTGGCCGAGGGCGACCCGCAGGTCCTGCAGCTGCACGAACTGGCCAAGCCGGCCGCGGCCGACGGGCAGGCGCCGGCGACGCCTCAAAAGCCGGGTCACCGCAGCTACATGGCCTTCCGGCCGCTGCACCAGAACGCCGAGGGCCGCTCTGACCGGGGGATCCTCTGGCTGATCCTCTGCCCGAAGGACGCCGCCGCCGCGCCGGGCATCACGACGGGCCTGCAGGGCTGCGAGGCGACGACGCCCCAGGCCGTGCTCGATCAGGCGAAACACGTGCCGCCGATGTTCAGCTTCTTCATGACCTGGATCGGGCCCGGCGCGGCGCCGGCCCAGTCGGGCGCGATGCCGGGCGCGAAGCCGGGGGCCTGAACCCGACGATTTCGGCCGCGCCGCGGGGCGGTTTCAACCCGGAAGAACTTTACCCGCGCGCGCGCCTGAGCCATCCTGCGCCGGGGCGGGGATGCCCGGAAACCGGCCGCATCACCAGGGGGTTCGCTTGCCACTCTATATGGACATCCACGAAGTCGACGGCGCGACGCCGGAAGACCTCGCCATCGCGCACGCCGCCGACGTCCACATCCAGCACGAGTTCGGCGTCGAGTATCACAAGTACTGGTTCAACCAGCAGACCGGAAAGGTGTACTGCATCTGCAGCGCGCCCAGTCCGGAGGCCGCGGCGCATGTCCACCAGAAGGCGCACGGCCTGATGGCGGGCAAGATCATCGAGGTCGATCCGGACCTGGTGGACGGGTTCCTGGGCGGCTGCGAGGTCAATCCGGCGGGCGCGGCCCTGGTCCCGGGCGCGGAGACCGGGGATATCGACCCGGGCATCCGGACGGTGATGTTCACCGACATCGTCGGGTCCACGGCCATCACCCAGCGGCTCGGCGACGAGGCCGCCATGGCCATGGTCAACGCCCACGACGGGGTCGTGCGGAGCGCCCTGGCGGAGCACCGCGGCCGCGAGGTCAAGCACATGGGCGACGGCATCATGGCCTGCTTCGTCTCGGCGGTGGCCGCCGTCCGCTGCGCCGCCCGCATCCAGCAGGGCATGAAGGCCTATTGCGCCGAGCACCCGGAGACGCCCGTCCAGCTGCGCATCGGCCTGGCCGCCGGCGAGCCGGTCGAACAGAACCAGGACCTGTTCGGGTCCACCGTCCAGCTGGCCGCGCGCCTGTGCTCGGCGGCCGAACCGGGCCAGAGCCTGGCCTCCAACGTCCTGGCCGAACTGTGCCTGGGCAAGGGGCTGACCTTCGAGGATCGCGGCGAGTTCGCCCTGAAGGGCTTCCTCAAGCCGGTCCGCGCCCACGCCATCGAGCCGGGCTAGCCTTTCCCGATCTGATCGCGACGATCAGATCGGATCAGAAAGGCTTGTCTTATGACATCCCCGGCTCGTTCCCGCAGAATGGGCCGCCTTTGAGGGGTTGCAACCCCTCAAAGGCGGGAGGGGTTGGGTCGTGGAAAGGCTGACCGTGACGGGTGAGGT
>CAIXWN010000218.1 GCA_903923135.1 uncultured Caulobacteraceae bacterium | reverse complement strand
GGGTCAACACGGCGGCGCTGAGCGCGGCCGAGACGGTGGTTGCGGCGCTGTTGCCTGACGGACGCCGCGAAGCCCGCGAATGGGTGGCGCGAAATCCGCTCCGCGCCGATCGGCGAGCCGGTAGCTTCAAGGTCAATCTGTCGACCGGGCGCTGGTCTGACTTCGCCACTGGCGACCGGGGCGGCGACCTGGTGAGCCTGGCGGCCTTCGTGACCGGCCTCACTCAGCGTGAGGCGGCGATCCGGCTGGCCGAGAGCCTCGGCGTCGACCCGTTCGGGGGGCGCACATGAGCGGGCTCGGGTGCTACGCGCCCCTAGCGGCGTTCGCGATCACCGATTGCAGCCTCGGCCACATAGCGGCGCAAATCGGGGTCAGCGAGGGCCGGCTGAGCGGCGAGATTTTCGACGGCGACACGCTTACGCGCGCCGAGCTGAGCCGGCTGCGGCGTTGGCTCTGGTCGGCCAAGCGCATCTATCAATTCGAGGCTTTCGGGGTGGCGGTGGTGGTGCGCCTCGATGTGCTGACCCCGGCCTGGTGGTCGCACCTGGACCGTCAGCTGAGCCGGTCGATCGACCGCCGAGGGGGCGCTGAGTGACCGACAACGGGGAAGATCCATTCGCGAAGATCGCGGCCGGCGGCGGTGGCGCGCCGAAGGCGAACGGCGTTCGCCAGCCGCCGAAAGCGGTGCAGCTGACGCCGGTTCCGGCGAGTGCGCCACCGCCGCCAGCGCACCCGAAACACGGCGCGGCGGTCGCCAGCTGGGCTTATCGAGACGCGGCCGGCGAGGTCCTCGGCTACGTGCTGCGATTCGAGCCGGCCGGCGGCAAAGACATTCGGCCGCTGACGTGGCGGGATGATGGGCGAGGTCCGCGCTGGCGGTGGGCGGGGTTCGACGATCCTCGGCCGCTGTACGGGCTTGACCGCCTGGCGGCGCGGCCTGACGCGCCGGTTCTGGTGGTCGAGGGCGAGAAGACCGCCGACGCCGCTGGGGGCCGCCTGGGGGCGTTCGTCGCGGTGACGTGGAACGGCGGCGCGGAGGCCACACGCAAGGCCGACTGGCGCGCACTGGCCGGCCGTGAGGTGGTGATCTTTCCCGACGCGGACGCGCCAGGCCTGAAGGCGGCGCTGATGGTGCGGGGCCTGGCGCTGGCGGCCGGTGCAAAGTCCGCGGTGGTGGCCGATTTGCCGGTCGGCCTGCCGGACGGTTGGGACTTGGCCGACGATTGGCCGCCTTCCTTCGGACTGACCGAGGCCGAGGCGGCGATCGGCGCCGCGAGGGCCGGAGCCGGCGCGGCTTCGGGGCCGGCCGAGGCGGTGGTCAGCGCTGACGGCGCGACCTGGCCGCCGGGCTACAAGATGACGGAGCACGGCCTATTCTGGGAAGAGCGGTCGAACCAAGGCGACCGGGCGCAATGGCTGTGCGATCACTTTGAAGTGATCGGCGAAGGCCGAGGGGTCGACGGGCGCAACTGGTCGGTGGTGGTGCGGTTCAAGGCCCGCGACGGCCGCGAGACGCTGTTACCGATATCGAGGGCGAGCCTCGGGAGCGGCGGCGGTGAGGCCCGGTCGGCTCTGGCCGATAGCGGCCTTACCTTCGCCACCGCGCAAGGCCTCCGCGACAAGCTGACGGGCGGGTTGATGCGGGTCAGCAAGCGGCCCTTCGTGCGCCTGGTGCAGGCGACCGGATGGAACGAAGGTCG
>CAIXWN010000217.1 GCA_903923135.1 uncultured Caulobacteraceae bacterium | reverse complement strand
TCCTCGGCTGGCTATCAGCGCCTGCGGGCCCAGGCCAAGGTGCTCAGCGAGGCGGCTCCAGGCGCGACGCGGTTGAAGTTTTACCGCAACGAGGCGCGTGGCTTGGCCGAGACCCTGGCCACCCCCCAGAGCGAACGCGACGCCCTCGCCGCCGGCTTCGAGTTCGAGGCGGGGCAAGGTTATGTCTGGACCGAACCGCGGCCCGGCGCCGTGGCGCTGAAGCAGTTCGTCGATCCCCTCTCCGGCCGCACCCGTCTGACGGCCGGCGCCCAGGACGAGAGCGACGCCCTGGCCAGAGGATATCGCTTCGTGCGCGTCGAGGGCTACGCCGACCCGGCGCCGTAGAGCGGCCGGCCAAGGTCACCCGCCAAAGGTGCGAACCTCGCCGAATCGTTCGCGGATGCGCCGCTCCAGGGTGTCGCGCACGTCGCGATAGGCCTGCAGCGTCACCTCGCGCGGTCCGGTCACCAGGGTGGGATCGAAGGTGGGCCAGTATTCCACGTCGATGGAGCGCCGGCGCGCCAGCTCCCCGGCCCGGTGATGGGCCTCCGGCGTGAGCGAGATCACCACGTCGAAGGAAGCGTCCTCAAGATCATCGAAGTTCTTCGGCCGGTGGGTGGTCAGGTCAACACCCAGTTCGTCCATCACCGCCACCGCAAAGGGATCGGCGCGCTCGTCCGGGTCGCGCCCCCGGGCGTGGGCATGCAGGCCGCAGCTGTCGACATAGACCGCCTGGCCGAAGTGCAGCTTCATCAGGCCTTCGGCCATCGGCGAGCGCACACGATTGAGGTTGCAGGTGAAGAGAACCGCGCCCGGCAGACCGCTGTGAAGGGGCGGGGAGCCTGTCAGCTCCGCCATTGCAACGCGCAGATCAGGGTGAAGAGACGTCGCGCCGTGTCCTGATCGATCTCCACCTTGCCCGACAGGCGCCGCTGCAGCAGCGACGAGCCCTCGTTGTGAAGGCCCCGTCGGCCCATATCCAGGGCCTCGATCTTCTGGGGCGTGGCGTTGCGGATAGCGTCGTAATAGCTCTCGCAGACCATCCGGTAGTCGCGCACCACGCCGCGCAATGGCGACAGCGACAACAGGTGGCGACGCTGGTAGGACGGCCCGGTAATGTCCAACGCCAGACGGTTGTCGATCAGGGCGATCCGCAGGTCATAGGGACCGTTCTCTGCGCCCTCAGGGGCGAAGACGTTTTCCTCGAGCAGATCGAAAATGGCGATCTGGCGTTCCTGTTCCTGATCTCGCGAGGCGGCCGCCAGGGACTCGTCGTCGAGTTCGACGGTCTGAAGGCGATGATTGGCGGGATCCAACGGCATCGGACAGTTCTAGACCGTTCTCCGGCCGCGCCGGAAGTCGTCAATCATCGGCATTGAAGCGCAAACTCATCGAACGCGAATGGGCGGCAAGTCCCTCGGCGTCGGCAAGGGCCACAGCCGCCGGAGCCAGCGTCCGGAAGGCCCCCTGATCGCAGCGCAGGATCGAGGTTCGCTTGAGGAAGTCGAGCGTCGACAGCCCAGAGGAGAATCGCGCCGCGCGGCTCGTGGGCAGCACGTGGTTGGAGCCGGCCACATAGTCCCCGATCGCCTCGGGTGTGTAGCGGCCGAGGAAGATGGCCCCGGCGTGGCGCACCCGATCGGCCAGACGCTCGGGCGCGTCGACAGCGAACTCGACGTGTTCCGGGGCGATCTGGTCCACAAGGGCCGGAGCCCGCTCCAGGGGGGCGATGACCACCGCGCCGTGGTCGCGCCACGACGCCGAGGCGTCCGGCGCCGTGGGCAGGGACCGAAGGGCGCAGTCCACTGCGGCGATCACCGCCTCGGCGAAGGCCGCGTCGTCGGTGATCAGGATCGACTGGGCGTCCGGGTCGTGCTCGGCCTGGGCCAAAAGGTCGGCGGCGATCCAGGCGGGATCATTGGCGCCGTCAGCGACGACCACCACCTCCGACGGCCCGGCCAGGGAATCGATGCCGACCACACCGTAGACGCGGCGTTTGGCGGCCGTGACATAGGCGTTTCCGGGGCCGACGATCTTGTCCACAGGACGGATCGGACCGGCGCCGAAGGCAAGGGCCGCAACGGCCTGGGCGCCGCCGACACGCCAGATCTCGGTGACGCCCGCCTCAAGGGCGGCGGCCAAAACGGCTGGCTGCAGACCGCCAGGCGGTGTGACCATGGCGATGCGCCCGACGCCGGCGATGCGGGCCGGCACGGCGTTCATCAGCACGGTGGAAGGATAGGCCGCTCGGCCGCCCGGCACATAGATCCCCACCGCGTCCAGCGCCGTCCAGCGCCAGCCCAGTTCGACACCCGCATCGTCGGTGAAGGCGCCGTCGGCCGGGCGCAGGCGCTGGTGATAGGCGCCGATCCTCCGCGCGGCGAACGCGATGGCCTCTCGCACCGCCGGGCTGCACAGGGCGGCTCCCGTCTCGATCTCCGTCTGCGAGACCCTCAGGGTCTCCTCAGTCAATTCGGTGCGGTCGAATTCACGCGAAAATCGCAGCAGGGCCGTCGCGCCCTCGGCGTGTACGCCGGCGATGATCCGGTTGACCGCGCCTTCCACATCGCCGGGCGAACCCCGCGGTTCGGCCAGGAACGCCGCGAAGCAACTGTCGAAATCGGGGGCGGAAACATCGAACCGGCGCATGGTGGCGGTAGATGGGGGAACGGCGCGGAAACTTAAAGGGGTTTCTCGCTCCCGCCAGCGCCTAGCCGCCGTGTGCGGGCGTTCGGGGCGTTGTCCACGGCGCCGAGAGGTCGGCCAGGGCCGCATCGATACACTCGACCTGCGCCGCGAGATCGGCGCCGTCGGCGAAAGCGAACGTGATCACCCCGCCCGGCGCCTCGCCCGGCTCGAAGGTGACCGCGAGCAGTTGCACCACGGCGTCGCGCGCCTCCGGACGCAGATTGCGCGCCTTGACCCCCATCACGCCGCCCAGTTGCACCGCCGCGCGCACCCGTTCATGCGCCCCCTCGGCCGCCTCCCAGCGGAAGCGGTTGACCGCGATGGTCAGTCGACGCCCCCGCGGCTCCCAATGGATGTCGCCGATACGCGCCAGCGCATCCTGCAAGGCCGCCGAAATCACCTCCAGATCGTCAGCGTCCTCGGCGAGCAGACGCATGGCGCGGGCGGGATCCATGGTTCAGTTCTCCGCCTCCATATGGCCCTTCAGCCTCCGCACCTTGGCCCCGCAGGCCGACAGCTTTTCCTCCAGGCGCTCGAAGCCCCGGTCGAGATGATAGACGCGATTGACGATCGTCTCTCCGCGGGCGGCCAGCGCCGCGATCACAAGACTGACCGACGCCCGCAGGTCGGTCGCCATGACCGGCGCGCCCTGCAGAAAATCGACCCCGCGTATGCGGGCCTCGCCTCCGGAGACGGTGATATCGGCGCCGAGGCGGGCCAGTTCGGGCACATGCATGAAACGGTTCTCGAAAATCGTCTCGCGAACGACACTCTCGCCGTCGGCCACCGTCATGAGGGCCATGAACTGCGCCTGCAGATCGGTGGCGAAGCCCGGATAGGGATCGGTTTCCACCTCGACCGCCCGCAGACGTGAGCCGTTGCGGCGAATTGTCAGACCGTCGTTGCGGCGTTCGACCTCGACCCCGGCCTCCTCCATCTTCAGCAGCAGGGACTCGATGAGATCGGCGCGGGTGTTGGTCAGACGCACCTCCCCACCGGCCATGGCCGCGGCCAGGGCGTAGGTTCCGGTCTCGATCCGGTCGGGTGTGACGGCGTGCGTTGCGCCGTTGAGGCGCTCGACGCCCACGATGCGGATGACCGGGGTTCCCGCCCCTTCGATGCGCGCGCCCATGACGTTCAGGCAGTCGGCCAGGTCGACGATCTCGGGCTCGCGGGCGGCATGCATCAGGATGGTTTCGCCCCGGGCCAACACGGCCGCCAACATGGCGTGTTCCGTGGCGCCCACCGAAACGAACGGGAAGGTGATCGTCGCGCCGCGCAGGCCTCGCGGAGCCTGGGCGTAGACATAGCCCTCGTTGAGATCAATGTGGGCTCCCAGCGCCTCCAGCGCCTTCAGGTGAAGATCCACCGGACGGGCGCCAATGGCGCAGCCTCCCGGCAGGCTGACCTTGGCGTGCCCTGTCCGCGCCAGCAGCGGCCCCAGCACATTGAACGAGGCGCGCATCTGCCGGACCAGGTCATAGGGCGCAAATGCGCTGACGATTTCCGGGGTGTGCAGGACGGTCTGTGGTCCGTCAGGGCCGTTGGTCTCGGTCAGTTCCGTCCCCAGGCGGCGCAGCAGATTGCCAAGAAATCGGGTGTCGGCCAGACGCGGCATGTTCGTGAGCCGAAGCGGTTCGTCGGTGAGCAGGCTGGCGGCCATCAGCTTGATCGCCGAGTTCTTGGCCCCGCTTATGGGGATATCCCCCTCCAGGTGGGAGCCGCCGATAATGGCGATCTGGTCCATGCAGCCCCCTCGCGGCCGGCCTCGCGGCCGCACCCCTGGATTCCGAGAAAGTAGGCTCTTATCCGGGGCCGGGATCAAGCGCCAGCGGCATGCTAGTCGCCCCCCTTTGGCCCCGACTTGCGGCGGCGCAGATTGGCCCTCAGAGCGGCCGCCAAACGGGCTTCGCGGGCCTGGGATGATCCGGACACGACCTTGTCGGGTGGCGGCCGCCCGCCCGGATCCGCGGGGGTCTTTTCATCGTCGGTCTGGCTCATCGGCCCGACCTAGGCGCAACTTCACGACGGTCAAGTCCCGATTTCGCTTTCCTCCGGCGGCGGCTTTCGCTAACACCCGCCCTTCCCGAACGGGAATGCCGCCGTAGCTCAGTGGTAGAGCGCATCCTTGGTAAGGCTGAGGTCCGGAGTTCAATCCTCCGCGGCGGCACCATGTTCGAAAGGTCCTGAAGCCAGCCGGCGGGTGCCGGGCGCTTCGGCCCCCGTCGTGATCGTCACGTTTCGGCGGTCCAGTCGACGGTCACCCGATCCTGATAGATCAGCGAGCCATCGGCGATGTCGGTGTAGGTTATCGCGATGCCCGGCTTGAGCGGCGTATGCAGCATCTGCCAGGCGGGCGGAAATCGAACGCTCATCGGCCCGGTGAAGTCCAGCGGCAGGCGCTCGAAGACCATGCGATAGTCCCAACGTCGGGCGAAGTGGGACCACCAGTCCCTATGCGGGCCCCATTGCGGGTCGCTGCGCGCATGGTGGCTGATGTCCACCGGCATCCAGCCCATATCGTCGATCCAGACTTCCACCCAGCCGTGATTGGTCGGCGCCAGGCGGCACAGGAAGTGGCCGCTGACAAGGCGCGCAGGGATCCCCCGGGCGCGGCACAGAGCCACAAGCAGGGCCGCGGAGACCAGGCAGTCGTAGCTGCGGGTGCGTAGCGCCCAGTCGCAGGCGGATTCGCCGAGGATTTCCTCATAGCGCACGGTTCGGAAATGGAAACCGTCGACCAGGAATGTCCAGAACGCCGCCACCGCGGCGCGAGGCGTCAGGCCCGCCGCAAGCCTGCCGGCCGCTTCCCGCACGGCCGGCGTAATCTCGATCAGGCCCTCGGAGGGCCTCAGGTGGAGTTCGGCGTCGCGCTCCGACAGTCTTCCGGCGTCGCCGCGTGGCGCGGGCAGGCCGCCGACAAAGTCGAACACCGCCCCAAGGGCGACCCGGGGACTTTCCGGAACCTCCAGACGGAATTCCACGCGGCCGTCGCCCACCGCCACGGCTGCGGACAGATCGGCGGGACACAGCGGCGTGACAGCGACCTCGCGATGATAGTCGCTGCGCACCGGCGCCGGCAGACGCAAGCGGATGCGCCCGCCCGGGCTGAAACGAAACAGATCGAAAACGCGGTGAAAGGTGACCCGGAACCGAGTGCGCCCGGGCTCACCCGCCTGGCCGGCGTCCAGCGGACGGTCACCGGCCCGGGTCGCGGCGATGAAGGCGACCCGGGAATGCGCCGTCTGGTCGGTCCACAAGGTATTCCGGCCGGTCACAGCCAGCCACTCCAGGGCGTCCTCCACCTCCAGGGGATCGAAGAGCCGCGCGCCAGAGGCCGTTAGGGCAAAGCCCGCGCCGGCCGCGATCGCAAGGTCCAGAGCCGCGGCAGCGCCCCGCCGAGCGTCGACAAGGCGGCCCTCTGACCACTCCTGAGCCCAGCCCTCGATGGCCAGGAGATCGATGATCCGCGCTTCATCGACGCAGCGATGACGGGCGTCGAGAGCCGGCCCGGGGACGCGGGATGAGCTCATCCTGAGAATCTCGACACGGTGTAGGGTTTCACACGCGGCAGCCTTCACCACGCCCACCCGGGCATGGCAAGACGACGCCGCGGGCCGCGGCGACGACCAAGGTTGGTGTCAGGCGCGACCGGGCCGGGCCGCCAATTCCCGGCGGGCGTTCCAGACAACATCCGGGTCCATATCGGCCTGTCTGGCCAGCCACTCCAGATAGTCGCGCGGGGCGTCGATCCATTTCAGGCCACGATGCTTGCCGAAGGGGATCGTTGGCAGCAGCTTCGGCTCGCGGGTCCAGGCGATCATCTCCTCGACAGTGGCCGACTTCAGAAGTTCGACGAGCAGACAGGCGGTGACATAGGCGTCTGGCGCCGCGCGGTGCGGCGGCATGGCCAGGATCACGTCCAGGCGCAGCCCCCGCCAATAGCGTAGCACCTGATTCGAATGCCGAGGCGCCTCCGGCCAGACCCGCAGGGCGGCCTTGTAGGTGCAGATCCAGGGCAGCGGACTGGTCACCGCCTCGGGGATGAAGCTCTGTTCGAACTCGCTGTTGTGCGCCACGAGCACATCTGGTCTGTCGCCGCCCCAGACCGCAAGTCGCAACTTCTCCGGTGTGCACACCGGCGCATCGGGCCCAATGATTTCCTCGGTGAGATGGTGGACCGCCGCCGTCTCCGGGGGGATGCCCTGCAGGGGTCGGTAGAGCCGCGCCAGCGGCTTTCCGACGCGCCAGCAGCCGCGGCTTTCCGCCGTCAGATCGACCCGTCCGAATTCGATGATCTCGGCCGGTGGCTCCTGGCCGGTGGTCTCGATATCGATGACGCGCAGGCGCAAGGCGTTCACTCCGAATCGGTCCGAGAGGGTCCCTCCCCCATCACGTCACGCCACGGCGCGGGAGTCAGCGCCAGATCGTGGCTGATGGACCTCCTGGCGGCGAGGCGCCGCGATGCGGGCGAGCGACCGACGTGAGGCCCGTGAGGAGACGCTGCCGGTCCGCATCAGCAGGGCGTTTTCGGCAAGAACGTGCGCCAACAGAAACCAGGCGGTCAGGGCCGCCCGCAAGGCGAAGCGCAGGACCATGCCGCAGAGGACAGTGAGGCTGAGCAGCCAGACGACAAGGAAGGCGGGATCGAACACCTGAGGGCTCCCTGACTGCGGTTGCGAACGGATTCAGTGCGCGCGGCGGTAGCGGCGTCCGGCCCCGCCGCCGAGGTCGTGCAGGACGGTCACGACGTCGCCAGTGTCGTCGCAGAGCACGATCGCAAGGCTGGCCAGGCGGTCGATCGCGGCGCCTAGTTCATCACGCAGGGTTCGATCCTTCAGTCGGCGACGGCTGAAGCTCAGCGCGGTGCAACCGCCGCCCACCGGCGCCTCGACGTCGGCCCAGGCGATGAGCGCGTCCAGCATCCGGTGGGTCACGCCGCGCTGATTGGCGCGGACGATAGCGTGGCGGGTAAGGACGGGCATGGCGGCTCCTTGTGCTTGACCCACCAGGGCGTAAGCTCGAACCACGTCAGAAGCGGACGCAGACTCAGGAATGCGACACGAAAAAGCCTACAGCCTGCTCGACCTGGCCCGGCGCCTCGCCGCCAGTCCGGAGGGCCTGACCCTCGACGAGATGGCGCTGGAGACCGGTGTCGGCCGCCGGACCGCCGAGCGCATGCGCGACGCCGTGGCGACGCTGTTTCCGCAAATGGAGGAGATCGCGGACGGCCAGAGCAAGCGCTTCAAGATACCTCACGGTCTGGACGGCTTCTTTCAGGATCCAACCACCGAGGAATTGTTGGAACTGAACAAGGCGGCCGCGGCCCTGCACGCCGCCGGCGCCGCGCCACGGGCGCGGGCGCTGGACACACTGGAACGCAAGGTCCGGTCGGCCATGCGCGGCGGCGCCCTGCGGAGGACGGCCCCGGACGTCGAGGCCCTGGTCCGCGCCGAGACCATCGCCGTGCAGGCCGGTCCCCGCCCCTTCGAAGACGAGAGTCTGATCGCCGCTATCCGCCACGCCGTTATGGCGATGCGCGCGGTCAGCTTCGTCTATGCGGGCGGCAGCACGCCGGGCGCCAGGCGGGTCGTGGCCCCCTATGGCCTGATGTTCGGTCGCGCCAACTATCTGGTGGCCGCCGAACCACCCGGCCAGGAGCCGCGCAACTGGCGTCTCGACCGCATCGGCGAGGTCGAGGTCCTGAACATCGCGGCTGCTGCGCCACCCGAATTCAACCTGGCCGAATACGCCAACCGCTCGTTCGGCATTTACCAGGACGAGAGCCAGGAGGTTGTGCTGCAGATCCTGCCGCACGGCGCGGACGACGCCCTGGGCTGGCGGTTCCATCCGAGCCAGACCACTCAGTTGCAGGCGGACGGCTCGGTGATCGTGCGCTTCACGGCAAGCGGCATGAAGGAGTTGGCGTGGCACCTGTTCACCTGGGGCGACAAGGTCAGGATTCTTGGGCCCGACGCCCTTCGCGAGGCGATGCTTGAGGAACTGGCCCTCGCCATGGCCTGCCACGACGGCGCGCCTGCCTCCCGCGAGACCTAGGGCGCGATTGCCGGTGGGATGGAACCCGCCGGGCTTGCTCATCCCGCCGAGAGCGGCGATCAGCAGTCATGAACAGATCCGACAGCACCGACAAGGCGGAGAGCGGACTAGCCCGGCTGATCGCGGCGATGGTGATCGTCGCCGGTGCAGCGCTGTCTCTGGGCCTGAATCTGCCCGGCCACCTATCGTTTGACTCGGTCGTGCAACTGTCCGAAGGCCGGGAAGGCGTGTACGGGCTGAGCGGTCACCCGCCAGTGATGTCGTGGCTGTTGGGTGTTGCCGACGCGCTCATGCCCGGTGCGGCGCTGTTCGTTGTCTTCGATACAGTGCTGATCGGCGTCTCGCTGGTGGCGCTGGTGCTGCTTGGCGGGCGCGCCTCCTGGCTGACCCTCGCGCTGTGCGTCGGGGCGATGGCCCTGCCGCAGGTGATGATCTATCCGGCGATCGTCTGGAAGGACGTGCTGTTTGCCGCCGCGGCGACGGCGGGGTTCACCGCGCTGGCGGGAGCGGCGAGATGGTGGGGGCGTCCGGCCTGGCGGTATGGCCTGCTCGCGGCCGCGAGCCTTCTCATCGCCCTGGCCGCCCTTACACGCCAGCATGGAGCCATCATCCTCCCCTTCGCGGCCATGACCGTGGCCTGGAGCGCGGCCGTGACGCCGGGCGGTGGCAATATCCGCCGAGCGATATTGCACGGCCTGGGCATTCTGGGCGCCAGTCTGGTGGTGGTGGCCATCGGGTTCAAGGCTCTTTCCCCCCCGAACACCGGCCTTGCCACCATCGCCGGCGGGTACGCCGGCGTGCAGGCCTATGACGTGGTCAGCGCCATGGCCATGGCCCCGGAAGTTCCGATGAAGGTGTTGCACGCCCGTTCGCCCTGGCTGGAAACCCTCCTTCGCACCAAAGGGGTGCCAGCATACTCACCCGTTCGGGCCGACACCCTGGGACCGGTTCTTGAGGAGGTGGGTGACCATGGCGGGGATGGCGGCGCGCTGGTCGCCCAGTGGTGGGCGATGGTGCTGCACGAACCGCTGCTCTACGCCCGGGTGCGGGCCAAAGCCTTTGAATGGGTGTTGCTGACCCCGTCGAAGACCCAGTGCGTGCTGATCTACACCGGGGTCGATGGGCCGCCGGACGAGATGAGCAACCTCGGCATCCAACACCGCCGCACAGCCCACGACCGCGCCCTGGCCGCCTACGCTTTGGGCTTCGCGCGGACCCCGATCTATTCTCATGCCGTCTATGGCGGTGTCGGCCTTGTCCTGCTCGGTCTCCTTCTACTGCGCCGCCGGCCCGCCGACATGGCCGTGGCCGCGATGCTGGCCGCAGCCATGAGCTTCACCCTGGTGTTCGCGGTGATCTCCATCGCCTGTGACTATCGCTACATCTACGACCTTGACCTGTCGGTGATCGCTGCCGGTCTCTACTGCGCGGCGAGCTTCGGCGGCGCGCGATCCGGGCGCGGCTGAGGCGTCAGACCAGAAACGAGGACATCTAGCGCCACCTCAGTGGCGGCGCCTGCTCCTCGAGCCGCTCCAGAGCGCCCCTCAGCCGATCCATGAACTGCGCCCGGTCGCCTGCCCAGCGGATGGGCTCGCCGACAAGAACGCAGCAGGTCATCGGCACAGGCGCGACCGCCCCCTTTGGCAGCACACGGCCCGCCCCCTGAATCCACACCGGTATTACCGGCGCCGCGGGGCAGGCTTCGGCAAGGCGGGCGACGCCGTTCTTCATCGGAGCCATTGTCGCATGCCCGGGCTCGCCGCGGGTGCCCTCCGGAAAGATGAGCAGTATATCGCCGCGGGCCAGGGCTTCGCGGGCCGGCGCCAGCACATCGGCGGGCTGGCTATCCGGCGCTCTGGCCGCCGCCCTGTCGATCGGGACAATGCCGACAATGTTGCGGGCGAACCAGGACAGGGCCGGATCCTTCAGAAAGTAGTCCGCCGCCGCCGCCGGACGCACCCTAGCGAGGGCGCGAGACGGGAACAGCGCCAGCAGGAGCAGGGTGTCCATATGGCTGTTGTGATTGCCAGCGACGATCGCCGGCCCTCTCACAGGCAGCCGCTCCCGTCCGACCACGTCGACGCCGGTGATCAGCACCGCAAGGGGCCGTAAGACCAGGATGATGAACAGCAGTCGCAGCCAAGCCATGGAGACTGTCAGTAGGTGGCCAGCGAGAAATAGGCCAGCAGATGGAAATAGAGCGGGGCGGTGAAAGTCAGGCTGTCGATGCGGTCGAGAATTCCCCCGTGTCCGGGGATCAGCCCCGAGGTATCCTTCACCCCTAGGTCGCGTTTGATTGCCGAGAAAGTTACGTCACCGGCGAATCCCGCCAGCGGCAGCGACAGGGCCACCGTCCACAGCCCTACGCCGCGCAGGGGCGTCAGGGCCGGGCCGGCGAGCAGGATCAGACCGGTGGTCAAGAGCCAGCCGCCGAGAAAACCCTCCCAGGTTTTGTTGGGACTGATCGCCGGGGTGATGCGCCTTCGGCCGAAGAGCTTGCCACAGACATACTGAAAGACGTCATTGGCCTCGGTGGCGGCCAGCAGCAGGAAAACAAGCCCTACGGCTCCTGCCTGCGGGGCGTCCCAGTGCGGCACGCGCATCAGCAGCGGGATGAAGCCGATGTTATAGACGCAGGTGACCAGAGCCCAGTGGAAGGCCGAGGTCGAGGCCAGATAGCCGCGTGGCTGGCCGAGACCGGCCATCAGGAAAGGCAGGCCGAGAAAGACGTAGACCGGGATGAACACCAGATAAAACAGATAGATGTTGTTGAAGATGAAGATGTAGGAGATCGGGATCGCCAGGTAGGCGACGCCGATGACGAGGCGGTCCTCCCGCCGGGCCGGGGCCAATGACAGGAACTCGCGCAGGGCAAGGAACGACACGCCGGCGAACAGTAGCGCCGTCCCGCGCCAGCCCAGGGCCAGGGCGCCGGTCAGCAGGGCGATCATTACCCACCAGGAGACCATGCGGGGACCCAGGTCCTCGAAGCCGGTCCCGGCCCTCAGGCGGGGCAGCAGAATGGCAGCGGCGGTGCCCAAGAACAAAAACACCGACACCGCCAGCAGCCCCACCGTCACCGGCGAAAGGCCGATCACGGAAAGCTTATGAGCGAGGGCGGGCATGGGCTTTGCCTGAGGTCATCGGTGTTTGATATCAAACTACGCCATGGACTTCGCGCCTTGAGGGATTCGCCGGGAAACCGCCGGCCGCTGAAATCCCGGGAGACCGGCTGGGCGCGAAGTTGCGCCGCCGCTCTGGCGCGCCTGGGGGTCGATCCGGACGCCGTGTCGGCCGCCTCGGTCGTCTTCGCCATCTGGGGTCTGGCGGCCTTCCTATGGGCCGGGCGGTTCGAAGGTGTCACCCACAGCGTCGTTCTGTTCGGCGCAGCCGCGGCGATCCAACTGCGACTGCTGTGCAACCTGCTGGACGGTATGGTGGCTGTGGAGCATGGCCGCGGCGGCCCGGCCGGCGCGGTCTGGAACGAGTTCCCCGACCGGATTTCCGACTGTCTGTTCCTGGTCGGCGCAGGCTATTGCGCGACCCAGGACGGGGTCGACTGGGCTGCGGCCGCCGGCTGGCTGGCCGCCTTGCTGGCGATCATGACCGCCTATGTGCGCGAACTCGGGCGAGCCCTGGGACAGACCGCCGACTTCAGCGGCCCCGGCGGCAAGCCACAGCGCATGGCGGTGCTGACCGTCGTCGTGATCGTCTCGGCCATCGCCGAACCGCACTGGCTGCGGTCAGGCAGCGTCATCGCCACCGGCCTGGCGCTCATCGCGCTTCTCGCCGCAGTGACTGTGATCCGGCGCCTGCTCACGCTGGTTGCCCGCCTGGCGCCGCCGCAGGACGATCCGATGTCTGACTTCCGCCCCGGCCCGAGGTGATGATGCGCAGTCTGGTGTTCAACCTGGCCTTCGGGCTGATCTCCGTGTTCTACACCGCGTCAGCGGCGCTGGCCGCCCTCAGGCCCGGGCGGGGCCACGTGCGGGCCGTGGTGGCCCGTTACGTGCGACGCATGGTCTGGGCGATGGACACCTTCGCCGGCATCCGCATCGAGGTGCGCGGCCGCGAGCGCCTTCCGGCCGGCGCCTACATCCTTGCCCCCAAGCACGCTTCCTACGGTGATGGCTTCTGCATCTACGCCCAGTTCGACGATCTCGCTGTGGTAACTGGCGATCACCTGGAGCGCTTTCCCTTGTTCAAGACGGTGCTCAAGAAGCTGGGGGCCATCGTGGTGGACAACTGCGGCGGGCCGGAATCGCGCAGGGCCCTCGCCCGAAGCGCCGCCGAGGCCCACGCAGAGGGCCGCAAGATCCTGATCTATCCCGAGGGGCACCTGGCGCCGGTGGGGGTGAAATTCCGCTATCGCACCGGCGTCTATCACATGGCCCGCGACTTCGGCGTGCCGGTGGTGCCGGTGGCCAGCAACCTCGGCCTGTTCTGGACCCAGGAAGCCTGGACAAAACGACCGGGCGTCGCCGTCCTGGAATTCCTCGATCCGATCGAACCTGGCCTCGACCGCCAGGCGTTCATGGAGCGCCTGGAGGCGGCGGTGGAGGGCCGCACCGCCGAACTGGTGGCGGAAGCCACCGGCCGGCCGGTGGCGCCGGCGGTGAGGGGCGTCCCGGAAGATGAACGGCGGCGGCAGGAAAGGGCCGGTGCGTCCGGCCCCCTGCCCGCGTCCGACGCTGACTAGCAGTGCGGCGCCCGACGGGAGCGCCAGAGGGAGACGGCAATGCGCGACTGGGACGGGCGCGGACTGGTATCGACGGCGTGGCTGGCGGCGAACCTAGACGATCCGAGGCTGCGGCTGTTCGATGTCACCGTCCATCTGCGTGCGTCGACTCCCGGCCCCTACCGGATCGAGAGCGGGCGGGACGACTACGTGGCGGGCAATATCCCCGGTGCGGCGTTCCTCGACCTGGCCGAGGACCTGTCAGACTCCGCAGCTCCCCTGCCCTTCACTATGCCGGCCGTGGCTGACCTGGCTCGCGCCCTGGGCGCGGCGGGAATCGGGCCTGACTCGAGGGTGGTCGCCTACACCACCACCACGCCGATGTGGGCCACACGACTGTGGTGGATGCTTCGCTCATGCGGCTTCGACGAGGCGGCCGTGCTCGATGGCGGCCGGGCAAAGTGGCTGGCGGAGGGGCGCATCGTTCAGACCGGCAAGTCGCTCTATTCACCGGCGACGCTGAACCTGACGGCCCGGCCGGGAGCCTGGGCCGACAAGGCCGCCGTTCTGGAGGTGGTCGGCGACGGCGCCGTGTGCATCATCAATGCACTGTCCCCCGGTGTGCACAGTGGCGAATCGGCGATGAACTACGGTCGCAAGGGGCATATCGCCGGCAGCCGCAACGTCCCCTACGCGGCGCTGCTGGACTCCGGCGGGACCTGGCGCAGCGACTCAGAGCTGCGCCCGCTGTTCGAGTCGGCCGGGGCCTTCGGGCGGGACCGGGTCATCTGCTACTGCGGCGGCGGCATCTCGGCCACAATGGACGCCTTGGCCCTTGTCCGCCTGGGCCACCCGTCGGTCTCGGTCTACGATGGCTCGATGTCGGAGTGGAGTCGCGACCCCGGTCTGCCCATGGAGACGGGAGCCTGACGCGGCGGCGTCAGGCGGCGACCCTCACGATCAATCCTTCCCCGCACCGTCACGCAACAGCCAGCGCAGGGAGTCGGCGAAGATCGCTCCGCCATGCCGCAGGGTATGCCCGCCGGTCCCGAACTCGAACCGGCTGTCGTAGCCGGCGAAGTCGAGAGCATTGGCCATGGTCTGATTGGCCAGGGGCCAGTCGCCATAGACATTGCGACCATCATTGACCCCGCCCTGAAGAAGCACCCGGATGGGCTTGCGGGGCGTGGACCTCACGAGGAAAGGGTAGTTATGGCCGCCGTCGATGTTGACGAAAGAGCCACAGTGGCTGATCACCCGGCCAAAGCGGTCGGGTCGGGTCCAGGCGACGGTGAAGGCGCAGATGCCGCCGCTGCTGATCCCGCAAACCGCTGATCCGGCCGGATCCCGCGTCAGGGCCAGGCCATGGGCCTGTTCGACGAACGGCAGAATATCATCGACGAGGAAACGCCCATAGGTGGGCGTCAGAGGATCGTATTCCCCGCGGCGCTGGTCCCAGTCGGGTTCGGTGTCGTCGCGGCGGCTGCCCGGATTGATGAACAGAGCGACGGTGGGGGCGATTTCTCCGGCGGCGTGCAGACTGTCGAGCACCCGGCTGGCCCGCACGGCGCCCTGCCGGGCGAGGTAGGCGGCGCCGTCGTTGAAGATGATCAGATTGGCAGGTCGGGTACGGTCGAGGCCCGCAGGCAAATAGACGAAAAGATCGCGCCGGGTCCCCGCGTACACTCCGCTCTGATTCCAGCCGCGGTGCGCCGCCACCTCGCCTTCCGGTACGCCGGCCGCCGGAAACGCCTCGGCGCAGGGATGATAGGGGGCGTCGCCCGGATGGTTCAGCGACAGGCGGAAATCCGCCGCGCCGCGGCCGTTCATCTCCAGCGGTGGCTGCCGGTCGAGGCCGAGAGCGCGGTAGGTTTCGATGTCCATGGGCATGGGCGGCAGGGTCCCTGGCAGGCGTTTCGGGCGGACGGGCCGGTGTGAACCGCGACTAAACGGCCTCACCACGCCCTGTTCAGATCGACAAGTCTATCCCCGTGTCATCGCCTGATCGAGGCGTAGATCGAAGGAGTGATGTCCATGAAGACCGGTATCCGGATCGCCACAATCGCCCTGGGCCTGACCGCCGCTCTCGCGGGCGCATCGACCGCCTCGGCGTCGCCCCGGTTGGCCCTCCACCACGGCCGCCACGCCGCGACGCAGGGACGCGACGAACACCACGACCGCCGCTCCGACCGCCGGCATGGCGTCGAACATCGTCAAGACCGCGGCTTCAATCACGACGAACGACACTAGCTGACCTGAACGCCCGCGCCGTCAGCCCCTCCGGGCGGCGCGGGCCGCCCCCCGCCTGCGGTCAGACCGTGGCGAGGAAGGACAGAAGATGTCTGAAGTAGACCACCTGGTCGTCCCAAAGGCTGAGGTGGGAACCGTCCGGGCAGATCGCGGCGCGCGCGTCGGGGATCAGGGATGCCATCCGCCGCATGTCGGCCGGGTCCATCTCGTCATAGGTCGCCCCCATCGTCAGGGTCTTGACCTTGATCTCGTGCAGCCGGTCCCAGCGTTCCCAGTCCTTCAGATTGCCGGTGAACAGAAGTTCGCTCTTGCCCTGCATCAGGTTGTAGATGGTCTGGTTGGCGTGGCGAAGCGCCCGGCTCACCGGCTCCGGCCAGGGTTTCAGCCGGCACACCATCCGAGGATAGAGTTCATCCAGCATCAGGCTCTGGTAGGCTGGTGAGTCATAGTCGGCTCGCGCCTCAAGGGCTGCGAGTTCGACCTGCTTGTCCGGCGGCAGCATTCGCCGCAAAACGTCCGTATGCTTCGCATAGGCCTGGACGCCCGCGGTCATGTTGGAGATCACCAGACCCCGCAAATGACTCTGGTATTTCAGCGCATAGTCGATGGCCAGCATACCGCCCCAGGAGTGGCCGTAGAGCACAAAATGGTCGAGCCCCAGGCCGCGGCGGACCTCCTCCACCTCCTCGACGTACCGCGGCAGGGTCCACAGGGAGGGATCGTCCGGCTGATCCGAATTGTTCACGCCGAGCTGGTCGTAGTAGTACATTTCGACGCCGGCCTCGGGCAGGAAAGATTCCATCGCCTCTAGGTATTCATGGCTGAATCCGGGCCCGCCATGCAGCAGCAACACCTTGACCGCGCCTCGACCGATCCGTTTCGTCCAAACCTTGTACTTGCCTGCCATCACCGGAACCATGCGGATGCCGGCGGTGCGGATTCCCGGCGGGTTCAGCCCGTCCGACTTGAGGACGATGTCCTCCCCGTCGACAGCGACGCCGGCCACCGCCCCTTCCTGAGCCGCCACCCCCGCGGCGAGCGAGATCGCCGCGGCGCCAAGGAATTCACGACGTTTCATCTGTCTGCTCCCAGATCTGAACGCCCCCTGTGGCCGGTCAGTGCGTCAGGATGCTCGTCGCTTGTCAATCGCCGCCGAGGGCGGCGTCGAGCCAGTCATGGAAGTGCTGGACCCTTGATTCGTCGTCGTTGAGAAAGGCGCGGGTAAAGCCGCGGGAGTGCATGCCCGCCTGCATCTGCCGCAGGTAGTGGATGTCCTGGTCGATGGTGATGGTCATGGAGTACTTGCCGGCGATCACGTCGTCCTGATCGAATTCCTCTCGGGTGGGTCGTACGGACGTGGCGGCCGGCTTGTCGCCCGTGCCCAGCGCGATGTCGGTTCCACCGGCCTGACCGTGGACCGGCGCCCGCAGCGTCCACTTGTCGAAGAAGCACCTGTCCGGATCGGTGGGATGCGGCCGCGGTCTCATGATCCACAACTCTTCAGGCTGGATGGTCATGATGACGTTCGGGAACAGGTCGTACTGCCAGACGTCCGACAACTGGTCGTCGGTGAAACCGGAATAGTCGTAGCCAAGGCGCGCTCCGATCTCGCGCTTGCGCTTCTGCACCGCACGACGCAGGTCGGTCACCCGTCCGCGGAAGTCCGCCGGATCCATTCCCAGCGGCGCAATCGACCCTCGCAGCAGCGGCGGCAACTCGTCCGGGATCGGATAGCGCGGATTGACCACATAGCCTTCGACCTCCACCCCCCGATGACCGCCGGCAAACAACAGGTTGGCGGCGTTGCAGCAGTCGACGAAGCTGGCGTGCTGCGGGTGCAGGAAATCGACGTGATACTGCTCGTTGAAGTTGTCGACGGCCGTCTTCCAGTTGGCATCCAGCCTGACCGTCTGGTCCTTGGCCAGCCACATGCGCTCGAAATGGTAGGGGAGCAGGCGATCCCGCACCGGCTCCAGGAAGTCGGCGAGCGGCGACGCCTCCGGATCCATGTTCACCCAGACCAGACCGGCCCACAATTCCACCTTCACGGCCTTGAGCGACAGGGCGTCGCGGTCGATCCCCTGACTGAACCGGTCCGCGTCGGGGACTGCGCGGAGACGTCCGTCGAGATCGTAGGACCAGCCGTGGTAAGGACAGGTGACCGCCTTGACGCATCCACGCGCCTCGGTCGTGAGGCGGTTGCCGCGATGCTGGCAGACGTTGTAGTGCGCCGCCACCTCGCCCGCCCGGGTGCGGGTGATCAGGATGGACTCGGGACCGATGTTGAACACGAAGAAGTCACCCGGCTCACGCAGATCCAGCTCCAGGCCGGCAAGAAGCCAGGTCCGGGTCCACATCCGCTCCCACTCCAGGCGCATGAACTCGCTCGAAGTGTAGCGGGCGGCGTCCAGGCGGGCCGAGGCAGGCGGCCGAGCCGCGACCGTGTCGGGCGCCTCCACATAGGTGGTCGTCTGAGCCATGCCCCTGCCTCCCTGATCGCCGCGTCCAGGTCTGTCTGCGGGCTGCGGGAAGGCCATCATCGGGCGCCTCACGGGTGCGGATCAATCCTGAATATCGAAACGGCGTTGGGTATTCGCAATCGGCAGGGTCAACCGGACCGGCTCAACCGGGAAAAGGCGGCGAACGCGGCCGGCAAGACCAGCAACACGAGCGGCGCACCGGCCACCAGACCGGAGATGATCGCGATGGCCAGGGGGGTCTGCATCGCCGCCCCCTCGCCAAGGCCGAGCGCGAGGGGGGCCAGCGCAAGAATGGCGATCGTCGCCGACATCAGGATCGGTCTCAGCCGGGCCAGTCCAGCGTCCGCCAGACCGGCCGGCTCGGCCCCGGCGGCGAGAGACACCTCGGCGAAGTAAAAAATCGCCAGTTCGGTAACGATTCCGACCACCATGGTCAGTCCCATGAGGGCAGAGATGTTGAGCTCGGTTCCGGTGATCCACAGTCCGGTGAACACCGCCGAAGCGGCCAGAACCACGACAACCAGGACACTGGCCACCACCGTCCAGCGCTCAAACATATACAGCAGCAGCAAAGTCACCAGGGTCAGCGCCGCGCCAAAGACCACGGCCAGATCCCTGAAGGCGCTCTGCTGCTGGGCGTACAGCCCGCCATAGTCCACACGGACCCCCGCCGGCAGCGGCAGGGCGCCGACGGCGGCGCGCACGTCACGCATGGCCGATCCCAGGTCTCGCTTTTCCAGGCGGGCGGTAACCGCGACGAACGGCTGAAGATCCTCGCGATCGATCTGTTGCAGGCCCGGCTCGACACCCACAGTGGCGACGCGGCTGAGCGGCAGGTCGTGGCCGTCAGGCGCGCGCAGGCGGAGGTCGGACAATGCGGCCACCCGATCCCTCAATACCGCGGGGATCAAGACGCGAACGCCGACCAGCACCTCGCCGGCCTGGACCTGAGTGGACGCCTGGCCGCCGACCAGGGTCGCCATCTGACGACTGATGTCGTCGGGGGTGAGCCCCTCGAGGGCGGCGGCGGGGCGGTTCACCTTGATGACGATGGCGTCGCCG
>CAIXWN010000216.1 GCA_903923135.1 uncultured Caulobacteraceae bacterium | reverse complement strand
GGGTGGAGCAGCCCGGTAGCTCGTCAGGCTCATAACCTGAAGGTCACAGGTTCAAATCCTGTCCCCGCACCCAAATCTACCAAAGCCCGCCTCGCCATAAGCAAGGCGGGCTTCTTGGTCTTCCGGGCCGGTCGGCTATTCGGCCGCCATCGCCTGTCCCAACTCCTCCAGACGCGGATCGTTCGGATAGATCCACTCCGGGCCCATCACCTGGTCGACGCGGAGGTCCGCGGGGATGTTGTCGACCCCGATCATCCGGTCGGCGGCCTGGTTCCAGTGATAGATTCGCGCCTCCTGATAGCTCAGCGGCACGCCGCGGAAGCCGCCCGAGTTCATCGATTTCTGAATCCACAGGCCGAACTCGGTGTCCTCCAGCAGGATGTCGCACAGCCGTTCGCCGTGATTGACCGTCCACAGGTCGGGGCCGGGGCCGTCGCCCCAGTCGGGGGCGATCGTCCAGGTCTCGAATTTGCACCGGCCGATGCCGTTGGGCCAGAACAACAGCGGCGGCAGGGTGTACTGGCTCAGCGGGGCCACGAAGTTCGGGAACAGGTTGTAGGACTGGGTGCAGGTGCGGGCGATCTCGCCCACGGTGCCGATTTCCCGGCGCGGCGGTCCCGGGACGGTGAGCGCCAAAGGGGGAGGGCCGTCCGCGCGGCTGGGACAGACCATGCGGCCGTGGCCGTTCGCATAGAGCGTATTGACGTTCTGGCGGTCGTCGATCATCAGCCCGACCGATGTCGGGTGGATGTTGCGGATATGGTAGACTTCCATATTCGCCTCCATCGCCACCTTCCAGTTGCAGTCGAGATCGAAGATGTGTCGCGCCGCCAGTCGGCAGGTGTCGAACTGGAATTCCTTCCAGTCATCGGCCACCGGACCCAGCCATTCGAGGAGGGAGGGCGCGGCGTCGTCGAAATTGACGAAGATCAGCCGGCCGAACATCTCGCAGCGCACGCCGATCAGCGACAGGCAGGTCTTGTCGAGATTGCGGTAGTCCTCCTCGCCGGGCACGGCCAGCAGCGCGCCGTCGTGGCCGTAGGTCCAGCCATGATATTTGCAGGTCAGCAGGGGCCGGCGGCCGGAGGCTTCGGTCACCAGGGGCGCGCCGCGGTGGCGGCAGGTGTTGTAGAACGCATTGACCCCGCCCTCGCGGGTGCGCACCAGGATCACCGGCTGGCCAGCGGTCTCCCACAGGCGGAACGCGCCAGCCTCGGGCAGTTCGTCCAGGTGACCGGCCAGAACCCAGCTCTTCTTCCAGATGTGCTGCTGCTCAAGCGCGAAGAACCGCGGGTCTGTGTAGCGGCCGGCCGGAATCTGCGGCAGGTCCGGGAACGCCGCCGGCGGCGCCGTGCGCGCCTTCTCATAGGCCATCAGCCGTCGCAGGTTTTCAATCTCGCGCCTGTCCATTCGCCGTCCTCCCCGTGTCGATCCGGCTGCTGGCCGGCTTTGGTCCGCCGCAGGATTAGCGCACAGTGGCGATCAGGGTTACTTGTCGGAAGTGACAGGGTGAACGGGGGGGCGGCGAGGTGAGCGGCGGCGATCATGGCTGAGCGCGGCCTGCCGGCGGGCCTGCGGGCCGGGCTCCAGGGTCTCGTCGACGAACTGCGCGGCCAGCCGGACCTGCGCGCCGCCGCCGCCATCCTGCATCGCTCGGCCAGGGTCAGCGGCCTCACCCATGTCGGCGTGGTGGGCGACGTGTCCCATCCCGACGCCCTGCGCGATGAGCAGGGCGAAAGTCTGGTGGAGGCGCTCGGCTGGCCCGCCGCCTTCATCGACGAATGGCTTCAGCGCGGCTATTCGGCCGGTTCGGCCTCCATGGTGGTCGCCCGCCTTCAGCATCTCCCCTTCGCCTGGCCGGCGGCGGCTCTGCCCGACCAGCCGCCCCCGCCCGCCCCATCGCGGGAGACCGCCGTCCTCGCCCGCCTCGGCATCACCGGCGGCGTCATGGTCCCGGTGCGTCTGCCCCGCGGCCGCTTCGCCGCCGTGAACTGGCTGGGCCCGGTCGACCGCAGCCAGGCCCAGCGCCTGGCCGACGCCGCCGGACCGGAGTTCCTGCTGCTGGCCCACTATTTCCTCGAGCGGGTCCGCCAGACGTCCGACCCGCCGGCAGTCATCGAGGATCTGGCCCGGATGACGGCGCGCGAACTGGAGTGCCTCACCCTGATCGCCAAGGGCGCCTCCGACGCCGAGGCCGGCCAGGCCCTCGGCCTCACCGTACGCACGGTGCGCTTTCACCTCCGCAACGTCACCGGAAAGCTGGGTTCGCGCTCGCGCAGCCACGCCGTCGCCCTGGCCACCCAGCTGGGCATCCTCGGCTCGGTGTTCTGAGGCCGGCCGGCTAACCGGCGGCGGGCTTGTTCAGCCCCATGGCCTCGAGGATTTCGGGGGCGATGTCCCCCGCGCCCCTGGCCTCGATGTGCCGGGCCACCCGTGCGCCGACCGCCGCCACCTGCTCGCCGAGGAAGGCGGGGCGATTGTCGCGCGCCCAGGCCAGCGACGCCTCGCGGTTGTCGTTCGAGCCTTGGAATCGCGGGAAGACATAGCGGGCCATCAGCTCGTAGGACTTCCGCTTGCGGTCCCACTCGGACCAGTTGTGATCCAGCATCAGATAGGCGCCGAATCCGCCCGACTGCTGTTCCAGCCGCGCGATCTGGGCGATGGCGTCGTCGGGGGTGCCCACCACCGCCAGGCCGGTGGCGATCAGTGCGTCGACCGGATCGGACTCGCCGTCCACCGCCAGCGGCAGGGCCGCCACCTCGGTGAAATAGTACAGCCAGTCCTTCAGGCCGAAGGCGACGTCGGCGCGGGCCTGTTCGCGGGTCTCGGCGATGTGCATCGGTCCGACCAGGCGCCACTTGGCGCGGTCGACGGTCTTGCCGTTCTCCCGGGCGGACTGTTCGGCGATCGCCCAGTTCGAGGCCAGGGCGTTGAAACCGCCGGCCGAGGTGGCGCCTATCGACAGCAGGCCCAGGCCGTGGCGTCCCGCGGCGGTGGCGCCGGTGGGCGAGACCTGGCTGGCCACCGCCATCTCGATCGACGGCCGCGAATAGGGACTCATCTGCAGGCGCGCCTCGCGCAGTTCGAACCAGTCCGACTTGTGGGTCACCGTCTCGCCGCGCACCAGGCGCACGATGCAGTCCAGGGCCTCGTCCATGCGGTCGCGCTGCGTGGCCACCGGGATGCCCATCATGAAGGCGTCGGAGGGCAAGGCGCCGGGCCCAGCGCCGAGCATCACCCGGCCTCGGGTGATGTGGTCCAGCTGGTTCATCCTGTCGGCCAGCATAAGGGGGTGGTGATAGGGCAGCGACGAGACCCCGGTGCCCAGGCGAATGTGCCGGGTGCGCTCGGCCGCCGTGGCGATGAACAGTTCGGGGCTGGCGATCAACTCATAACCGGCCGAATGGTGTTCGCCGATCCAGGCCTCGTCATAGCCAAGTCGGTCCATCCACTGGACCAGCTCCAGGTCGCGCTCCAACGCCAGGGTGGGGTTTTCGTGCAGGGGATGGAACGGCGCGATGAAGGCGCCGAAGCGCAGCCTGGATCCGGACATGGGGTTTCCTCGTTGGCGCACGGGCGCTGTGCAGTCCTACAGGTCGCGGCGGCGCAGTTCACTGTGAAATATCCGCGGCGATCCCGGGCATCTCCGGCGCAACCCGTCCTGGCGCCCTTGGCGATACGCCACGGTGTTCTTATGAGGAGCGCGGTCCGGGTCCGTTGGGGGCGCCGCTGACTCCATCGAAAGACCGAGCGCCATGAAATCGTCCACCGCCGCCCTCGCCGCGGCCGCCACCCTCGGCCTGGCGTCCGGCGCGGCCGCGCAGGAGTCCGCCGCGCCGACCGATCCCCAGGCCCGGATGAGCTACGCCCTAGGCCTGAACCTCGGCCAGAGCCTGCAGCGCGATGGACTCATCGTCGATCCGGCCGCCCTCGCCCGCGGCGTCCATGACGCCATGTCCGGCGGCAAGCCCGCCCTGACCGACGACGAGATCCGCGTCGCCCTCGCCCAGCTGCAGGTCCAGGCCCAGGCGCATCGCGTCGAGGCCGCCACCCAGGCGGCCGCCGCCAACCGCGCCGAAGGCGCCGCCTTCCTCAAGACCAACGCCGCCCGGCCCGGCGTGGTCACCCTGCCCGGCGGCCTGCAGTACGAGGTGCTGACCAAGGGTTCGGGCCCGGTTCCCAAACTGACCGACACGGTCGTGTGCAACTACCGCGGAACCCTGATCAACGGCGGCGAGTTCGATAGCTCCTATAAGCGCGGCGAGCCCTCCAGCTTCCCGGTGTCCGGCGTGATCAAGGGCTGGACGCAGGCCCTGCAACTCATGCCGGTGGGATCGAAGTGGCGGCTCTTCGTGCCCGCCGAACTGGCCTATGGCGACAAGGGCGCCGGCGCCGACATCGGCCCGGGCGCCACGCTCATCTTCGAGGTCGAACTGCTGTCGATCCAGTAGGTGGGAAGGCCGCATGGCCTCGTGGCCGGCTCCTGCCGCGGCGCCCGGGCGCGCCGGCGCGCCGTTCGCACCCACCTGCCGCGCGGCGGCCGCTCAGGCCGACGTGCGCAATGATCAGTCGAAGACCTCGAAATGGATCACGGTGATCGCCTCGAGCAGCACCATTGTGGTCCCCACCTCGAGAAATTTCAGGTCGTCCTTGTTCATCGAAACGTTGAAGCCGGCCATCAGCACCTTCAGCTGAGCCTCGATCTCAGCAGGCGTCTCGGCCCGGAAGATGTCGTACTCCCGCTGCACGCCGTCCTTGAACAGGACACTGGCGGTAATCTTCATCCCACGATCCCTCTGTCGACCCGCGCGTCGCGGCTTCACGGTCCTGCCTGCGCCGGTCTGCCCGCGGCGTCATTGATCCAGCCCCGCCCGCCGTCAAGTCCGGCGCCGGTCCCGCGCCCGGCGCCCAGCTTTCCCTTGCCCACCGGCCGGACCGCTCGCTACGGTCCCTTCCAAACACCGACGCGCAGGGAGTTGAGCGATGGGACGAGCAACGACGGTTCTGGCCGGGGGCATCTATTTCGGCGAGGGGCCGCGCTGGTATGACGGCCGGCTGTGGTTCAGCGATTTCTACGCCCATGCGGTGAAGTCGGTGTCCCTGGCCGGCGACGTGCGCACCGAGTTCGAGATCGACGACCGCCCCTCCGGCCTTGGCTGGACTCCCGACGGCGCGATGCTCGTTGTCTCAATGACCCGCCGCCAGGTGCTGCGCCGCTCGGCCGACGGCGTCATCAGCCTGCACGCCGATCTCTCGGCTCTCGCCGGCTTCCACTGCAACGACATGGTCGTCGATGCCGAGGGGCGGGCCTATGTCGGCAACTTCGGTTTCGATCTGGATGGTCAGATCGAGGCGCGCGGGGTCCAGAGCGTCATCGAGGACCACCCCACCGCCAACCTGATCTGCGTGTCGCCCGAGGGCGCCGTCAGCGTCGCCGCGCCGGGCATGAACTTTCCCAACGGGCCGGTGATCACCCCCGACGGCACGACCCTGATTGTCGGCGAGACCCTCAGCGGCGCCCTCACCGCCTTCGACATCGGCCCGGGTGGCGTCCTCAGTGGCCGGCGGCTCTGGGCCCCCACCTGGCCGCGGGTTCCCGACGGCATCGCCCTGGACGCCGAGGGCGCCATCTGGATCGCCAATCCCATCGCCCCGGAGTGCGTGCGAATCGCGCAGGGCGGCGAGGTGCTCGAGGTGATCGAAACCGGCCAGAACTGTTTCGCCTGCATGCTTGGCGGCGACGATGGCCGCACCCTGTTCATGCTCACCGCCGAATCGTCTCTGGCTCACGAGGCCGCCAAGGCCCCTAAGGGCCGGCTGCTCATCGCCACCGTCGATGCGCCGCGCGCCGGCCGCCCCTGAAAGGCCCGTCAGACATCAGGCCGGAGGCGACTGCGATGACTGAATCCGAAGGTTCCCCCGCCGAGGCGGCGACCGGTCCGCAGGTGATCCCGCTCTGGCCCGAGGGCCCGCCGACAGCCCTGCCAGCCAAGCCGCCGGAGGTCGCCTTCCGGGCCCCCGTGGCCGGCGGAGTGGTGACGACCATCCTGCGCAATGTCTCTGAGCCCACGCTTACCGTCGTTCGTCCGGAGGATGGCAAGGGCAATGGCGTCGGCGTGATTGTCTGTCCCGGCGGCGGCTGGCGGATCCTGGCCTGGGAGCATGAAGGCGTCGATGTGGCCGCCTGGTTCGCCGAGCGTGGCTACACAGCCTTCGTGCTGAAGTACCGCGTCGGCGCCACGCCCGAGGATCCCGACGCCTTTGCGCGCAGCGCCCTGGCGGGGAACGAGGCCCTGGCCCAGCCGCGTCCGGCGGCCCGTACGCCGCGGTCGTTCGACCGGCTCATGGCCGATCCCTCCACCCTTCAGGCCCGCGAGGCCGCCGCCGACGACGGGCGTCGCGCCCTGGCCCTGGTCCGCGAACGGGCCGCCGAGTTCGGCGTCGACACCGCCCGGATCGGCCTGATCGGGTTTTCCGCCGGTGCCTTTCTGGTGGCCGACGTAGCCATGGATCCGGGCGGGGCCCCGCCGCTGTTCGTGGCTCCCATCTACGGCGGTGAGACCCGCGGCCGGCCGGTTCCGGCCGACGCGCCGCCGCTGTTCACCGCCGTCGCCCAGGACGATCGGTTGCTCGTCAGCGTGGTGCGCGCCCTCTGCGACGACTGGTTCGCCGCCGACAGGCCGGTGGAAAGTCACCTGTTCACCCGCGGCGGCCACGGATTCGGCATGCTCCGACTGGGCCAGCCCGTCGATCGGTGGCCCGAAATGCTGGCGACCTGGCTGGCGGATCAGGGCTTCGTCTGAGCCGGCGACGTCCTCACCAGATGCGCACGCGGTCGGCCGGCGCCAGGTAATAGGCGCCGCCGGCCTGAACGCCGAAGGCGGCGTACCAGGCGTCGTCGTTGCGGATCGGTCCGATCACCCGGAACCGGGCCGGGGAGTGGGGATCCGAGGCCATCTGCTGCTTGGCCGCATCGTCGCGTATCTTGTTGCGCCAGGACTGGGCGAAGGCCAGGAAGAACCGCTGGTCGCCGGTCAGGCCGTCGATCACCGGGGCGGGCTTGCCATGCAGCGAGGTGTGATAGGCATCCAGCGCCGCCAGCAGCCCGCCGAGGTCGGCGATGTTCTCGCCCAGTGTCAGCCGGCCGTTGATGTGGGCGCCCTTGACCGGCTCATAGGCGTCGTACTGGGCGGCGTAGCGGGCCGCCTGGGCCTCGAACCGCTTGGCGTCCTCGGCGGTCCACCAGTCGCGCACGGCGCCGGTGTCGTCGATCTTTCGGCCCTGGTCGTCGAAGCCGTGGGTGATCTCGTGGCCGATGATCGCGCCGGCCGAGCCATAGTTCACCGCAGGGTCGGCGGTCATGTCGAAGAACGGCGCCTGCAGGATGCCGGCGGGAAAGACGATCTTGTTCTCCAGGCCGCCGTTGTAGGCGTTCACCGTCTGAGGTGTCATGCCCCACTTGTGGTGGTCCACGGCCTTGCCGAGGTCGGACAACTGATAGGCCCACTCGAAGGCCTCGCTGCGCTGGATGTCGCCGTACAGGTCGGCGGCATCGATCTTCAGACCCGAATAGTCGCGCCATTTGTCTGGATAGCCGACCTGGACATCCATCCTGGCCAGTTTCTTCAGGGCCTCGGTCCGGGTGGCCGGGGCCATCCAGGCCAGGGCGTTGATGCGGGCGGCCAGCGCCGATTTCAGGTTGGCCACCAGATCCTGCATCTTCGCCTTGGCCTCGGGCGGGAAATAGGCGGCCACATACTCCCGGCCCAGGGCCTCGCCGAGGCTGCCGTCGACCAGGGTCACGCCGCGCTTCCAGCGGGGCAGCTGCGTCGCCACGCCGCTCAGGGTCTTGTGGAAGGCGAACTGGCTCTCGTCGAACCGCCGCGACAGATAGGGCGAGGCGCTGTCCGTCACGTGGAAGGCCTCCCAGGCCTTCAGGGTCTCCAGTGGGGTGTTGGCATAGAGGGCGGCGATCTTCTGTACGGCGGTCTTGGGTCCGACGACGATCTTGGCCTGGCCGGGCGCGCCGGCGGCGGCAAGATGGGCCGCCCAGTCCAGGCCGGGGGCGTAGGTCTGCAGATCGGCCGGACTCATCGGGTTGATGATCTTGTCGATGTCGCGCTCGTCGACCTGCGTCCAACTCGCCTCCGCCACGCGCGTCTCGAACGCCATTATCGACTTCGCCGTCGCGGCCGGATCGGCGTAGCCGATCATCGTCAGGGTGCGCTCCACATAGGCCAGATAGGCCTCGCGCTGCGGCTTGAAGGCGTCGGTCAGATAATAGTCGCGGTTGGGCAGGCCCAGGCCGTCCTGGTCCAGATACAGCACATTGATCTCGGGACGGCTGGGGTCGGGGCCGACGCCCACGCCGAACAGGGACTTGCCGAAGCCGCCATAGGTTCGGGCCATGTACTGCGACAGGGCCGCCTTGTCGCCGATGGCGGCGATGCGGGCCAGGTCGGCGCGCAGGGGTGCGGCGTCCAGGGTCTCCAGCCGGGCCTCGTCCATCCAGGCGGCGTAGAGGCCGCCGATCTGGGCCGCCGTCGGGGTCTTCGCGTCCCGCGCCGCGGTCTCGATCAGTTCGCGCAACTGGACCTGCGTGCGGTTGAACACCTCGCGGCCTGAGCCCATGGACGACTGGTCGGGCGGGATTTCCGCCTTCGCGAACCACGTCCCGTTCACATAGCGATAGAAGTCATCTCCCGGCGATACGGCCCTGTCGCCGGCGGCGAGGTCGACGCCCCAGGCGCCGTAGTGGGCTACGGCGGCAGGCGGCGGCTCGGCCGCGGACGCCGTCGCGGCGACGGCCATGAGGATCGCCGCCGAAGCTGCGCTGAGAAGTCCGTGACGCATGAGGTTTTCCTGAAACCGGGCGGCCCAGGCCGCGCGCCGCCAAGTGTGCGGAAAACAGCCATCGGCCACAACCCCCAACCCGTTCCGAACACCCCGCCGGAGCGTCGCGCCTTCGTCACAAAAGCGATGGGCGATTATGCCGCATGCGGCCTCTCACCCTTGACCTCGTCCCGGCATAGGGTAGGGCACTTCGTCCGACCAGGGACGGGCTACAAGAGACCGAATCTCCGGTCACGCTCAGGGAAACAAGAACAGTGATGAAAATGAAATCGGGCCTGACGATAGCGGCCGCCGTCTTGCTGGGCGGCATCTGGCTCGGTGGTTGCGCGACCACCAAATATGTCGACAAGCAAGTGGCCACCGTTCAGGGCGACGTCAACGGCGTGAAGGGCGACGTGGCCGGCCTGCATGGCGACCTCAACGGCGTCCACGGCCAGTTGAAGGACCACGACGCGCGTCTGGCCGGACTCGACCAGAGCACCCGTGAGGCGCTGCAGCGCGCCGACGCCGCCGGCAGGCTCGCCCAGGGCAAGTTCGCCTATTCACTGGTCCTGAACGACGAGGCGGCCAAGTTCAAGTCCGGGGGGGCGACCCTGACGCCGGACGCCGAAGCCAAGCTGGCCGATTTCGCCGCCAAGCTTAAGGCCGACAACAAGAACGTCTATGTCGAGATCCAGGGCTACACCGACTCCCGCGGCGCGGCGGCGGCGAACTACCGCCTCGGCGGCGATCGTGCCGAAGCCGTGCGGCGGTTCCTCAGCAAGCAGGGTATCGCCCTCAACCGCATGTCCACCATCTCCTATGGTCAGGATGATCCGGTGGCCAGCAACAAGACCCGCAAGGGCCGGGCCCAGAATCGCCGGGTCGTTCTGATCGTCCTGCAGTAGACAGAGCGGCGGGGCGGGGGGACTTCCATGACCAGGATGCGTCTCCCGCCGCCTGCGGTTCGCCAGGCGACTGAAACCGCCGATGCCCCGGGAACGGCATGAACGCCACTGGTCCCACCATCGCCTTGGAACAGGATCATGCCGGGGCGCGGCCGCGGGTCCTCTCCAACACCGTCCGCACCCGTATCGTGCTTTATCTGGGCGGTCTGATCATGCTGCTGGGGCTCGGTGCGCCCTATTCGGGCATGATCGACCTGCCGATCAGCTTCTTCCTGAAGAACAAGCTTCACCTTCAGTCGCATGAGGTGGCCAATTTCCGTCTGTTGTCGGCCGCCCCTCTCTATGTGTCCTTCCTCTTCGGCTTCATCCGCGACACCTGGAATCCCTTCGGCCGCGGCGATCGGGGCTTCATGATGTTGTTCGGCGCGGTCGCCTCGGCGCTCTATGTCGTCTTCGCCTTCATCCCGGTGACCTATATTACGCTACTCATCGCCGTGGTGCTGCTCACCACGGCCTTCCTTTTCGTCTCCAGCGCCCAGAACGGCCTCACCTCCGCCATCGGCCAGCAGCATGTGATGTCGGGCCAGGTCAGCACTTGGTGGAACATCTTCGCTTCCTTCCCGCTGGTCGCCGCCTATCTGATGGGCGGCGTGCTCAGCGACGCTCTGGAGGGCAAGAACGCCGACCAGGCCGCCCGGGTGCTGTTCCTTGTGGGCGCCGTCGTCATGGCCTGCGTGGCCCTCTACGGACTGTGGCGTCCCCGCAGCGTGTTCGACAACATCGTCGACGAGCATCCGGATCGCCCCCATCCCCTGGCCTATGTCAGGCGCCTTCTCACCCACTGGCCGATCTACCCGGCCCTGCTGATCTGGTTCCTGTTCAATTTCTCGCCCGGGTCCCAGACCCCGCTGCAGTTCTATCTGCAGAACACCCTGCACGCGTCCGACGCGCAGTGGGGTCAGTGGTACGCCATCTTCGTCGTCTCCTTCATCCCCACCTTCCTGCTGTTCGGGGTCCTCTGCCACCGCGTTCCGCTTCGCACCCTGCTGTTCTGGGGGGCGGTGATCGCCGTTCCGCAGATGGCGCCCCTGGCCTTCATTCATTCCATGAACCAGGCGATGATCGCCGCCGCCGCGATCGGCCTGATGGGGGGGGTCTGTTCGGCCGCCTATTACGACCTGATCATCCGCTCCTGCCCACCGGGATTGCAGGGAACCACCTGGATGATCGCCGGGGCCCTCTACTATGTCGGGGCGCGGTTCGGGGATATTCTGGGCACCAACCTCTACGACCACTTCCACAATTTCAACGTCTGCGTCATCGCCATCACCGTGGTCTACGCCCTGATCGTGCCGGCGATCCTGCTGGTGCCCCGGGGACTGATATCCACCGCCGACGGCGAGGCGCCTCTGGTGGAGACGCCCGTTCCATGACCCGGAAAATCGTCGATCTGTCGATCTACCTCGAGAACGACGTGCGCAGCGATCCGCCCGGAATGGAGCCGAAGATCCGCTATTTCACCCACGACAGCACTTTCGGACAGATCGAGCCGTTCTTTCCGGGCCTCGCCCGCGAGGATCTGCCTGATGGCGAGGGCTGGGCTGTGGAACAGGTCGCCCTCTCGACCCACAATGGCACGCATCTGGACGCGCCGTACCATTTCCACAGCACCATGAATAAGGCCTCCGGCAAGCCCGAGCGGGCGATAACCATCGACGAGGTGCCGCTGGACTGGTGCTTCCAGCCCGGCGTGAAGCTGGACTTCCGCCACTTCGCCGACGGCTATGTGGTCACCGGGGCCGATGTCGAGGCCGAGTTGGCCAGGATCGGCCACTCCCTCTCGCCGCTGGAAATCGTCGTCGTCAACACCCGGGCCGGCTCCCGCTATGGGAATCCGGACTACGTCTCCTCCGGCTGCGGCATGGGCTATGAAGCGACCATGGTGCTGCTCGAACAGGGCGTGCGCCTGACCGGCACCGACGCCTGGAGCTGGGACGCCCCCTTCGTCCACACGGCGCGCAAATATGGCGAGACGCAGGACGCCTCGCTCGTCTGGGAGGGCCACAAGGCGGGTCGCGACATCGGCTACTGCCACCTGGAAAAGCTGCACAATCTCGACGCCCTGCCGGCGACGGGATTCTACATCGCCTGCTTTCCGCACAAGATCCGCGGCGCCTCGGCCGGCTGGACGCGGGCCGTGGCCATCTTCGATGACCGGCTGACCGGTTTCTGAGCGTTTTCTCTCAGGCTGCGGGCATGGGTCTGTCGCCGTCGCCGACGACGGTGAAGGGGGCCCAGTAGTATGGGTGCGAGTGCTTTGGTTCGTTCATCAGGATGCGTTCGGCGCGTGCGAGG
>CAIXWN010000215.1 GCA_903923135.1 uncultured Caulobacteraceae bacterium | reverse complement strand
GGTGACGTTCGAAGAGTTCGCCGTCGACAAACAGGTCGAAGGCGGCTGTGCGACGCGGCGCGCCCTTGAACTTCAGGCCGGTTTCCAGAACGTCCAGCTCGATTCGTCGCGCCTCGGCGCGGAACACCAGCCTGACGCCCGACGGCATGGCCGCCATCAGATCGAGGGCGGGATCGGGCATCTGGGCGGCGGTCCACGCCGGCAGCCGCCGGGGCATGACGCCGTCGGGCGTGCTGCGAAGTTCGAAGGCGCCTTCAATGACGAGGGCGGGATCGTCCCAGGCGACGGTGATCACGCCCATGGCTGAGCGCCTGTCTGCGCCGCGGCGACGGCCCTCAGCGCCGGAAGCCAGGACGACAGGCCCGGCACGTCGCGTCCGGGGGTCTTGGCCGCCTCGTCGGCCCGACGCAGACGCAGGGCTTCGCGCCAGTGGGGCCAGGCCTCGAAACGGGCGACCTCCTCGGCCGAAAGATCACCGCCCTGCAGGGCCAGGGTCTGGATGCTCACCGGCGAGAGGCGGGCCCGGTAGGCCGTGTCGGTGGTGACCAAGTAGCGCTTGGCGTCGATGTGAAGGCCCACAAGCTCGGCGACCCGCCGGCCCAGCACGCCACGCACGGCTTCGGCGCCGGCCCAGCCATGGTCGCGGATATGGGTGCGGCCGTGACCGATGTCGTGCACCAGGCCGGCGATCTGCAGCCCGACGTCGTCTGGCGCGGCCGACTTGAGCTCGGCGGCGCATTGCAGGCCATGGTCGAGTTCGGTCATGTCGGGCGTTTCGTCTGACGGCGTTCGCCCCATCTCCCAGAGTGCGGTTTCGAGGTCGGCCAGGCCGTCGAATGCTCCGGTGGTGATCTCACCCGGCGGCATGGGCGCCATCTTTCCAGTCGGCCGGCATGACCGGCCAGCGTCCGATCCCGCCGCCCTCCACCAGCATGCCCGTGAGGGTACGATCAGCGTGGCGCGCCCGCCAAGTCAAAAGCGCCTGGGCCTGCTCCAGAACCACCGCCGGACTGCTGATCTGGGTGCGCCAGGTGGGGTCCGACGCCAGATCGAAGCACAACCAGCTCCCATCGGCGAAGTGCACATAGGCCGCGGTCTCGCCACGGCGCACGCACAGGTTCTGTCGCTCCAGTCGGCGGTCCCACGGCCAGGGGTGCGGGCCCGAGGCGATCAGGCTGTCGCGCCAGTCCCATTCCCAGTGCGCCGCCTGGCGCCACCACGGCGGCGCCTCGCCGCGCAGGAACGGTGTCAGAGGTACGCCGTCGCACTGCGTCGGCACCTCGATGGCCATCGCCTCGCAGAGTGTGGGGAAGATATCGACATTCTCCGTGAACGCCTCGACCACCGCGCCGCGCGCCGAACCGGGGCGCGGGTCCCGCACAAGGCCAAGGATATGGTAGCTCTGCTCGAAGAAGCCGGCCTTCCCCATCAGGCCGTGGTCGCCCAGCTGCTCGGCGTGGTCGGCGGTGACCAGGATGAAGGTGTCGTCCCACTCGCCCCGCGCCTCCAGCGCCGCCCATACCCGGCCCAGCTGATGGTCGGCCTCGCTGACCATGCCGAAATATTGCGCCTGGGCGCGCCGCATCCCGGCTTCGTCGGCGGGAACCTTAAGGTGAGGGTGGTGGGTGAGGATCTCGTGCAGCCGATGACGATCCGCCGCCGGGGTGATCGGCGCGGGCATGTCGGCCGGATCGTACATCGTCGAGAAATGGCCGGCGGCGGCATAGGGAGGGTGCGGCCGGAACTGGCTGAGGTGGGCGAACCAAGGCCGCTTCTGGCGGTTCAGCCACTCAAGGAACCCATCGGTGAGGAAAGCCGACATGCTGTGCTCCGCCGGCCGCTCCGGCTCGCCGGCCAGCACGGCGTCTGGCGCGTCCGGAATCCGGTGTCCGAGGGCGCGCAGCCAGCTCATCCACGGCGCCGGATCTCCAGCCGTCAGACGCAGGCCGACATCGAACCCGGGCAGGATCTCCTCATAGCTCAGCAGACGGGGATCGTCGGGCCCCGTGGTCTCGCGCGGGTCGACGCTCTGGTCGGTGTAGCCGAACAGGGTGGGCGCATAGCCTGCCCGCCGCGCCGCATGGGCGAGATTGTCGAACCGCCGATCCAGCGGCGTGCCATTTCCCACCACCCGGTGATTCATCTGATAGAGGCCGGTGTACAGGCTGGCCCGGCCCGGACTGCACGGCGCGGCCTGGCTGTAGTGACGCCCCAGCCGCACGCCCTCCGCCGCCACGCGGTCGAGGTTCGGTGTCTTCACCGCCGGATGGCCCGCCGCGGACAGGCAGTCGCCGCGGAACTGGTCCAGGGTGATCAGCAGGATGTTCATGGTCGTGCAGCCCTCCCCGGAGCGAGACAGTCACTAGCCTCTTGATCGCCCCTCGTGGAAGCCCCGGCAGCCCTTGAGGGGCGGGTCGCTTCGGGTTCTATTCGAACCGGCCCCCCCTTCCGGGGGCCCCGTCCGGAGTCTGGCCGTCATGCGGATCTTCACGGCCACCCTGGCCACCGAGACCAACACCTTTTCCGCGATTCCCACCGGCTGGAGCGGCTTCGAGGAAACCGGCATCGAACGGGGCGCGGGCGTCACCGCCACCGGCGCGGGCGGCCTGAACTGGGTCTGGGGGAAGCTCGCGGAAGCTGACGGCCATGAGGTGGCGCACAGCCTCGCGGCCTGGGCCTCGCCGGCCGGCCGCACGGTGCGGGCGGTCTATGAGTCCATGCGGGACGAGATCCTCGACGACGCCCGGCGCCTGGGTCCCTTCGACGTCGCCCTGCTTCATCTGCACGGGGCCATGGCCGCCGACGGCTATGACGACTGCGAGGGCGATCTGCTCACCCGCCTGCGCGCGGTGCTGGGCTGCGAAACGATCATCGGGGTGGAACTGGATCTGCACTGCACGATCACTCCGGCCATGCTGAAGGCGGCCGACGCCATCATCACCTTCAAGGAATATCCGCACATCGACGCGGCGGCGCGAGCTGCCGAGCTTTTCCGCCTCTGCATCGACGCCGCGGCCGGTCAGACCCGTCCGGTAATGGCCACCTGGGACTGCCGGATGGTCAACTTTTTCCCTACCCCGAGCGGGCAGATGGCCCGCTTCGTGGCCGAGATGAAGGCGCAGGAGGGGCGCGACGGGGTGCTGTCCCTCAGCCTCGGCCATGGCTTTCCGTGGGGCGATGTGGCCGGCGGCGGCGTGCGGGTGCTCGCGGTGACCAACGGCGACGAGGCGAAGGCCCATGAGGTGGCCCGGCGTTTCGGCGAGCGGTTCTTCGCCCTGCGCCATCAGGTCACCGACCCCGGCCTGAGCATCGACGCGGCGCTGGACCTCGCCCTGACCGGACCGCCGGGCCTGATCGTCATCGCCGACAAGGCCGACAACACCGGTGGCGGCGCGCCGGGGGATTCCACCTTCATCCTGCGCCGGGTGTGCGAGCGTGACCTGAAGGCCGTGGCGATCGCCCCACTGTGGGACCCGGTGGCCGTTCGGTTCTGCCACGACGCCGGCGTCGGGGCCCGACTGGCCCTGAGGATCGGCGGCAAGTGCGGGCCGCAGTCGGGCGATCCGGTGGACCTGACCGTCACCGTGCGCGGACTGAGCGACGCCCTGGTCCAGACCGGTCTGGGCGGACCCAACCTTCTGGGTCGGGCGGCCTGGGTGGAGAGCCAGGGCGTCCACGTCATCCTGGTGGAGCGGCGCGAACAGGCCTTCTCGCCAGACCTGTTCTCCAATATGGGCCTGCGCCTTGCCGACCTGCGCATCGCGGTGGTCAAATCCACCGCGCACTTCCGGGCCGGTTTCGCCCCCGTAGCCTCCGAAATCCTCACCACCGTGGGCCCTGGGGCCCTGTTCGAAGACTTCACCGCCATCCCCTATGAGACGCGGGATCTGAACTACTGGCCAAGGGTGGCGGACCCCTTCGCCGCGGAGACCCCGAAATGATCGCCTATTCCACCGTCGGGGTGAACGACATGGATCGTTCAATCGCCTTCTACGACGCCGTCTTCGCCCCCCTGGGCGCGGTGCGCGAGACCACCAGCCCCACCTGGACCGGCTACCGTCGCGACGGCGAGAAGGCCTGGTTCTTCCTCACCCGTCCGTTCGACCGCCAAGCCGCCAGCAACGGCAACGGGGCCATGCTGGCCTTCCTGGCGTCCGACAGGGCGGCTGTGGACGCCTTCCACGCCGCGGCCCTGGCCCGTGGCGGCGTCTGTGAGGGTCCGCCCGGGGTGCGCGAGGGGATGAACCCGGTCTTCTACGCCGCCTACGTTCGCGATCCCGACGGCGCAAAGCTGTGCGCCTACGTGCGGAAGTAGCGGGCGCGTCAGGGCCAGACGTAGACCGCGTCGGGCCGGCCGGTGACCGGATCGGCCTCGTAGCGATCGAGGCGCAGGCCTCGTCGCTCATAGAAGGCTCTCGCCCGGACATTGGCGGCGTCGGCGCTCAGCCACAGCCCCTGAGGGATTTCACGGCGGGCGAGGTCAAGGAGTGCGGAGCCGACGCCGCGTCCCTTGGCCGCCGGAGCGATGAACAGCTGGTCCAGCAGCCCTTCGTCCACTTTCAGGGCGAGAAACCCTACCAGTCGCTCGCCCTCCACCGCCAAGGTGACGCGCCATCGGTCGGCGACGTCCCGGAGAATGCGGGCGCGCAGTTGCGCCAGCGTGGGATCCCGGTCGAGGACAAGGCCGATGGAGCGCCAGCTTTCCAGCCAGAGGCCGGCGAGGGCGTCGAGGTCCTCGTCGCGGTAGCCGCGGTAGACGATCCCCGGCGGGCCGTGAGACTCAACGCTCACCGCAGCCCTCCGGACCGGCCCCGGCCAGGCCGCTCACGCCCCCAGGGCCTTGATGCCAAGGTCGATCACCGCCTCCTCGTACGGCGTCAGGGCCGACCGACGGCCCACCGGGCGCCCGGTCTCGCGCATGCCGTTCAGGGCCCAGACAAGGGTGCGGCCGTCGCGGCGGTTCCAGAACAGGCCGGTCATCCAGCCGTACGCGTCGCCCAGGTGGCCGCGCCAGTCGCCGCTGCTCTCGCCGAAGAAGGCGTCGCCGCCGGGACCCGGGCGGCCCTGGAGAACCTCCACACCCAGGCCGTAGCCGGCGAACACCCCGCCGTCCGCGCCGCCCTCTCCGGTCTCACCGTTGGGTCGGGCCGGATCGAAACGCCAGGCCGGCGCCTGCATCCGCTCCAGGCTGGCCGCGCCGATGACCCGGGCGCCGTCGAGCACGCCGCCGGAACGGAACATCACCGCCAGCCGGTCGAGGTCCCGCAGACTGACTCTCAGGCCGCCCTGGGGCGAGAACAGGAAGCCGTTTTCGCCTGGAACGAGATCGGCCTCCGCCAGGGGCGGCCGGTCCGCGGGCTGCGGGAACGCCACAGCCGGCGCCGCAGGAACCGTGCCGTCGGTCTGGGCCATCCAGCGGCCGTCGAGCCAGCGTCGGGCGGAGGCGGCGCGGTCGCGCTTGGCCTGGCTCACCCCGCTCCAGTTGTAGCCCGCGTCCAGATGAAGCGGACCCAGCACCACGCTCGACATGTAGCGGTCGAAGCGCTCGCCAGTCAGGCGTTCAATGATCTGGGCGATCAGGCAGAAGTTGACGTCGGCGTAGGCGAACCAGTCCCCCGGTCCGCGACCGGGCGGCGCGAACCAGGCCCCGCCGTCCCAATGGCGGCCGGCCGGATCGAAGGCTTCGCCCAGGGCGTGGCCGGCGGGAACCGGATAGCTGGGTCCGTTGCGCAGGCCGCTGGTGTGGCTGAGCAGGTGACGGACCCGAATCGGCCGGTCGGGAAGGGCCGGATGACGGAGGCGAAAGCCCAGCGGGTCGGAAATATCGTCATCCAATGCGATCCGGCCCGCGTCGACCAGACTCATGAAGCCGACGGTGGCGACCATCTTGGAGACCGAGGCGACGCGGAAAGGGTCGTCCAGTCCGAACGGAGCGATTCCGGCCGGGCCGGTGAACCGCCGGCCCGCGGCAGCCGCCAGCGCCAGCACGCCATGGCCCTGCCGGGCGATCAGGCCTGCCGAGACCACGCCGTCGGGGCCGTCGGAGACAAGGGCGGCCAGGGCGTCGCCCGCCGCCGTGGCCGCGCCGCCGGCCAGGGCTCCGCCCGCCGCCATCACGCCGCGCCGGGTCCAGTCCCGCACGCCGCCCCGCTCAGGCCAGGGACAGCATGAGCAGGCGACGCGGCGAAACCCGTCCGGCGACCAGATCGCCCAGGACAGCGGCGGCGGCGTCCGCACCGGCGATCCGTTCGACGGTCACCGCCCCGGCGATCTCGCCGGCGATCCGCGCGCCTTCGACCTGGGCGCGGCGCTGGATCTCGCCTTGTCCCCAGTCGGCGTCGCGTTTCTCGATCTGGCCGGGGGCGAAGAAGAACGCTGGCTTCGCGCCGGGCATGTCACCGGCCGGACCGCCCTCGCTCCAGTGTGTGATCCCGACGCTGCAGCTGTAGACCAGGGCGCCGGCGAAGTGCGTGTGGACGGCCTTGAGGAGCTTTGCCGATCCGGCCATGTCGACCACGATCGTGGGGACCGCAGGGTCCAGACCACCGATGTCGTCGTAGGCGACGATCTCGTCGCAACCGCCCAGTTCGCGCACGAAGGCGGTGTTCGCGGGCGAGGTCGCCCCGACAACCCGAACCGGTCGGCCCTCGACCCGCGCGAGCAGATTGGTCAGACCGAGACCGGTCTTGGACGAGGCGCTGAGCACCAGCACCTGTCTGGCTCCGAACCAGTCGTTGTCGGCCAGAAGGTCGGTGATCACATAGGCGGTGGTGAACAGCGGAAACAGGGTGCAGCGCTCGGCCTCCAGGGCCGCCAGCGCCGCCGGCTCGCCGGTGACGCGCTGATAGCGGTTGTAGAGGCCGGGCAGAGCCTGGCGGTGAGCCGCCGCGTCGGTGAAGCCGCCGCGCGTCACGCTCCCTGGCCGCAGCACCACATGCGAGGCCATGGGCAGGAAGCCGTACACCCGCTCGCCCACGGGAACCTCGGCGCAGCGCGACCGGACGACCGTGGCGAAACCCCAGACCGGTATGATCCCCCAGTCGCCTTCGGCGGGGAAGAACCGCCAATAGCCGATCATGTCGCCGGCGACGCCGTAGGTGACGTTGTTGGCGGTCAGGCCGAAGGCGTCGATGCGCGCCAGCACCTCGCCGTCGTCCAGATCCGGCTCCGGACGGGTCAGAGCGCGGATATGGGCCAGATTGGCCCGCTCGACCTGAATTTCGCTGATCATCACGACTCCCCCACGGCTTTCCAGTCTCATCGCTTTGAGGGACTATGGCGCAGAATCGGGCGCGCGGCGACCGGCGGACCGGCCCAAGGCGCCACGCTCGCCCAGCATCGAGGAAGGGACGTCGGCATGCGCTACGAAATCTCCGGGACCGTCATGCAGACGGTGGGCATCGATCTGTCGCCTGGCGAGATCGTCTACAGCCAGACCGCCACTATGGCCTGGATGAGCGCCGGGGTGCGGATGCACACCAACACCGGGGGTGGCCTGTTCGCAGGTCTCAAGCGCAGCCTCACCGGCGGCAGCTTCTTTGTCACCGATTTCCAGGCCGAGGGCGGCTCGGGCCATGTGGCCTTCGCCCCGCGGTTTCCCGGCACGATCATGGCCCGCACACTGCGGCCGGGTGAATCCCTGATCTGCCGCAAGGAGACCTTCCTTTGCGCGGAGAAGACCGTCACCCTGGAACTGGCCTGGCAGCAGCGCATCGGATCGGGTTTCTTCGGCGGCGCCGGCTTCATCCTGCAGCGGGTAACCGGACCGGGCACGGTGTTCCTCGACCTCTCCGGCGAGGTGGTCAGCAAACGCCTGCAGCCCGGCGAACCGATCTTCGTGCACGCCGGCCACGTGGGCGTGCACGAGCCATCGGTCTCGTTCGACATCCAGATCGTGCCGGGCTTCCGCAACATCCTGTTCGGCGGAGAGGGCCTGTTCCTGGCCTGTCTGACCGGGCCCGGCGAGGTGTGGCTGCAGTCCATGCCGATCATGAACCTCGCCGAGGAAGTCGCCCGCTATCTGCCCGGCAGTCCCGACCGCTCCGGCGGCGGCGGCGGCGCCCTTGGCGGCGTGGCCACGGCTGGGCTGGTGGGCGGGATCCTCGGCGGAATCCTGGGCAGCGACAACTGACCGGTCCGGGAGCGGCGGCGGCGACAACTCGGGGCGGCGGCGGGGCGGGTCTGTCGATCAGCGGCCTGCGCAGCCCTCTCGCCGGTCCCTTCTCGCTTTCGGTGGGCCGCGGCGAGTGCCTGGCCATTTCCGGCGAATCCGGCGCCGGCAAGAGCCTTTTCCTGCGCATGGTCGCCGATCTCGACCCCAATGACGGCGAGGTCAGTCTGGACGGCGTGGCGCGTGCCAGCCTGCCGGCCCACCTCTGGCGGCGGCGGGCGCCCTATGTGGCCGCCGAATCCGGCTGGTGGGCGCAGCAGGTCCACGATCACTTCGCCGCCGGACAACTGGATCGCGCCCGGAGGCTCGCCGGGCAGATGGGCGTGGGCGATGCGCCCTTCGACGGCGCCGTGGACCGGCTTTCCACCGGAGAGCGGCAGCGCCTGGCCCTGGTGCGGGCGCTGATCCTGGATTCGCCGGCGCTGTTGCTGGACGAACCCACCGGACCGCTCGACCCCGTGTCGGCCAGCAGGGTCGAGGCGGTGCTGCTCGACCGCCTTGCCGGCGGAACGGTCATCATCCTGGTCTCGCATGACCCGGCGCAGGGCCCTCGTCTCGGCGCACGGCGGATGCGGATGGCCGATCGCCGGCTGGCCCCGGAGAGCGGGTCTTGATCTCGCTGACGCCCACCGATCTGGCCCTGGCGGCCGTGCTGGTGGCTCTGGACGCCGGGGTCTCCGTCACCCTTCGGCTGCAGCTCCACCGCCAGCTGCTGTGGGCGGCGGGGCGCATGGTCGTTCAGCTCATCGCCGTCGGCTTCATCCTGCGGTTCATCTTCACGCTCAACAATCCGCTGGCCACCCTCGCCATCGTGGTGGTGATGGGCGCCATCGCCGGGCGCGAGATCGCCGCGCGGCCGGCGCGAAAGCTCCGCGGCGCGGCGGGGCTGGCGATCAGCGGCGCCACGGTCGCCCTGGCCACCCTGGTCACCGCCGGCCTGGCCCTGACCACCGCCATCCGCCCGCATCCCTGGTACGACCCGCGCTATGCGGTCTCGCTGGTCGGCATCATTCTGGGCTCGGTGCTCAACTCGGGCAGCCTGACCCTCGACGGGGTGGTCGGAGGGGTCTGGCGCGAGCGCTCGGCCATCGAGGCGCAGCTGGGCCTGGGCGTGGAATTCCGCGTCGCCACCCGCCCCCTGCTTCGCGAAGCCATACGTCGCGGCCTTCTGCCGATCATCAACCAGATGTCGGCGGCGGGCCTGATCACCCTGCCAGGCATCATGACCGGCCAGATCATCGCCGGCATGGACCCTGTGGAGGCGGTCAAGTACCAGATCCTGCTTATGTTCCTGCTCGCCGGCGCCAGCGGCGTGGCGGCCCTGACCATCGCCGAACTGGCCCTGCGGCGGCTCAGCGACGCGCGCCAGAGGCTGCGGGTCGACCGCCTGACCTGAACCGCGTAGACCGCGGAAAGACTGACGTTCGGGCCCATGGCGCCGCTTGCCGGCTTGGGTTAGAATCGGGGCGGCAAACACCTCGGGACAGACGGCGATCGGGCCTGAACCGGAGGCCGGGCGCGCCCGTCCGTCAAGAGACTGGCGGGCCCAACGCCCTCTCGGGGACCTGGTCATGAACATCGATGTTCCGACCTTCTTTCTGGCGATCATCATCGTCAGCGCGACCCTGTCGGCGTCGATCGGGCTCTCCACCTCGCGGGATCAGAAGGAGGGCATCCGCTTCTGGACCGGGGCCTTCGCGGCGTTCGGTCTGGGCTATCTGTTGTTCCTGCTGCGCCCCATCGTCGGCGCCACCGCCTCGATCATCATCGGCAACAGTCTGATCGTCGCCAGCTTTTCGCTTTTCACCGAAGGTCTCTGCCAGTTTCACGGTCGCCGGCCCAACCGGCTGATCGTCTGGACGCCGGTCGCCGTCATTCTGGTCACCTATCCGTTCCTGCTGGACAAGCTTCATTGGCGCGTTGTCCTGAGCAGCACCGTCGCGGCAAGCCAGTGCCTGATGATCATCCTGGCCCTGCTTCAGGATCAGGGGCGCACACCCGGCCGGGGCCGGTATCTGTTCGGCTCCGGTCTCGCCACCGGCGTGATGGTTTTCGTCAGCCGGATCATCGGCACCCTGACGGGACTGCAGGGGCCAAAGGCTTTCCTGGCCTCCGACCGCATCGAGACGGCGACGTTCCTGGTCACCATGATCTGCCTGATCCTGCTGTCCCACGGCTTGCTGGTGATGATCAAGGAACGCGCCGACGAGCGCATCCGCGAGCTCGCGACTCACGACCCGCTGACCGGGCTCGCCAACAGGCGGCTGCTCGACGAGACCCTGCTCGACGAGTGGGCCCGGGCCTCCCGCAGCGGCCTGCCGCTGGCCCTGGTCATGGTCGACGTCGACTGGTTCAAGAAGTTCAACGATCTCTACGGCCACCAGGCCGGCGACCGCTGTCTGGCGGCGGTCGCCGGCATCCTGCTGTCTACCGCGAGGCGCGCCGGCGATCTGGCGGCGCGGTACGGCGGGGAGGAATTCCTCCTGGTCCTGCCCAACACCAGCGCGCTCGCCGCGGAGACCCTGGCCCGGCAGATCTGCCGGTTGGTCGAGGCCCTAAACATCGCCCACGTCCAGTCCTCGGCGCACAGGCTAACCGTCAGCGCCGGGGTCGCGGCGCTGGAGGGCCGGGGCTACAAGGATGTCGATGACCTCCTCGGCGCGGTCGACACGGCGCTCTACCGGGCCAAGGAAGGCGGCCGCAATCAGGTGCAGGTGGCTCCGCGGCCGGTCGCCCCGACCGCCGCCAGGGGTCAGGCGCACGGCGCCTGAATGTCTCCGCGCACCTGTCCGGAGCCGGCGACGATAACGGGCCTGAACGGCTGATGGCGGGCCTGCCCGACACCTGGCTGAGGCGCCTGCGCAAGGTTGCGCCGGCCTCGCGCGACGCTGTGTACCAGATCGACCGGCGGCTCAGGTCGATCGAGCAAAGCCTCGCTCTGCTGCGCGCGGTCGCGCTGGACGGACGCGTGGCGCCCTTGGCGGCGTCCGCCGACGCGACCGCGCCGGATCCGGCCGCCCCCTCGCCACGACAGGTCCGCTACGGGGCCTTCGTCAATCTGACCGAGGGCCTGGGCAACCGCATCAAGGCCCTGGTGTCGGCCAGGGACTTCACGTCACGGATCTACCTCGGCGACAACGTCCTGAACCGGGTTTTCGAGGACCAGTATCCGGTCGTCGACGAACTTCCCGAAGGCTGTGTCGTATTTTCAGACTGGCGTCTGCCGCCGGGCTCATCTGATTTCCTTTGCAGCGTGAACTCGCCGTTCATCACCCTCGCCGAGCCGCAGGCCGGCTACATCGATCTGGAGTATTTCCGCATCCCCCCGGACATCCGCGTCCGCATCGCCGCCATCTTCGCCTCGCTGCGACCGGCCGCCGTGGTCCGCGAGGCGGTGGAGCGATTCACCGCCGACTGGAGAGGCGACGTGATCGCTGTCCATGTGCGATCCTGGACCGATGCGCCGCAACGCCGGGGCGCGCTTTTCGACCAGGACGGCGTCTTCCGGGAAATCGACCGCCGGAACTCCGCCTTCCGCCTCTTCCTGTCCACAGATTCGGTGGCGGTGGGACGCGCCTTTAGGGAGCGCTACGGAGACCGCCTGCTGATGAATCCTTTCGGCGAGCCGTCCTCGGACGGCCAGCTGCTCGGGCTGGGCGAGGACGAAACCGCCCTGCGGGCCCTGTGCGACATGCTCTGCCTGGCCCGCGGCGAGATTCTCATCGGCACGTTTCTCAGCACCTTCACCGAATGCGCGTGGTGGTTCGGCGGCGCCCGGCAGTCCGTGGTGATCCTGTAGAGCCGCTTGCGCGCGCCACCGCTCAGGCGGAGTCAGGAAGCCGGTAGGGTGACGCGACCCCCATCGCCGCGGGGTCGAAACCGGCGACAGCCTTATAGGTGTTGGCGATGGCGGCGCGCTCGCTCATCGGCAGGAGGGCGTCGAGGTCGTCGCCCGGCCCCGGCGCGCGCTGCTGCGCCAGTTCCATCACCTGATCTGGGCCGTTGGCCCGGTTCATCAGCACGATGCGGCTGGTGGCCTCGCGTCGGTCGCCCTCGTAGCGGCCGAGCGCGGTCCGCACGTCGGGCGCGGTGGCGAGGTGAAAGGCGATGGCGCGGGCGTCGATGATCCCCTGGGTCGCCCCGTTCGACCCGATCGGGTACATCGGATGGGCGGCGTCACCCATCAGGGTTGTCCGGCCGAAGGTCCAGCGGGGCAGGGGATCGCGGTCGACCATCGGAAACTCGAAGATTTCGCCGCTGGTCCCAACCAGCGCCGGCACGTCGATTCCCGGCCAACGCCAGGCTTCGAAGCGGGGCAGGAAGTCCTCCCGGCGGCCGGGGCGGTTCCAGTCCTCGCGCGGCAGGGCCGCCCCCTCCCCGTCCTTCAGATCGCAGATCCAGTTCAGCAGCGTCTCGCCGGTCGCCGCGTCGTAGGTGATCGGATAGGCGACGAACTTCTGGCGCGCGCGGCCGGCCCACAACATGGATCGGCCGCCCAGGACCTTGCCCGAGCGGCTTGTGGATCGCCACAGAGTGACCCCGTTCCACACCGGCGCGCCTTCGCCGGGATAGAACTGGCGCCGGACGGTCGAGTGGATTCCGTCCGCGGCCAGCAGCAGGTCGGCCCGGACCGTCGCGGTCTCTTCGGGCGAGGAGGACCGGTCGGAAAAACGGGCGGTGACGCCCGTCTCGCCGGTCTCAAGATCGACCAGGGCGCGGCCGAAGCGCACCGCGTCGGGCCCCAGCCGCGCCTGGACCGCTCGCAGCAGCAGCATCTGCAGGGCGCCTCGGTGGATGGCCACCTGCGGCCAGGCGTAGCCTGCCGCCAGACCGCGGGGCTCGCGCCAGATCCGTTGGCCGCGCGCCGTCAGATAGACCAGTTCGTCGATCTCCACGCCCGCCGCGCGCACCTCGTCCAGCAGGCCGAGGGCGGCGAGTTCACGGACCGCGTGCGGCAGGGCGTTGATCCCGACGCCCAGCGGCGCAAGGGTCCTGACCACCTCGTAGACCACCGGGCGGAACCCGGCCTGATGCAGGCTCAAGGACGCGGTCAGCCCGACGATTCCCGCGCCGACGATGACGATGTCCATGACTGTTCTCCCTCAAGGACCGCGCGGCCCGTCTGGCGCTTCGGCGCGGCGAGCCCAACAGCCTTTGACAGGACCGCCGGGGGCGGTACAGCCTGCGGCGCGAAACCGGCGATCACGGCCGGGTGGAGGACCCATGACCCAGGACGCCGCCGCCAATCCCTATGCGCTCAAGCCCTGGCTGTCGCTCTACGCCCCGGGCATCGGTCCCAGCCAGACGCGCGAGCATCATGACATGCTCAGCCTCTACCGCTCGGCCCTGGCCGATCCGCACATCACGGCGCTGATCTATTTCGACGGCGAGATCACCTATGGCGAACTCGACCGGCTGAGCGACGCCCTGGCGGGGTGGATGTCCTCGGCCGGCGTCGCGGCCGGGGACCGGGTCTCGATCATCCTGCAGAACGTCCCGCACTTCGTCATCGCCATGGTGGCCGCCTGGAAGCTCGGGGCGATCCCTGTGCCGGCCAACCCCATGTACCGGCGCGACGAACTGGCGAAGCTGTTCGCCGACTGTGAACCGGCGGCGGTGATCGCCCATGACGACCACGTCCCCATCGTCATCGCCGGCCTGGAGAAGGCCGGCCGCACGGCGTCGGTGCTGTCGGTCAGCGCCCATGATTTCCAGACCCGCGACGAGGCCCGGGTGCTTCCGGGCCGGCGCCCCACACCCGAGGGCGCCACGGACTTTCTGGCGGCGATCGAGGCCGGAACCGGAGCCCCGCCTGCCCCTCACAGCCCTTCGCCCGAGGATCTGGGCCTGCTGCTCTACACCTCAGGGACGACCGGGCAGCCCAAAGGGGCCATGCTGCGCCACTCGTCCATGGCCTTCACCTCCCAGACGTTCCGGGAATGGGGCCCGGTTACGAAGGGCTCGACCGTCCTGGGGGTCGCGCCGCTGTTTCACATCACCGGCATCATCGCCCACGTCGGCCTGGCGTTCTCGGCCCGCGGCGCCCTGATCCTGCACTACCGCTTCGAGCCCTCGCTCGTCCTGGACGTCATCCGCGAGCGACGGCCGGCGTTCACCGGCGGCGCCATCACCGCCTTCAACGCCCTGATGAACGCCCCGGGTGTCGGGCCGGAGGACTTCGCCAGCTTCGATGGCATCATGTCGGGCGGCGCGCCGATCGCCCCGGCCCTGGCCGACGCCATCGAGGCGAGACTCGGCCAGACGGTTTTCCCCGCCTACGGCATGACCGAGACCACCTCGCCGACCCACATCGGGCCAAAGAACCTGCGCCCGCCGGTGGATCCGGCGACCGGCGCCATGGCCATTGGCGTGCCTGTGCAGGACACCGAGGCGATGATCGTCGGCGATGACGGCCAGCCCATGCCGGTGGGCGAGGTCGGTGAGGTGTGGATGCGCGGGCCGCAGATCATGACCGGCTACTGGAACAAGCCTGAACAGACCGCCGAGGCCCTCAGCGACGGCTGGATGCGCTCCGGAGACGTCGGTTTCATGGACGCGGACGGCTGGTTCTATCTGGTGGATCGCAAGAAGGACATGATCAGCGCCTCGGGCTTCAAGGTCTGGCCGCGCGAGGTCGAGGATGTGCTCGTCGCCCATCCGGCGGTGCGCGAGGCGGCGGTCGTGGGTGAGCCGGACGCCTATCGCGGCGAGACGGTGAAGGCCTTCGTCTCGTTCAAGCCGGGGCAGAGCGCCTCCATCGAGGAGATCACCGCCCACTGCCGCGAGCGGCTGGCCAGCTATAAGGTGCCCCGCCGCATCGAGGTGATCGACGAACTGCCCAAGACCCTCACCGGCAAGATCCAGCGGGTCCTGCTGCGCGACTGAGACTCAAGCCGGAGCGGGAACCCCATTCGGCCGGGTGCTCGCCCTTCGCCGGGATCAGGGAAGCGGTTTTCGCTCCGCGATGAGCGCGAAATCGACCTCGTTGCCGGTGTAGGGGTCCTTGTCCTGCCAGCTTTCGCCGATCTTCCGGCCCAGGCCGAGATTGCAGTAGCGCTGGAAGGTGGGCCGCTGTGTGCAGATCCTGTCGCCCTCAAGGGTCCAGGTTCCCCTGGCGATCTTCCGCTTTTCCACGTCCGCGAAAGTGTGGTCCGCAAAGAACTGACGCGACACACGGTAAGTCTTGAAGGCGGGCAGGGTGACGATCAGCGAGCCTTTGAAGAAATCCCCCATGGCGGCGTCATCCGGCCCGGCCGACCCCGCTGTCGCCGCCGCGCCGGATTGCGCCGATGCAGCCGGGCCGGCGCCGACGGCGCCCAGGATCAGCGAGCACGCCAAAACCAACTGTATGATATTATTGAACATTGTCTCCCTCCCAGATCGACGGACCTGTCAAGTCGCGCAGGTTCGTTCGACGACCATGAAGGTGATCCCAACCCTCGCGAGTCAACCCCGGGGCGCAGCCCTCAGGCCGGATAGGCCCGCTCGCCATGCTCGGAGACGTCCAGACCGTCCTCGATGACGATGTCGCTGGCCCTCAGGCCGATCACCTGCCGCACGCCCCACAGCAGGGCGACGCTGACCGCCGCCGACCAGGCCGCGACCGAGACCACGCCCAGGATCTGCGCGCCGCCCTGCCGGACCATGTCCATCCCCGGCGCATAGCCGGCGCCGCCGAAGGCGCCGGCGGCCAGCACCGCCACCAGTAGGCTGCCGAGGATGCCGCCCACGCCGTGGACGGCGAAAACATCGAGGGAATCATCGATCTTCAGCCGGTGCTTCACCAGGTCCACGGCCAGGAAACAGACCACGCTGCCGGCCGCGCCCAGGATGAAGCCTCCAAGGGGCCCCACAAAACCCGAGGCGGGCGTGATGGTGGCCAGGCCCGCCACCACGCCGGTGACCATGCCGACCATGCTGGCCCGGCCGAAGCGCAGGCGTTCGAGCAGGGCCCAGACCAAACCTGCGGTGGCCGCCGAGACATGGGTGACCAGCAGGGCCATGGCCGCGTCGGTGTTGGCCGCCAGGGCGCTGCCGCCGTTGAAGCCGTACCAGCCCACCCAAAGCATGCCCGCGCCCATCATGGTCATGCCCGGATTGTGCGGCGGGTGCTGGATGCGCGGGAAACCCTCCCGGGGTCCGACCATCACGGCGGCCACCAGGGCCGAGGCGCCGGCGGTGGCGTGCACCACCAGGCCGCCGGCGAAATCCATAACATGCCGCTGGGCGAGCCAACCGCCGCCCCACACCCAGTGGGCCACCGGCGCGTAGACCAGCAGAAGCCACAGGCCGCTGAACGCCAGTACGGCGGCGAACTTCATCCGCTCCACATAGGCGCCGACGATCAGCGCAGGGGTGATCACCGCGAAGGTGGCCTGGAACATGAAATAGGCGGTTTCCGGGATGGCCCCCACCTGGGCGGTGCGGCCCACGGACAGCAGAAAGGCCTTGGAGAGACCGCCGACGAAGGGCGCAGCGCCGTCGAAGGCCAGACTGTAGCCCGCGGCCAGCCAAAGCACCGACCCCAGGCAGGCGATGGCCACGCAGTGCATCATCACCGACAGCACATTCTTCATGCGCACAAGGCCGGCGTAGAACAGCGCCAGGCCCGGCAGCGTCATGAACAGCACAAGCGCCGTGGCGCTGAGCACCCAGGCGGTGTCGCCGGAGTTGATGGGTGTCGGCCCCATTTCTCGTTTCCCCTTGCGCTTAGACGTTCAGGCGCCTCGGCGCCGTGCCTAACGAGTGCGCAGCCGTCGATCAAGATTTGTGCAGAACCTGACCGGGCCCGGCCGAGGCGGTCCGACTTGACAACACCGGCCCGCCAAAGCGTCATCCGCGGCCGCCGATAAGGGACTTCCCGACGCCATGACCGCCACGCTCGCCTCGCCGATCACCCTGCCCTGCGGCGCGGTGCTGAAGAACCGTCTGGTCAAGGCGGCGATGACAGAGGGCGTCGCGGACGCCCGCAACCGGGCCACCGGCCGCCATGCGCGGCTCTACGGGCTGTGGGCCGCTGGCGGCGCCGGCGTGCTGCTGACCGGCAATGTGCAGGTCGACCGCCGGTATCTCGAGCGACCGGGCAATGTCGTCATCGAGGGCGCGCAGAGCCCGGAGGCCCTGGCCGCCCTGCGGGCGTGGAGCGCTGCGGGCACGGCTCACGACACCCACCTGTGGATGCAGATCTCCCACGCCGGGCGGCAGACCCCCGTCAGCGTCAACCCGCAGCCCGTGGGGCCCTCGGACGTGGCCCTGGCCATGCCCGGCGCGCAGTTCGGCAGGCCGCGGGCGATGAGCGAGGCGGAGATTCTGGACGCCATCGTCCGATTCGGTCACGCGGCGGCGGTGGCCCGGGAGACCGGCTTCACAGGCGTGCAGATTCACGCCGCCCACGGCTATCTGATCAGCGAATTCCTGTCGCCGGACGTGAACACCCGCACAGACGGCTGGGGCGGCTCGCTGGAGAACCGCGCCCGCTTCCTGCTGGAGATCGTCCGCGCCGTCCGCCGCGCCGTCGGCCCCGACTTTCCCCTGTCGGTGAAGCTCAATTCGGCCGATTTCCAGCGCGGGGGCTTCACCCACGAGGACTCCATCCGGGTGGCCGCCTGGCTGAACGCCGAGAGCGTCGATCTGCTGGAAATCTCCGGCGGCACCTATGAGCAGCCCCGCCTGGTGGGCCTCGACAACCTGACCCTGCACCCGGAGAAATCCGAGGTCCGCCAGGAAAGCACCGTGGCTCGGGAGGCCTATTTCCTGGCCTACGCTTCCGACATCCGCGCCGCGACCACCATGCCGCTGATGGTCACCGGCGGCTTCCGCAGCCTGGCCGGAATGAACGCCGCACTGGCGGACGGCGCCATGGATGTCGTCGGCGTCGGCCGGCCCTTCTGCGTCGACCCGGCGGCGGGTTCGGCCCTGCTTTCCGGGGCCGCGACGACAATTCCCGCGCCCGAAAAATCCCTGCGCATCGGCCCGGGCCTGCTAGGCCCCGCCAGCCCGCTGGCCATGCTTCGCGCCCTCAACGGCTGGGGCCAACAGGGCTGGTTCTGCCTGCAGATCATGCGCATGGCCGACGGCCGCGCCCCGGACCCGAAACTCGGCGTGTTCAGGGCCTTCCAGGACTATCAGAAGAACGAGGCGGCGACCGCCGCGGCCATGGCGCGGTAAGAGCGGTGGCCCTTTCGGGAAATAATCGAAACAAGTTCTAATTTTTCCGACATCCGCGCCTTGACGGCGCCATCGCCCGGCTCGAAAACACACGCTGGGCCGGGCCTCGACGCCTGCGCCTCGTCAATTCATGGGAGGTTCCAGATGACCACGCAGGTGAACACCGTTCAGGGCGTGCGCAGCGCCGCCGACCTCGGCCGCACCCTCATCCACGAGCACGTGCTGGTGGGCTTCCCGGGGTGGTTCATGGACGCCCGCATGCCTGCGTACGACCGCCGCGAGGCCGTGTCCCGCTGCGTCGACGCCTTCCAGCAGTTGCACGCCTACGGGGTGAAGACCGTCATCGATCCCTGCCCCATGGATCTCGGCCGCGACGTCGAGGTGATCGCCGAGGTCTCCCAGAAGAGCGGCGTGACACTCATCTGCGCCACCGGCGCCTATGTGGAGGCCATGGGAATTCCCTACACCTTCGAGGGGCTCTCGGTGGACCAGATCGCCGAGTGCTTCCAGAAGGAGATCGAGGACGGGGTGGCCGCGACCGGCATCCGCTGTGGGGTGATCAAGATCGCCACAGGCGACGGCCTGGTCTCGGACTATGAGCGCAAGGTGCTGACCGCCGCGGCCAAGGCGGCAAAGCTGACTGGCGCGCCGCTGATCTCGCACACCGAGAACTGCTCCTGCGGGCATGACCAGATCGACATCGTCACCGGCGAGGGCCTGCCGGCCTCGCACATGATCGTCGGCCACAGCGACGGCCGCGACGACCATGACTATCAGAAGGCCCTTGCCGACCGCGGCGCCTATGTCGGGTTCGATCGTTTCGGCCTGGAGATGATGATCTCCGACGCCATCCGCATGAAGAACCTCAAGGCCCTGGTCGACTGCGGCCACAAGGATCGGTTGATGGTCAGCCACGACACCGTCAACTGCTGGCTGGGCAGCTATGCCGGCGGTGATCCGGCCGACCTGCAGAAGACCCTCCCCAACTGGCGCATGACGCACCTGTTCGAGAACATCTTTCCCGAACTGAAGCGCATGGGCATGACCGACGAGGTCCTGGACGGCATCGTCATCGACAATCCGCGCCGCTGGTTCGCCGAGGCGGCCAAGGGGGTCTGAAGCCGGCTCCGTCCTGAGCAGAATGTAACTTTGCGATCGGCCCGCCCGCCCCTAAGCAGGAAGGGACCGCCTGCGTGAAGGCGGCGCGCCTGGGAGGGCAAGAATGACCGCCGTCGCACAGCCGGCCGAAAGGCCAGCTACGTCCGCCTCCGCCAATCACACCGAGCGCTCGGGCCGGCTGGGGCTGGCCTCCCTGACCGCCTACGGCGCCGGGTCGATCGTCGCCGACACCGCCAATTTCGGCCTCAACACCCTGCTGCTGTTCTACCTCACCATCGTCTGCGGCCTCTCCGGCTCGGCGGCGGGTCTGGCCCTGGGTCTGGCGCTGGTGGTGGACGCCTTCATCGACCCTCTGGTTGGATCCCTGTCGGACAACAGCCGCTCGCGTCACGGCCGCCGGCACCCCTGGATGGCGGCCAGCGCCATCCCCATCGTCGTCGCCTTCTTCCTGCTGTTCTCGATCCCGGCCGGACTCTCGGGCGCCGGCCTGTTCGCCTGGGCCCTGATCGCCCTCCTGGCCGTGCGCATCGGCCTGTCCGGCTTCGGCGTGCCCTACATCGCCCTGGGCGCCGAACTGAGCGACGACTACGCCGAACGCTCCACCATCGTCGCCTCGCGGGTGTTGTTCAGTGTCGTGGCCGGAGCGGTGGCCGCCTTCCTCGCCTTCGGTGTGTTCATGAAGGGGCCCGGCGGCCAGGGCCACCGCGACGCCTATCCGCCCTTCGCCATCAGCTGCGGCGTCCTTGTCCTTCTGGCCGCCGGAATCAGCACCATTGGCACCCTGGGCGCGCGCGGGCGGCTGCACGCCGCCCCGACCGACGGCGGGGGGCTGAGCAGCTTCGTCGCCGAGGTCCGCGAGGTCTTCCAGAACGCCTCGTTCCGCACCCTGTTCTCGGCCTGTCTGATCCTGTTCGTCGCCCTGGGCGCCGCCGCCGCGCTCACCCTCCACGCCAATACCTATTTCTGGAAGTTGCAGAGCCAGGCCATCCTGATCATCACCCTGACCTATACCGTCGGGGTGCTGGTCGGGGTGTTCGTCGCCGGGGTGCTGGCGCGCGGACTGGAGAAGCGGATCATCGCCCTCTGCGGCATCAGCCTGATCGGACTCTGCCAGCTGCTGCCGGCGGCCCTCAAGGTCGCCGGACTGATCCCTCATGGCGGCGAGGTCCCTGTCCTGATCACCGCATCGGGTCTGGGGGGCGTGGGGGCGAGCGCCGCCCTCATCGGCTTCCAGTCGATGATGGCCGACGCCGCAGACGAACACGAGCACCTGTTCGGGGCCCGGCGCGAGGGCCTCTACTTCGCCGGCATCAGCCTGTCGGCCAAGGCGTCCAGCGGCGTGGGCGCGCTGATCGCGGGCCTGGTGCTGGATCTCATCGGCTTTCCGCATGGCCTGGCGGTCAGCGGCGCGGCGCCGCACCTGATCCCGCCGGAAGCCATCCGCAACCTTGGCCTGCTCTACGGACCCGGCGCCTCTCTGATCACGGCCGTCTCGGTGATGGTACTGCTGCGCTATCGCCGCGGCCGCGACGATCACGAGCAGATCCGCGACGCCCTGGCCCAACGGCGGGCGGGCGGCTGACGGTCGCCTAGAGGGTTCCCGCGCCCAGTTCCCTTTCCCATTTGGCGATCACCGTGGCGGCCACGGAGTTGCCGACCACATTGGTGGCGCTGCGGCCCATGTCGAGCAGGTGGTCGACCGCCAGGATCAGCAGCAGCCCGGCCTCGGGCAGATGGAAGGTCGACAGAGTCGCGGCGATGACCACCAGCGACGCGCGCGGCACTCCTGCCATGCCCTTGCTGGTGACCATCAGCAGCAGAAGCATGATCAGCTGCTGCCCGATCGACAGGGGCACGTGATAGGCTTGGGCGATGAACAGGGTGGCGAAGGTGCAGTACATCATCGATCCGTCCAGATTGAACGAATAGCCCAGCGGCAGGACGAAGCTGGCGATGCGCCGCGAGACGCCAAAGGCCTGCAGGCCCTCCAGGATGCGCGGGTAGGCCGCCTCGGAGCTGGCCGTGGAAAAGGCCAGCACCGCCGGGTCGCGCATCGCTCCCATCAGGGTCAGGACGCGGCGTCCGACCGCCAGGAAGCAGACGGCGATCAGCAGGACCCAGAGCAGGCTCAGCGACAGGTAGAAGCCGCCGACGAACTTGGCGTAGCCGAGCAGCACGCCCGCCCCCTGGGTGGCGACGGTGGAGGCGAGGGCGGCGAAGATGGCGAAGGGCGCGAACAGCATCACATAGCCGGTGACCTTGAGCATGATCTGGGCGACCTGCTCGGCCAGGGCCATGACGGCAGGCGCGCGGTTTTCCACCGCGGCGATCGCTGTGCCGACGAAGACCGAGAACACCACGATCTGCAGGATCTCGTTGCCCGCCATCGCCCCGACGATGGAGGTGGGAAAGACGTGCGTGACGAAGTCCTTCAGGGTCAGGGCCTGGGCGGTGACGTCGCTTTTGGCCGTCACCGCCGGCACGGTGAGATGCAGGCCGACGCCCGGCTGCAGCAGATGCACCATGCCCAGGCCGATGAGCAGCGAGACCAGGGACGCGCCAATGAACCAGCCGATGGTCTTCACGCCCACCCGGCCGATGGCGGCGCTGTCCTCCATGTGGGCGATCCCCACCACCAGGGTGGAAAACACCAACGGGGCGATGATCATCTTGATCAGGCGCAGGAAGACATCCGTGACGATGGAAAGGCCCTCGGCCACCTGCTTGATCTGGGCCGGATCGGTGACGGTCTGGTGCAGGATAAAGCCGGCCAGCACCCCCGCCACCATGGCGGCGAAGACGAACAGGGTGAAGCGGCGCTGCATGTGGGAGACTCTCGCTGTTCAGGGGATTCACCCCTAGCCCACGCCCGGCCCCGCGCCGAGCGTCAATCGCCGCCGGAGCCGCTCAGAACAGCACGTTGGTCAATCCGCCGTCGATGACCAGGCTCTGGCCCACCGTGTTGCGGGCGAAACGGCTGCAGAACAGGGCGCAGAAGGCGCCGAAATCGTCCGGATCACCGAACGCGCCGCTGGGAATGCGCCATCGGTCGACAAATCTGGCCGTCTCCTCCTCGTAGGTCGTACCGTTGGCCGCGGCGGCGGCGTTGAACCGCTCCTCTATGGTGGCGGTGTGGTACATGCCCGGCAGCAGGTTGTTGATGATGACATTGTGCCGGGCGACCCGCTTGGAGATCGCCACGGTATAGTTGCACAGGGCCGCCCGCGAGGGCCCCGACAGAAGCCGTATCTCGGCGGGGTTCTTCGCCGCCCCGGTGCCGATGTTGACCACCCGGCCGAAGCCGCGCGCGACCATGCCGTCGAGGGTGGCCCGCATGAGTTCGATGGGGCCGATCAGGGTGGTGTCGAGGCTCTCGCGCCAGTCGTCGACCTCAATGTGGTGATAGTCTTCGGTGGTCTTCGGCGGTGAGCAGGTGATCACCAGAATATCCGGCGCCGGACAGGCGGCCAGCAGCGCCGCGCGGCCCCCGGATGTGGCGTGATCGGCCACCACGGGCGTCACCCTGGCCCCGCTGTCCTCGCGAATCTCCCGCGCGGCGGCGAGCAAGCGGGCCTCGCCACGGGCGGAAACCACCAGATCGACCCCCTCCCGCGCCAGGGCCTTGGCGCTGGCCTTGCCCAGCCCGGCGCTGCCGCCAGCGACGAGCGCCGTACGCCCCGCGATTCCCAGATCCATGCTCGCCTCCCCAGATTTTGCCTCAGGGTGGTCCAGGCCGGCGGCCACGTCCAGCCGGAGCCGCGCTTGCCCTGAAGAACGGCTTGCGCCCGCTCAGACGCCGGGTCATAGACGCCCCGCGCCGGATTCGGCGGCTTAGCGGATCACCATCGCCATGGAGCAGACTTACGATCTGGCGGTGGTCGGCTCCGGCATTGTCGGGCTGGCGCACGCCTGGGCGGCCGCAAGGCTGGGCAAGCGCGTCGTCGTGATCGAACGCGATTCGCAGGCCAATGGCGCCTCCATCCGCAACTTCGGCTTCGTCACCGTCACCGGGCAGCAGCGCGGAGACGTCTGGCGGCGGGCCCGCCGTTCGCGAGACCTTTGGTCGGCCGCGGCGCCCGCTGCCGGGGTGGCCATCGAGCACCGCGGGCTGCTGCTCACGATTCGCAGCCGAGAGGCGGCCGAAATCGTCGACGCCTTCCTGGCCACCGAAATGGGCGAAGGCTGCGAGCGGCTCAACGCTACCGAACTTGGCCGCCGCTGCCCCGCCCTTCGCCCGGCGGACGGCCTCGGGGCGCTCCATAGCCCGCATGAGATCCGCGTGGAGTCGCGCCTGGCCATCCCGGCGCTGCGCCGTTGGCTGGAGGGCCGCTGGGGCGTCGAGTTCAGGACCTCGACCGCGGTTCTGGAGGTCTCCCCGCCGTCGATCCGCACCTCACGCGGGACGGTGGCCGCAGCCGCAGCGGTCGTCTGCCCGGGGGACGACCTGGTCACCCTTTTTCCGGACGCCATCGCCGCCCGCGCCGTCACCCGCTGCCGCCTGAGCATGCTGCGCCTGGCCGACCCGGGCTTCCGCCTGCCCGCCGCTCTGATGAGCGACCTGGGCCTCATCCGCTATCTGGGCTACGCCGAACTGCCGCCCGCCGCAGCCCTCCGCCGCCACCTCGAGGCCCGGCACGCCGAGGCCCTGGCCAACGGGGTGCATCTAATCGTCACCCAGAGCGCCGATGGCACGCTGGTGGTAGGCGACAGTCACCACTACGGCGACACGCCCGACCCCTTCGCCCCCCGGGCGGTGGAAGATATTATCCTCGGTGAATACGCCGCCGCCACCGGCCTGGCGCCGCCAGCAGTCATCGAGCGGTGGACCGGCGTCTATTCCAGCGCCGCCGGCGCCATGTTCGCCGACACCCCGGCCCCCGCTGTCCGACTGGTCATGGTGACCAGCGGCACCGGGGCCTCCACCGCCTTCGCCATCGCCGAGGAGGTGATCGGCGAACTGTTTGACACCCCTTTGGGAGATACGGGCCTATGACCTCGACGATAGCGGCTGTGGTGTTCGACTGGGCCGGCACCATGGTGGATTTCGGCTGTGTGGCGCCGGTGGAGGCCCTGCTCACCGCCTTCGCCGTCGAAGGCGTGACCATCAGCGAGGCCGAGGCGCGCCGCGACATGGGTATGGCCAAACGGGACCATTTGCGCGCCCTGCTGGCCGACCCGCGGGTGGGCGGCGCCTGGCTCGCCGCCCACGGCTCGGCGGCCGGCGAGGCGGACGTCGATCGCCTGCATGAGGCGCTCGAGCCGCTGATGCGGGCCGCCGCCGCGATCCATTCGGAACTCATTCCCGGTGCGGCCGAGGTCATCGCCGGATTGCGCGCCCGCGGCGTCCGGATCGGTTCCTCCACCGGCTACACCCGGGCGATGATGGCCGATATCCTGCCCCTGGCCGCCGCCCAGGGCTATGCGCCGGATGTGGTGGTCTGCAGCGGCGAGACCGCCGCAGGCCGGCCCACCCCGCTGATGATGTGGAAGGTGCTGTCCGACCTGCGCGCCTGGCCGGTGAAGGCCTGCGTCAAGATCGACGACGCCGAGGTCGGTGTCGCCGAAGGCGTGGCGGCAGGGGCCTGGAGCGTCGGTCTGGCGGCGTCCGGCAACGGGGTCGGACTGGGCCTGTCCGCCTGGAGGGCGTTGACCGACGAGGACAGGGCGCGGCGGACGGCGACATCCGCCGCGGCGCTGAGGGCGGCGGGCGCCGACTATGTCATCGACACGGTCGCCGACCTGCCTGGCGTCCTGGCCGACATCGAGCGGCGCCTCGCCGCCGGCGAGGGTCCCGGCGGCTGATCCCTCACGGACGGCGCCAGACAACCCCGCCCTTCATCACGAAATCCACGTGTTCGGCGACCTCGATCATCTGGCCGGGATCCCCGGGCATGGCGACGAGATCGGCCAGGTAGCCGACGCGGACCCGACCCAGATCGCCTGACCGGCCGAGGATCTTCGCGTCGGTCGCCGTCGCGGCGGTCAGGGCCTGGACCGGCGTCATGCCGTCCTTCACCATCCATTCCAGCTCCCTCCAGTTCGTCCCGTGGGTGAACACGCCCACGTCGCTGCCAAGGCCGATGGTGACCCCGCTGTTCAGGGCCAGGCGGAATGCCGCCTCCGCGGCCGCCATGCCCGTCGTGGGCGGCGAGGCTCCGGGCGAATAGTGCTGGAAGTATTCCGCTGAGGCGGCCGGGGCGGTGAGCGTCGGCAGATAGGCCGTGCCGCGGGCCGCCATCATCCGGAAGACTTCCGGCGTGCCACCGTAGCCGTGCTCGATGCTGTCGACGCCGGCCAGCACAGCCCGGCGCATGCCCTCGGCCGTGGCCGTGTGAACCGCCACCGGACGGCCGAGGCCGTGGGCGGCTTCGACCGCCGCCTTGAGCTCCTCGAACGTGAATGTCGGCTCGGCCGCGCCCCCGGGCCCGACACGGTAGTCCGCATAGAGCTTGATCCAGTCGGCGCCCCGGGCCGCCTGCTCGCGCACGGCGCGGACGACCCCGTCGACCCCGCTTGCCTCTTGCGCGCCCTGGGGCAGGTCGAGATCGGAACGGTAGCTGCGCACCGCCGGCCCGTAGGCGCCCACCGCGACGATCGCCCGGGTGGCCACATAGAGCCGGGGCCCAGGGATCATCCCCTCGTCGATAGCCCGCTTGATCGACACATCGGCGTCGCCCGCCCCCTCGGTTCCAAGATCGCGCAGCGTGGTGAAGCCCGCCATCAGCGTCGCCCGGGCCTGCTGGCCGGCGCGCAGGGTGCGATAGGCCAGAGGCTCCTTCAGCACCTGATCGTCCCATAGGGCCTCGTTGTAGGGGTGCAGCAGCAGGTGCGAGTGCAGATCCATCAGGCCGGGGATCAGGGTCTCGCCGGGCAGGTCGACTACGGCGGCGTCCGCCGGAACTGTGATCGTTCCGGCCGGCCCCACCGCCGCAATGCGCTCGCCCTCCACGAGCACCTCCCAGCCGGTGTGAACCGGCTCGCCCGCGGTCCACACCCGGGCCGGGCGGAGCAGGGTGGCGCCCTGGGCCCCCGCAGTGGCGGCGAGACAGAGGGCTGCGAGAAGAGCGGAAAAGGCTTTCACGGTCGCGGGCTCCTGGTTCGACTGAGGGGCCCGGAGAGCTTAGCGCCATCCGTTGCAGGGCGCCGTTGGAAACGCGGCGAGCTTTTCCTTGCCGGAAGAGGACCTGGGTCGATAGGACTGGGTCAAAATCCGGGAAACGCCGCTTTGGACTCCACCGTCGCCACCTTCTCCACCCGTTCGGGACTGCGCCTGACCGCCGATGTCGTCGGCGTGGGCGAGCGTGGCGCCATCATGCTGGCCCATGGCGGAGGCCAGACCCGCCATTCCTGGGCGTCCACCGCCAACCGCCTGGCCGAGCGGGGCTGGAAAACGGTCTCGCTCGACCTGCGGGGCCATGGCGACAGCGGGTGGGACCCGCACGGCGACTATGACACTGAGCGCTACGCCGAGGATCTGATCGACGTGGCCGCCACCCTGCCCGGCCGTCCGTCGCTGATCGGCGCCTCGCTGGGCGGCGTCGCCGGGCTCGTGGTCGAGGCCGCGCTCAAGCCCGGGACGTTCGCCACCCTCACCCTGGTGGACATCATCCCGCGCAGCGACCCTGCCGGAGTCGAGAAGATCATGGGTTTCATGGGCGCCCATCTCGAACACGGCTTCCACAGTCTGGAGGCGGCGGCCGAATCCATCGCCGCATACTTGCCCCACCGCCCGAAACCCAAGGACCTGTCCGGCCTGCGCAAGAACCTGCGGCAGGGTCAGGATGGCCGCTTCCGCTGGCACTGGGATCCGAAGTTCGTCAGCGGCGTGCGACGCGAGCGCACCCCCACCCACGGCGGGGACCTCGAAGCGCGCTGCCGCGACATAGACCTGCCCGTCCACCTGATTCGCGGCCGAATGAGCGAACTGGTGTCGCTGGAGGCTGCCCAGGCATTCGTCGCCACCCTCAGGCGCGGGACGTTCACCGATGTCGCCGACGCGGGCCATATGGTCGCCGGCGAACGCAACGACATCTTCCTCGAAGCGGTTGTGGCTTTCCTCGAAAGCCCGGCCGCCCGCGTCTGAACCGCCTTCACAGGTCTCGCCGGACCGCGCGATCCATGCTTAGGTCGCTGCAAATAGGGGAGACACAATGAGCCGACTGCCAGCCAGCGCGCCCGATTCCGTCGGCGCCGCCTTCGCCCACATCAATGCGGTGGTTTCGCCCACCATAGACGATCTGAAGCTGATGGTCTTTCTCGAGGCCTCGGGCCTGACCGCCTATGAGGACCTCGCCCGGTCGGCCCCCAATGCGGCGATCGGCGATCTGCTGCGCGCCAACGGCCGCGAGGAATTGGCTCACGCCCACCGACTGTCCAAGGTCATCCGGCAGCTGACCGGCGAGGACTTCCCGCCGCCGGACGCCGGGGTCAACCCCTACGCCACGCCCTCAGGCAGGGCCGTCGATCGTCAGATTCTGGAATATCTGGTCGCGGCCGAGACCGGCGGCAACGATCTCTACGAGATCTGGGCCAGCCACACCGCCGACGCCGAGGCCGCCGCCCTTCTGCGGCAGAACGGCAAGGAGGAAATCCGCCACGCCGAGCGAGCCGCCCAGGCGATAGCCCTGCTCGACGCCTGAGGCCGGGCGCGTGATCCGGGGGCTGCACCACGCCAGCATCACCACCCCGAACCGGGACCGGCTGGTCGCCTTCTACCGGGATCAGCTGGGGTTCGCCGTGGTCCGGGAGTCGTCATGGTCGGGCGGCGCGGCCACTGCCGACGCCATCTTCGGCCTCGCCGACTCCGCTGTGAAAATGACCATGCTGCGGACGGCGAACGCCTTCCTGGAGATCTTCGAATTCGATCACCCGGCGGGCCGCCCGGGCGATCCGGACCGACCTGTCTGCGACGCCGGGGTCACCCACGTCTGTCTGTGCGTCACCGACATCCACGCCGAGCACGCGCGGCTTAGCGCCGCCGGCATGCGATTCCATTGCCCGCCGCAGCCGGCGACGGGTGTCGGCTGGGCCACCTACGGCCGCGATCCGGACGGCAACATTGTCGAACTGATCGAACCGGAAGCGGACGGCCCCTTCGCCTTCCCTCCGTCGGGTCAGGGCGTGGCCAGTCCGGTGAAATAGCCCGTCATCAGGCAGGCGAGTTCGCTGATGATGGCCTCGGCCCGGTCAGGGCTTTCCAGGGCCGCGTCCAGGACGGCGGCGTTGACCTCGACAATGATCCGCGCCGAGGTCTGCAGCCGCTCCAGGGACTGGTGGGGAAACCGCTGCCGCAGGACATCCGCCAAGGCGTTCGCGTGGACGGCGGTTCTGGCCTTCTCGGCGGCCATCAGTTCCGGCACGGCCCGGCAGGCGCGTCGCAGTTCGACTCCGGCCCGTTCGTTGCGGCGATGCTCGTGGAGACCCGCACCCATCTGCCGGATCCAGCCCTCCAGATCCTTCGTCGTCGGCAGGTCGCCGAGCTGCGAAACGATCCACGCCGTCCGACCACTCTCGTTGCGCTCGAACAGCGTCTGCAGGATGGCGTTCTTGTTCGGAAAATAGTGATACAGCGTGGCGACATTCACCCGCGCCGCCTTGGCCACGGCGTTGGTGTTGAACCCTGGAAGTCCGAACTCCTCGAGCACGCCGAGGGAAGCCGCCAGAATCGCCTCCAGCGTGGCCGCGGACCGGGAGTGCGCGGGCATGGTCCGCATCGGGAAGGGATCGGCGCTGGCTTCCATAGTCGGCGTGAAAATGGCCAGATACGGCCGGATGTCAAGCGCAGGACCGTTGTCCGTGTTCCGTTGCACTTTGCTTGAGGCCTCACAGATCATTGCATGCGGGAGACACACCTTCGACTGTCGGTAGGTCAGCACTTTTTTCTACAGTGCGGAACGGGTATCGCCGACGCTCTGCGAAGCCGCCGAGCCTTCGCAGCTAGTTCTGATCTGCAACGCCGGGCAGAGCCGACTCTGCGGCGTCAATCGGCCGCCAGGGCGTCGTTCGCCGCCGCCAGCTCGGCCATATACCCCCGCAGCACCGTCTCGAGTTCGGCGACGACACCCTCACCGGCCCCCGGCTGAAAGCCCGCGAAATCGAGCAGGGCGCCGGTGACCTCCACCATGATCCGGCCGGCGATGCCCAGCCGGACGGGACCCAGCCGGGGAAAGCGCCGGGCCAGGGCGGCGGCGAGACGTTCGCCTACCGCCGCGTTCACCGCCTCCTCCGCGTCCATGAGCTCCGGCACGGCGCGACAGGCCCTGCGAAGCGCCGGCCCGGCCGACTGCTCGCCGCGCACGCGGTGCAGGGTGGCGGCGACGTCGTGAATCACGCCCGCCAGGTCGTCCGTCGTCGCCAGGTCCTCGAGGCGGGACTCCAAATAGGCTGACCGTTCCCGTTCATCCCGGTCGAAGAGTTCGCGCAGGATAGCGTTCTTGTGCGGGAAGTAGTGGTAGAGCGTCGCGACGTTCACCTTGGCCGCTCGGGCCACGGCGTTGGTGTTGAAACTGGGCAGGCCGCGTTCGGCAAGCAGCGTCCTGGCGGTCGCCAGGATCATCTCCACGGTCGCCGCGGATCGCGCCTGCACGGGCATAGCCCGCCGATGCGGGTTCATTCGAGTCTGGTCCATACCCTCCCCCTTCGCCGCCCCCTCGCCTCGCGGCGGAGGGTCGGCCCGTCAGCCCTGTTCAGATCTCCAGACAGATCTTGCCGAAATGTTTCTGCGAAATCTGATGCGCGAATGCGGCGGCAATCTGATCGAGAGGATAGATCGAATCGATCACCGGCCGGATGCCATTGGCCTCGACGGCGGCGATCATCTCGTCCTGGTCCTGGATCGAACCCACTGTGACGCCCTTGATGGTGACGTTCTTCGACATGGCCAGGGCCGTGGGAATCTCGCCGGACACCCCGGTCAACACCCCGATCAGCGAGATGTGACCGCCAATACGGCAGGCGTGGATGGACTGGGTCATGGTGCCTGGGCCGCCGATCTCCACAACGGCGTGAACGCCTCCGCCAGCCAGGGCCGCGGCCGTCTGACCCCAGTTGGCGTCCTCGCGGTAGTTGATCAGATGGTCGGCGCCTAGGGCCTTGAGGCGGGCCAGTTTCTCGGCCGAGGACGAGGTGGCGATCACCGTCGCCCCGGCCGCCTTGGCCAGCTGGACGGCGAAGATCGACACCCCGCCGGTGCCCTGGGTCAACACCACGTCACCGGGCTTGATCCGGGCCTCAACCACCAGGGCGCGCCAGGCGGTGAGGGCGGCGCAGGGCAGGGTGGCCGCCTCCGCCATCGACCAGCCCTTGGGCAGACGGGTGAACGCCGAGGCGGGCATGGCGACCAGTTCGGCGGCGAATCCGTCCACATGATCGCCAGGCACGCCGATCAGCCGCGGCAGCGCCGGCCCGCCGGCCGGCCAGTTGGGAAAGAAGGCTGACAACACCTCGTCGCCTGCCTTCCAGGCCGTGACCCCCTCGCCCACCGCGACCACCTCGCCTGCCCCGTCCGACATCGGGATACGGCCATCCGGCGCCGGAATCATCCCGGAGACCACGGCAAAGTCGTGAAAATTCAGTGAACTGGCCCGCACGCGCACCAGGATCTGGCCAGGTCTGGCGACCGGTGCGGCGCGATCCTCGATGGCGATCCTGTCGAGCCCGCCCGGGGCTTTGACGGCGGCGACCTTCATGGCGTGATCCCTCGATAACGGTGCGGCAGGCGCTTCGGCCCGTTGGTGAAGCCATCGGTTAGCCATTCCTCGCCGCTTCCACAACCGCCTCGGCGGCCTTCACCCGCACCGGTGAATTTGTTTTGACACCGCCGGTCCGCCGGACGACCATGCCTGAAAATTGTAACGCGTATCGCAAAATCCGGCCCTTTGGGGCGAACGGCGCGCGGCGGGAGGCTTGAACAGGCGATGACCATTGAGGTCCGGCGGGAGATCGCCACTCCTGCCGTGAAGGCGGATTCGGCGCCCACGGCGCCAACCAAAGCGCGTGCGGGCGGCGCGGCATGGTACGCCGTGGGCTTCCTGACCGTCGCCGCCAGCCTGTCGACCATCGACCGCCAGGTGCTGGCCCTGATGATCGGGCCGATCAAGCGCGACTTCGCCATCAGCGACAGCGAGATCGGCCTGCTCGGCGGCCTGGCCTTCACCCTGCTCTACACCACCTTCAACCTGCCCGCCGCCTGGGTGGCTGACCAGCGCTCGCGGCGGATGGTGATCAGCGGAGCGATGCTGTTCTGGAGCGCCATGACCGCCACCTGCGGGCTGACCCACCGGTTCATCACCCTGTTCCTGGCCCGCATGGGTGTCGGCCTGGGTGAGGCGGCGCTGGGCCCGGCGGCCTATTCGATGATGTCGGACCTGTTCCCCCGCCGCACACTGCCGATCGCCATCGGCCTGTTCTCCGCCGCTCCGTTCATCGGCGTGGGCGTGGCCAATGTCGTCGGCGGAAGCGTTGTCCAGCATTTCGAGACCGGGCCGCCCGTGGTCCTGCCGATCCTGGGCGTGGTGAAATCCTGGCAGATCCTCTTCCTCGGCCTGGGCCTGCCGGGCGTCGCCCTGGCCATCCTCGGGCGGCTGACCCTGAAGGAGCCGGCGCGGCGCGGGCGGGTGGCTGGCGACGATCACACCCCGCTGACCTTCCGCCAGATCGTCCGCTTCTTCGCCGCCCGCCGGGCGTTCCTGGGTCTGATGTTCACCGCCTATGTGGCCCTGTCGATCCAGGGCTGGGGCCTGTTCTTCTGGATCGTCGAGTGCCTGGTGCGCGAACACGGCATGGCCCGCGGCCAGGCGGGACTGATCTACGGGACCATGGCCTTCAGTCTGGGGCTGGCCGGCAGCGTGGTTTCCGGTCGGGTCGCCTCCGGCCTGCTCAGGCGCGGCGACGCCGATTCGACGATGCGCCTGGTGCTCTACGCCGTGCTCGCGCTGGGGCCCCTGGCCATCGTCATGCCGCTGGTTCCCAGACCGTGGATGATCTTCGCCCTGCTGGCCCCGATCACCTTCCTGATGGGGTGGCCGGGGGGGCTGGGCACGACGGCGCTGCAGTTTATCGTGCCCAATGAACTGAAGGGCCGGGTGGTGGCCCTCTATCTGCTGGTGGTGAACTTCATCTCCCTCACGCTCGGCCCCCTGCTCGGCGGGCTGATCAGCGACCGTCTGTTCGCCGGCAAATCGCTGGGCGGCAGCCTCAGCCTGATGGCGGCGGTCGACTATCCGGTGGCGGCGATCTGTCTGGTCTTCTGCCTGCGGCCCTTCCGCCAGGCGATCACCCAGGCCGCCGCCTGGGACGCGCCCTGACAAATTCTCAACCACTGCGGAGCTTCTCGAGACCATGACGGACAGGCTGAAGGACAAGGTCGCGGTGATCACCGGCGCGGCCAGCGGAATCGGCGCCGGGGCGGCGCGGCTGTTTCACGCTGAAGGGGCGATGGTGGTGCTGGCCGACATGCAGGAGGGCCCAGGAGCGGCGATCGCCCGCGACCTGGGGGCCCGCGCGCGCTTCATCCGCACGGACGTCACCAGCGAGGCCGATATCGCCGCGGCGGTAGACCTGGCCGTGTCGGCCTTCGGTGGCCTGGATATCATGGTCAACAACGCCGGCATAGTCGGCGCCGTGGGCTCCATCCGCGAGACCGCGCGCGAGGACTGGGACCGCACCCTCGCGGTGCTGCTCACCGGCGCCTTCATGGGCATAAAGCACGCGGCCCGCGTGATGGTTCCCCGGCGGCGCGGGTCGATCCTCTCGGTAGCCAGCACGGCCGGCGTCATGGGCGGCCTTGGGCCGCACGCCTACACCGCCGCCAAGCACGGCGTGGTCGGCCTGACCAAGTCGGCATCCTCGGAACTCGCCCAGCACGGCGTTCGGGTCAACGCCGTGGCGCCGGGCAACACCGTGACAGCGATGACCGCCTTCGTGGTCACCGGCGACGCGGCCGACCACGAGGCCACGCGGGCGCGTATCGCCGCCGGCTCGCCCCTGGGAATCGCCGGGACACCGGAGGATCCGGCCTATGGCCTGCTCTACCTGGCCAGCGACGAGGCGCGCTATGTGACGGGCCACACCTTGCTGGTCGACGCAGGCCAGACCACCGGCGGGACAATACCGGCGTTCCATAACGGCCCGGCCAGTGTTATCGGCGCACCGGCCGTAGGCTGATCGGGGAGCGACAAATGAACTCGGAAGACAACCTCAGTCCGGAAGACCGTGCGTTCAGGGACGAGGTCCGCGCCTTTCTCGACGAGAAATTCGACGCCGAACTTCGCGCCCAGACCGAGCGGCAGGCCGGGGTGTTCGCCGAGGACTCCGTGGCCCGCCGCTGGCACCGCGCCCTCCACTCCCGGGGCTGGTCGGCCCCTTCCTGGCCGGCCGAATACGGGGGTCCGGGCTGGACCGCCCGCCAGCGCGAGATCTTCGCCATGGAATGCGCCCGGGTGGGTACGCCCTCCCTGCCGTCCATGGGCATCACCCTGTGCGGCCCGGTCATCATGCGCTACGGCACGCCCGAGCAGAAGGCCTATTTCCTGCCGAGGATGCTGTCCGGCGAACACGTCTGGGCGCAGGGCTATTCCGAACCGCAGTCAGGCTCGGACCTGTCCTCGCTGCAGACCCGCGCCGTGCGCGACGGCGACGACTACGTGGTCAACGGCACCAAGATCTGGACCACCAACGCCCACAACGCCGACTGGATCTTCATGCTGGTGCGCACCTCGACCGAGGGCAAACAGCAGGCGGGGATCAGCTTCCTGGTCTCGCCAATGAACGCGCCGGGGATCACCGTGCGGCCGATCCTCTCCACCTCGGGCGAGCACGAGCTCAACCAGCTGTTCTTCGACAACCTGAGCGTGCCGGTGGCCAACCGCATGGGGGCCGAGAACGAGGGCTGGACCGTGGCCAAGTACCTGCTCGAGTTCGAACGCGGCGGCGGCTCCCTGGGCGTCGGCCTGAGGGTGGGCCTCGAGAAGGTCAAGGCCATGGCGGCGAAGGAGCCGTCCGGGCACGGCGGCTCGCTCCTCGAGGACCGCGCGTTCCGCCGCAAGGCCGCCCTGCTGGACATCGACATGATGACCGCCGACTGGACAGACCTTCACCTGTCTTCGGGCGCGGGCGTCGGCGAGAGCGTCGGCGGCACGGCCGCCTCGATCAAGAAGCTGCTGGCGAGCCACAAGAGCCAGGACGTGGCCGAACTGGCCGTCGAGGTCCTGGGCGCCTACGCCATGCCCGACCAGCGTCGGGCCCTGGGCGCCTTTCCGCAGGAGGGACCCATCGGCCCCGCCTATGCGATCACCCCAACCACGCGGCACATCAATAACCGCGCCAGCACGGTGTACGGCGGCTCCAGCGAGGTGCAGCACAACATCCTGGCGCGCCTTCTGGGACTCTGACGACGCCTGCGGCAAGCTCGCCCCTTGCCCGGGCGACCCGCCTCCGCGCATGACGGGGGCATGACCGCCGTAGACGCGCCCGCCGCCGCCATCCACCCCTCAGGCCCTGCCGAGGTCGAACTGGCCTGCGCCGACCTTCCGCCGACCCTGGCCTGGTTCACGGGCGTTCTGGGGTTCCGGGTCGAGACCATCTTCCCCGCCGAGGACCCGCAGGTCGCCAGCCTGTCGGGACACGGATTGCGCCTCCGTCTGGCGCCGGGCGAAGGCGGCGCCGGGGCCATCCGCCTGCCCTGCGAGACCCTGCCACCGGCGGCGGAGCGGGTCCTCAGCGCGCCCAACGGCACGCGCGTGGAATGGGTCGAGACGGACCCGCCGGTCGAGGACGCGCCCCTGGCGCCCCGCTTCGTTCTCAATCGCCAGGCCGACAGCCCGGCGCCCGGCGCCGGGCGGGCGGGCATGCTCTACCGGGACCTCATCCCCGATCGCCAGGGGGGCCGGTTCATCGGCTCGCACATCTCCATTCCCCAGGGCGGCCTGCTCGCCGACTGGGTGCATTTCCACAAGGTCCGCTTCCAGATGATCTTCTGTCGGCGCGGCTGGGTTCGGGTGGCCTATGAGGACCAGGGCGAGCCGATCGTCATGCGTCCCGGAGACTTCGTCCTGCAGCCGCCGCGCATACGCCACAGGGTGCTGGAGGCCTCAGTGGGCCTGGAGGTGGTGGAGATCGGCTGTCCGGCCCTGCACGAGACCCTGGCCGACCACGCCATGACCCTGCCCACCGGGCGGACCCTGCCGGACCGGGACTACGGCGGCCAGCGGTTCCTGTTCCACGTCGCCGCAGGAGCGCCCTGGACGCCGGCGCCCGAGAGCGCTTCCGCGGGGGGCGGCTTCGAGGCCCAGGTCAGCGCCATGACCGCCGCCACCCGCGGGCTGGCCGACGTACGGGTGCTGCGGCCAGCGGGCGCCGACGGCCTGAGCCTGCCGCCGCATGACCGCGAACTGCTGTTCGGCTTCGTTCTCGAGGGCGCCGCCACCCTGCACAGCCACGGCGTGCACGCCCTGGGCGGGGCCGACGCCTTCGTCATCCCGCCCGGCGAAGTCTGGAGCCTCGGCGCCGCCTCGTCTGACCTGGCCCTGCTGGAGGTCAGGGTCGGCTAGGGACCTCGAGCGGTCTGCGCGCCTTCCAGACGAAATAGGCCACGGTCAACAGGATCAGCCAGGGTACCCCGACGATCCATGACAACCACCAGTCCTTGTCCAGGCCCATGGTGATCAGCACCGCCGACAGCAGGACGATGCCGGCGATCTGCACATAGGGATAGCCGGGCATGCGCACGGTCAGGCTGCCCGCCTCGTGACGCCGCCGGAAGCCGATGTGGCTGAGCAGGATGATGATCCACACCACGATCGCGCCGAACAGGGCGATGCCGAACAGATAGCTGTAGGCCTGCGGCGTCAGCTTGGAGACCGCCGCGGCCACGAGGATCCCCGCGCCCGAGACCAGGATGGCGGCGATAGGTGTTCCCGACCGGCTGAGGCCGCCGAGCACCTTCGGCGCATAGCCCCCGCGCGATAGCGAGAACAGCATCCGCGAGCACAGATAGACGTTGGTGTTCATGCTCGACAGGGCGGCGGTGATCACCACGAAGTTCATGATGCCGGCCGCCTCGCGGATCCCCGACTGGGCGAAGACCTTGACGAACGGACTCTCGGCGAAGGTCTTCGAGCCGACCTCCATCCACGGAACCACAGCCACCACCACGGCCAGCGCCAGGATGTAAAACAGGAACAGCCGCAGCCCCATGGAGCGCAGGGCCGCCGGGATGGTCCGGGCCGGGTCGGCCGTTTCGCCGGAGGTGACGGCGATCACCTCGATGCCGTTGTAGGAGAATACCCCCATGATCACCGCCATCCACACCCCCTTCAGGCCGTGCGGCAGGAAGCCACCGGGCAGGCCGGTGAGGTTGTGCAGGCCGACGGGCGCGCGGCCGACGCCGAAAATTCCCGCCACGCCCAGCACGATGAAGGCGATGATGGCCGTCACCTTGATCAGGGCAAATCCGTATTCGAACGTGCCGAAGTTCTTCACCGATCGCGAATTGATGAACAGCAGGGCCAGGGCGAAGCCCACCGACCACAGCCAAACCGCCGTGTCGGGAAACCAGAAGGTCATATAGACCCCCACGGCCACGGCCTCGCCGCCGACGGCGATCACCTGCTCCATCCAGTAGGTGTATCGGACCACGAAGCCCGCCCAAGGGTTGAGATAGGTCTCGGCGTAGACACCGAACGAGCCCGCCGCGGGGTGGGCCACGGCCATTTCCGACAGGCTGAGGATCATCACCAGGGCAGCGAATCCGGCGATGATGTAGCTGATCAGCACCCCCGGCCCGGCGTAGCCGATCGCCAGGCTGGAGCCGGCGAACAGGCCCGTTCCGATGGCCCCGCCCAGGCCGATCATCACCACCTGACTGCGACTGAGGCTCTTGCTCAGCCCGCTCTCGCGAACATCCGCGCCGACGATCTCAGCCCTGTCGTCCCGATTCATCCGCCCGCCCGCCCGTCCGCAACCTCGCCTTCCCTCTTAACGACATCCCCGGCAAAACGAAGACAAGAACCCCTGACCCCGCCGGCGGCGACGGCAGGCTAGGCGGACAGGCGCCGCAGGGTCTCGCCGAAGCGGTCGATCTCCTCTGAGGTGTTGTAGTGAACCAGCGAGGCCCGCGCCGCCCCCGTGGCCATGGCCAGGCCCAGGCGGTCCATCAGCCGCGGCGCGTACATGTGGCCGTCGCGGATGCCGATCTGGGCGTCGGCCATCGCCTGCGCCACCGTCGCCGGCTCGACGCCGGGCAGGTTGAAAGTGAAGGTGGGCACGCGCAGGTGGACCCCGTTGGGATTTGTCACGCCGTAGACCGTCGCCCCGGCGGCGGCGAGCGCCGAAAGCATCCGGCGCGACAGGTGCTGTTCATAGGCTTCGACGCCGCCCATGGCGGCCAGGACGCGCGCCCGCGGCGTGTCGGCGGCCGGGTCGAGGTCGGCCCCCAACGCCTCCAGATAATCCACGGCCGCGGCCATGCCGGCGACGTTCTCGAAGATGAAGGTGCCGGCCTCGATCTTGTGCGGCGGGGCGTCGGGGATGAATTCCTCGCGGAAGGTCGGCAGGGCGCTCAGGGCGGCGAATTTTCCCCACAGAAAGCCCATGTGCGGCGCGAAGGCCTTGTAGCCCGAGCAGACCAGATAGTCGCAGTCCCAGGCCTTCACATCGATCGGTGCATGCGGGCTGTAATGCACGCAGTCGAGGAACACCTCCGCGCCGACGCCGTGCGCCGCCCGGGCCACGGCGGCCACGTCCACCCGCGAGCCCAGGGCGTGGGAGACCACCGTGCAGGCCACCAGCCGGGTGCGTTCCGACAGCAGGGGAATTAGGTCCTCCACATGCAGGCGGTGATCCTCGCGCATGCGCCACCAGCGGATCTCCGCCCCGGTCCTGGCCAGGTCCAGCCAGGTTGAGATGTTGGCGTGGTGGTCCAGGTCGGTGACCACGATCTCGTCGCGCGGTGCGGTCAGGGTCTGGCCGATGGCCAGGCTCACCAGGCGCATGAAGCTGGTGGCGTTCATGCCAAAGGCCACCTCCTCGGGATTGTCGGCGCCAAGGAAGGTCGCCACCTGCCGCCGCGCCCGGTCGATCACCCGGTCGACCTCGACGCTGCGGGCATAGCGGCCCCCGCGCTGGACGTTGAAGTCCAGCAGATGACCCGCCACCGCATCGAGCACGATGCGCGGCGCCTGGGCCCCGGCGGCGTTGTCCAGATAGATGAACGGCGACGCCCGCCGCAGGGCGGGAAACCGGTCGCGGACGGCGTCGATGGGAAAGGCGGCGGGACCTGGACTGGGCATGGCGCATCTATCTCATCCCGGAGCCCGCCGCGCCATTCCCGCGTCGCCGTCGGCGGGCGCCGCCTGCCAGGGCCTAGTACGGGCCGCGGGCGTCGCCGTCGTGGTGGCGGTGATGGTGGCGGCGGTGATGATACTGGCGGTATTCCACCCGCCGCTCGTCGCCGCAGCTTCCACGCGCCACCTCATGGCCGAGCACCGCTCCGCCCAGGCCGCCGACCACCGCGCCGCCGCCGCCGCGCGAGATCGAATTGCCTACCAGGGCGCCGCCAAGTCCGCCAACCACGGTGCCGGTCAGCTTGCGGTCGCCGCACGAAGCCGACGCCGTCAGAGGCGCGGCCAGCAGGGGCAGGGCCACCAGGGCGGCCAGGGTCCCGGTCATCATCCACTTGGTCTTCATCGTCAGATCCTCCAGCGTTCAGGCTACGGGAGGCCTAACGCGCCGGTCCGGGCGGGGATGCATGGGGCTGTCGCCCGCCTCCGCGCCCGGCCGGGTCCCGCGTCGCCGCCAGCCCGTCGATGACGCTGGGTAGGCCCCGCCACATGAACCGGGCCTGAAGCGCGGCGCGCCCGCTGATCAGTGCCGAAGGCGCGCGGAGGCGGTTGGCGGCACGACCCGCGCCCAGGCCTTCACCCAGGCGCCGTTCCAGCCGATCTCCCAGATCGACCCGCCCGAGCGGAACGAGGCGATGGCCCGCGAACGCAGCACCGTCACCGTGGGCAGGGCCTCGAAGGAGGCGATCTCGGCCAGAGTCGGCGCGCCGCGGCTCAAAGCGTCACCCGTCGCAGCCGCAGGGCGTTGCCGATGACGCTCACCGACGGCAGGGCCATGGCGGCGGCGGCGATCGGCGGTGACAGCAGCAGGTGAAAGGCCGGATAGAGCGCGCCGGCGGCGATCGGCACGCCCGCCAGATTGTAGACGAAGGCGAAGGCCAGGTTCTGGCGGATGTTGCCCATGACCGCCCGCGACAGCCGCCGGGCGCGCGCCAGGCCCTGCAGGTCGCCCTGCAGCAGGATCACCCCGGCGCTCTCGATGGCCACGTCCGCCCCCGCGCCCATGGCCACCCCCACGTCCGCCGCCGCCAGGGCCGGGGCGTCGTTGACCCCGTCGCCGGCCATGGCCACCACCCGGCCGGCGGCGCGCAGCCGCTGCACCACCCGGGCCTTGTCGTCCGGCGCCACTTCGGCCTCCACCTCGTCGATGCCCAGGCCGCGGGCCACCGCCCGGGCCGTGACGGGATTGTCGCCGGTCAGCATCACCAGGCGGATCCCCTCGGCCTTCAGGGCGGCGATGGCCGCCGGTGTGGTCGGCTTGACCGGATCGGCCACGCCGAAAAGGCCCGCCAGGGCCCCGCCCACGGCGGCAAAGACCACCGTCGCCCCCTCACCGCGCAGCGCGGTCGCCCGCTCGCCCAGCGGCGTCAGGTCGACTCCCCGTTCGGCCATCAGCCGCCCATCGCCCAGGACCACGTCCCGGCCCTCCACCGCCCCGGAGACGCCCCGGCCGGCCGTGGAGTCGAAGTTCGACGCCTCGGTCAGAGCCAGGCCGCGCTCGGCCGCGGCGCGCACGATGGCCTCGGCCAGGGGGTGCTCGCTGCCGCGCTCCAGGCTGGCCGCCAGACGCAGCAGGTCGGTTTCGGCCGGCGACCCGGGCGACCCGCCGGGCGTCACGATGGCGATCACCGCCGGACGGCCCTGGGTCAGGGTGCCGGTCTTGTCGACCACCACCGTGTCCACCGCCTCGAACCGTTCCAGCGCCTCGGCGTTGCGGATCAGGATACCGGCCTGGGCTCCACGACCGACCCCGACCATGATCGACATCGGCGTGGCCAGACCCAGGGCGCAGGGGCAGGCGATGATCAGCACCGAAACCGCCGCCACCAGGGCGTTGGCGAAGCGCGGCTCCGGTCCGACGACAGCCCAGACGGCGGCGGCCAGCAGGGCGGCGGCGATGACCGCGGGGGTGAACCAGGCCGCCACCAGGTCGGCCACGCGCTGGATCGGCGCGCGGCTGCGCTGCGCCTCGGCGACCAGGCGCACGATGCGCGACAGCAGGGTGTCGGCCCCGACCGTCTGCGCCCGCATGACGAACGAGCCGCTGCGGTTGAGGGTCCCGGCGATCACCCGGCCCCCGGCCTCCCGCGTCACAGGCATGGATTCGCCGGTCACCAGCGATTCATCGATGGAGACGCGGCCCTCCAGCACATCACCGTCCGCCGGCACGGTCTCGCCGGGCCGCACCCTCAGGCGGTCGCCCACCTGGATCCGGTCCAGGGTGACCTCCTCGTCGGAGCCTCCGGCGCGCAGCCGCCGGGCGGTCTTCGGGGCCAGATCCAGCAGGGCCCGGATCGCTCCGGAGGTGCGGTCGCGGGCGCGCAGTTCCAGCACCTGGCCCAGCAGGGCCAGGGTGGTGATCATCGCCGCGGCCTCGAAATAGACCGGCGGGCCACCCCCGGCCTCGCGGAAGGCCGGGGGAAAGACACCCGGCGCCAGCAGGGCGACGGCGCTGTAGATCCAGGCCGTCCCCACCCCCATGGCGATCAGGGTGAACATGTTGAGATGACGCGTGACCAGCGAGGTCCAGCCGCGGGCGAAGAACGGCGCCCCCGCCCACAGAACCGCCGGCGTGGCCAGGGCGCCCTCGATGAACGCCGCCGTCCGGTGGCTCATCAGCGACATCATCCCCGGCAGGTGGCCGCTCATGTCCAGCACGAAGACCGGCGTCGCCAGGACAACGGCCACCCGGAAGCGGCGGCTCATGTCGGCCAGTTCGGGGTAGGGGCCGGCGTCGGCGGTGATCGTCTCCGGCTCCAGGGCCATGCCGCAGATCGGGCAGGCGGCGGGCCCCGTCTGGCGGATCTCCGGATGCATGGGGCAGGTGTAGATCGCCCCCGCCGGCGCGGGCGGGGGGGCGGGGGCGGCCGACGGTTTCAGATAGCGGTCGGGATCAGCGGCGAACTTCACCCGGCACCCCGCCGAGCAGAAATAGTGCTCCGCACCGTCGTGGGTCAGGGTGTGGCGGGCCGTGGCCACCGTCACGGTCATGCCGCAGACGGGATCCTTCGCCGTGACGGCGCCGGCGCCGGCGCCGTGGTCATGGATGTGGTGGTGATCGTCCATGTCGCTCCCGCCGGACCCCGCCGTGCGAGGCCGGGCGACACCCTACGCCCTCCGCGCCCGATCGGGACAGTCTTCGCCGGCCTTCGCCTCGAGAGGGGACAACCCGCCCCCGCCCCGGGCGTTCCCTCAGGCGTTCGGCCCGCCAGCCGCCTCCAGCCGTCCGGCCAGCTGGAAGACCACCCAGGCGCCGCAGCGGCTGCAGTCCACGTCGTTGCCATAGCAGCAGTAGGGCGTGGTGAAATGGTCACCCTCCAGCCACAGCGGCAGCACCAGGGTCTGGGTGGGGCAGCGGGCCGTCACCGCCTCGCACAGCCCCGGCAGCATCAGGTCCAGGCTACGGGTGGTGTTGCGGATGAAGCCGCCGTGCAGCGCCTTCAGGCGGCGCACCTCCTCCACCGCCCAGGCCCTCTCGGCGTTGGTCGCCCAGGCGTCGCCGCTGTCGTCGTCGTGTCGGGGCACATAGAAGGTGAAGGTCATCCAGCCCACCGGCGAGGCGCGCAGGGCCGCAATGATGTCCGCCAGCCGGTGCTGGTTGCGCCGGGTGACCACGCACTGCACCTGCACCGTCGAGCCGAAATCGGCCGGCAGGCGGGCGAGATTGCGCATCACCTTTCGGTACACCCCCTCGCCGCGCAGGGCGTCGTTGAGGTCCTCCGGGCCGTCCAGGCTGACCACATAGTGCGTCGTCGGGCCGAAGTCGGGCAGGGGGATGGTGCCGTTGGTGGTGATGGTGTTGTTGGCGAACAGTGTCTGGCCGGCGGCCAGGAGGCGGCGCTTCAGCAGCGGCTCGCCGCCCATCCATAGCATCGAGGTGATGCCGTGCCGGTCGCGCAGGGCCGTCAGGGTCTCCAGCATGTCCGCGTCGCTCATCTCGGCGCGGATCGAGGCGGGCGCCTCGTTGGGATTGCCGTCGCGATAGATGAAACAGTGGCGGCAGGTCAGGTTGCAGTGGTTGGTCACGTTCACCGTCGCCGAAGGATAGTGCGCGTCGTCGCGGTACTGACCGGTCAGCCGGGCGCGGATGGCGACGCCTTGGGTCATGGCGTTTCTCGTCCCTGACGCGGCCCGGCCGGAGGCGCTCTCCGCCAGCCGCCCCGGATCCCGATACGCCCGGGGGCGGCCGGGTCAAACCCTTTTTCAGGGCGCCGGTGTTCAGACCCGCGACGGCGGGCCTACACTCGACCGGTCCCCCGGGGCCCCGCCATGTCGACCGCTGACTTCGACCTCGCCCGTTTCACACGCGCCCAGCAGCCGCTCTACGAGATGGCGCGGGCCGAACTGGCCGCCGGCCGCAAACGCAGCCACTGGATGTGGTTCATGTTTCCCCAGCTGGCCGGCCTCGGCTGCAGCGACTACGCCCGCCTCTATGGCCTCGGCGGCCTGGCCGAGGCCCGCGCCTATCTGGCCGATCCGGTCCTCGGCCCGCGGCTGCTCGAGCTTACCCGAACCGTGCTGAGCCACGGCGACAAGAGCGTCCGTGACATCCTCGGCTCGCCGGACGACCTGAAATTCTGCGCCTCGATGACCCTGTTCCAGCAGGCCGCGCCCGGAGAGCCCCTCTTCGCCCGGGCCATCGACACCTTCTGCGGCGCACCCGACCCGAACACCCTCGCCCTGCTCAAGGACCGCGGGCAGATTTAGGCGGGCGCGGGCGCGGGCGGCTCTGGAAACGCGCACACGAACACCGCGCCGCCGTCCGGCGCATTGCCGGCGACGATCGTTCCGCCGTGGGCCTCGATGATGGCGCGGACGATCCCCAGGCCCAGGCCGGCGCCGCCGCGATCCCGTCGCTTGCGCCAGAACCGCCGGAAGATCTCCCCGGGCTCGGTTGTCGTCAGACCCTCGCCGTGATCGCGCACCGAGATGCGCCGGCCGGGGCCAACGGTCACATCGATCATCCCCCGGCCGGTTCCCCCGTGGGTGATGGCGTTGTCGATCAGGTTGCGCAGCGCCCGGCCGAGGGCGTCGGGGTGACCCAGGATCGACGTCGCGCCGTGGTCGATCAGGCGGATGTCCAGACCGGCGGAAAAGGCCAGCGGCGCGGCCTGGGCCACCAGCGCCCGCGCCAGGCCGGCCAGATCCACCGTCACGGCGTCATCCAGGGTCAGGGCGTCGGCCTGACCGAGGTCGAGCATCTGGTTGGTCAGGCGGCTCATCGCCAGCACATCGGCTTTCAGTTCGGCCTTGGCGTCCCCGTCGGGAAGGGCCTCGATTCGCAGGCGCAGGATCGACAGGGGCGTGCGCAGTTCCTGGGCGGCGTCGGCGGTGAAGTCCCTCAGGCGCCGCATCGCCAGGTGCAGCCGGTCAAGCGCGCGGTTGACCGCCGCCACCAGGGCGACCACCTCGCGGGACGCGACCGGTTCGCTGAGCCGCGCGTCCATCCGACCCGCGTCCAGGGCGTCCACCTGTCTGGCGGCGGCCGTGAGCGGGCCGAGCATCCGCCGGACCACGGCGATGTTGAACACCAGCAGCAGCACCGTCAGCGCCGCCAGGGGCACGGCCACATGGTCCACCAGTTCGCCGGCGATGACCGAGCGGTAGACAACCCCGCTTCGGGTCTCGACGCCGATCAGGATCCAGCAGGGCCCCGCCGGCCCGTCGAAACGGCGCAGGCCGGTGATCCGCACACCGGATGGCGCCCTGTCACGCCGCGTCCAGTCGACCACGCTGGCCGTGGGCCAGGCCGGAGGTGCGAACAGTGTGGCGTCTCCGCCGCGGGCCACGGTGCGCAGGGAACCGTCGACCACCACATAGCCCCATCGCGTTGCGCCGGCCGGGGGGGCCACCGGTGGTGGCGGCGGCGGCCGGCTTGCGGACGACGACAGCCAATCGCGCTCGATCCGCCCGGCCTGCTGGCCGACGAAATCCTCCGCCATGCCCTGTTCGTCTCTGGCGTAGTCGGCCACAACGAGGCCGATATCCAGCAGCGCGAACACCACCGCCAGCACCACCAGCCGAACGGCGATCTGCGCGAACAGCGAGGGCTGTCGCCTAGCGTCCGGCGCCTCAGGCATCGGCGGAGTCGCCCCGGTTCGGGGCCACCAGGGCGTAGCCCACGCCGTGGACTGTCCGCAGCCTGACATCCGCGCCGGCCGCCGCCAGGCGCTTACGCAGGCGCGAGACCGAGACCTCGAGGGCGTTGGGCGTCACCTCGGCGTCCATGGCGTAGAGATGGTGTTCCAGGCTGGCCCGGGGCGCCACCTGCCCCTCGCGCCGCAGCAGGTGCTCCAAAAGGGCGACCTCCCTAGGCGGGACAGCGACGGCGGCGCCGCTCACGGTGACCGTCCGGCTGGTGGTGTCCAGGGCGAGGTTGCCCGCCCGCAGCACGACGCCCAGGCAGGCGCCCGGCCGCCTGAGCAGGGCCCGGCACCGCGCCGCCAGCTCGGCGACGTCGAATGGCTTGACCAGATAGTCGTCGGCCCCGAGGTCGAGTCCGGCGACGCGGTCGCCCAGTTCGCCCCGCGCCGTCAGAACCAGGACCGGCGTCGGATCGCCTTCGCGCCGCATGCGGCGGATCAGGTCGAGGCCGTCGCCGTCGGGCAGGCCGAGGTCGAGCAGGACGACGTCATAGGGCGCAAGCCCTCGCGCCTCGACGGCCTCGTCCAGCGATCCGCAGAGATCCACGGCGAAGCCCTGCCGGATCAGGCCCGCCGAGATCAGGCCGCCGAGCGCGGGGTTATCCTCAACCAGCAGAAGCCGCATGGTCCACATCCGTTTCGCCGGCGGCCCGTTTCCACCCGGTCACCATGGCGGCGATCAGGTTCTCGCGATGGCGCCAGCTTTCGATGACTGCGGCCAGGACGTGCAGGACCGCCATGATCAGGATCATGCTGGCGGTGGCTTCGTGGATCCCCTCCAGCCGCTGATCGCCCCAGAAGGCGTCCAGGCCCATCATCCAGCCGGTGACGCCGCAGACGGCGGCAAGGGCCATCAAGGCCAGCATCATCACCGCGCCGGCCGGGTTGTGCCCCAGATAGCGCCGCTCGCGCCCCTGCAGCAGCGTCTTCAGGTATCCGGCCAGCCTGGCCGGCGTAGGCGTGAAATCCGTGAACCGGGCGTGCGGCGAGCCCACCAGCCCCCAGACGACCCGGATCGCCAGGGCCGCAAGGACCACGAACCCCACCAGGCGGTGGGGCCCGGCCGCCTCGCGCAACACGGTGAGATTGGCGATGCAGCCGAGCGCGAGCATCGCGTGAAACAGCCTGACGACCGGATCCCAGACCTTCACGCGCGCCGCCCGGGCGCCCTCGCCGGGTGCGGAGGCGGCCTCCACGGCCTAGTCTTCCTCGTTGTTGCGGACGATCGAGCCGTCGACCGGGTTGAAATAGACCTCGACCTTCTTGCCGTCCTTGCTGTGACCGTAGATCTCGTAGCAGCTGCCGGTCACCTTGAAGACCTTCACCTGATAGCCCAGCTGGGCGACCTTCGCCTTCATCTGGGCCTCGCTCAGCCATTTGGTCTTCGGCTCTGTCGTGCACGTCGGCGACGCCGCGGCGGCGCCCGCCACGGCCAGCAGTCCAAGCGCCGCCGCGGCGGCCAAAATCATCCTGCGCATGGTGTTCCATCTCCGTTGATCCGGGCCCGAGGGCCAACGGACCGCAGGCTAGAGCCGCCGCCTGTCGGAAACCTGACGGCGGGAAGCGGGGGACGGGATGGCGGCGGCGTCATCTGCGTAGTTTCCGACCCTTCATCGCCGGCCGCGGAGCCCTATACCTCGCCCCGTGCCCCCCGGCCGGGGCGACAGAGGACGTCAATGCCAGACACCGAGCACGCCATCCTGGTGACCTCCGGTTCCCGGGGCTGGACCTGGGCGCTGATCGACAGCCTGGGCGTCACCACCGCGACCGGGACCACACCCTGCCAGGCGAGCGCCATGGAGACCGCCTGGCTCACGGTCAGAAAGGCCGCCGCCTCGGGGCGGACCACCTATCCGCAGATCAGCGTGCTATCCGGGGATCCGCGCCGACCCTAGGATGGACGCTGGCAAGGACGGGGGTGGGATCATGTCGACGTCTTCTGCGGGCTCGACCTGGATCATTGGCGAGACGGTGCCGTGGTCGGCCGCCTGGAGCGGGGAGTCGGCGTTCGCGCTGGGGCCGTCGACCGACTTTCCGGGCATGACCGAGGTGAGCCAGATCGAGCGCCCCGGCGTCGGCGAGCCCCTGTTCGCCGCCGTGCATGTCTCGCGCCAGCGACGGGGTCTGGCGCAGGGGCTTTGCCACGTCTGCGGCGCACAAACCCGCCCCGGCGATCGCTGGATGTTTCCGGTCGCCTCCGGCGGTTTCGTCACCCTGCACGACGGCGCGGTCGGCTATGGCTGCAATGTCCCGCCCATGCACCGGATGTGCGCCTTCAGGGCCGCCGCCCAATGCCCCCATCTCGGTCGCCTGGCCGAACGGCCGTTCAGGAGCCCGCGTGAGGAGGGCCGCCTGATCTCGCGCACCGACGTCGTCCCGGGCATGGAGGCCCTCGCCGCCGGCCATCCGCCCGGCATGGAGATCGTCTACTCCTGCTACCGTCTGTTCAGTCCCGCCTTCGCCCGGGCGGTGCGGACCCGGCGCGACGCCTGGGACCACGAGGCGCGGGCGCGGCGCGAGACGTGACCGGCAATGAACCGGAACACGAGCCAGTGTCAGCCCATGTGGAAGGCGCAGAGCTTGTTGCCGTCGAGGTCGCGGAAATAGGAGAAGTAGTAGCCGGGGCCGCGCTCGCCCGGCGCGCCCTCGTCGACCCCGCCGAGGGCCAGGGCCCTGGCGTGGAAGGCGTCCACCTCGGCGCGGCTGTCGCAGCTGAAGGCTGCCATGGAGCCGTTGCCCGCCGTGGCGGGCTGGCCATCATAGGGGCCCAGAACGCCGAAAACCAGCCTGCCATCCTGGCCATAGACCCGGCCGCCGGACGGGTGTTCGAACAGAGTCCCGATCCCGGCCGGACCAAGCAGGGCGTCATAGAAGGCCTTCGCCCGGTCCAGGTCGTTCGATCCCACCGTGCAGTAGCCGAGTGCGGCCATCATCCCGCCTCCATGATCCGCCGCGCCGAATCGCGGCCGCGGGCCCAATTTCGCTCAAAACAGGCGGTGCAGGAAGGAACGCAGCGAACCTCTATCTCATGACCACGCGCCCCTCGGCCAAGGCGCCCGACCGTCTCTCCTTGCGGATTTTGCGGCTGAAGAGGCGGCGATCCTGATTGAGATGGTCGTGGACCTGGACGCGTGCAGGGGAGAGTTTCTGCAGCGTCATTATCCTGCGAAACCGGCTCCTCGCCCGTTCACGTCGTCGGAAGGGCAGGCGCGAATTCTGACCCCGGCTGTTCAGCCAGCGTCCGGTCACCTGGCGATCAGCGGCGCCAATCGCTTTTAGGGCGCCGTCGCCATCGCGGGTCATTCCTTCACAGGCCCCGCCGCGGCCCGGCCTATTCGAAGATGGCGAAGACCTCGGCCACGGCCTTGGCCTGGCCGCCGCTTGTGGACGACGGCACGAGGATCGGCGTGGAGACGCCGGCGTCGAACCAGGCCTCGATCCCGTCGCGCACCTTGGTCGACGAGCCGAACAGGCAGTTGTCGTTCAGCCAGGCGTCGGTCATCAGCGCCGGCAGGCGGTCGAAGTCCTTCGCCGCGATGGCGGCCTCGATCGCCGCCATCTCCTCTACATAGCCGGCCTCCTTCCAATAGTTCCGGTAGTTGGGCAGGCGGACATACATCGACAGGGTCTTCTTCAGCACGCCCTTGGCGGCCGCCTCGTCGGCGTCGATCACCGTGGGCGCCATGTCGCCCAGGAAGAAGCCGGCGTCCCGCCGCGTCTGCGGCACGAGCTTCAGCTGTGCGGACGCGTAGCTGCGGCTGGAATTGGCCCACACGGCGCCGTCGCCGATCTCCACCGCCAGCGCCAGCATCCTGCTGCGCAGGCTGGCCAGGACGATGGGCGGCAGAGGCCCGGTGGTCGCCGTCGCGGCTCGCATGGCCGCCACATAGGCGCGCATGTCGCCCAGCGGCTTGCCCACCGTCACCCCATGGGCGGCGTGAGCAGGGGCGTGGCTGACGCCGAGACCCAGGCGGAAGCGGCCGCCGCTGATCTCGTGAATGAGGGCCGCGCTGCGGGCCATCTCGGCGGGCAGGCGGTAGTAGATCGGCTGGATGGTGGTGCCCATGGTGATGGTGTTGGTCGCCTGGGCAATGGCCTGGCACAGCCCCACGCAGTCGCCGGCTCCGGCGGTGGCGCAATAGATGCCCGCGAACCCGCGCCGTTCCACCTCCCTGGCCAGGTCGATCACCTGCAGGCGCCGGCCGGGCGTGGCGGCGAGGTGGATGGCGGGCATGCGGGTCATCGGCGAAGTCCTTTCAAGGCGGCTACAGCGCGGCGATCTCACCCTGCGGCTCAAGCACCACCACCGGGATCTCCCGATCGGTCCTGGCCTGATAGGCGTTGTACGGCGGGAAGACCCCCGCCATCATCCTGAACAGCCGCTCGTGTTCGTCGCCCGCGGCGGTGCGCGCCCGGCCCCGGTACTTCCTGGCGCCCACCTGGAACTCCACGGCCGGGTCATTGTCGAGGTTCAGGTACCAGGCCGGGTGCTGCGGCGCCCCGCCCTTGGACGCCACGATGACGAAATTGTCGCCGTCCCGGCCGTAGATCAGGGGCAGCAGCTTGGCCTCGCCGCTGCGCCGTCCGGTCGTCTTGAGGATCAGGCAGGGCGTTTCCGCCGAGCCACCGGCCCGGGAGAAGTCGACCAGATGGCCCTCGGCCCCGTCCGTCTTCAGATAGCGGTCGCGGTGGGCCTCCACCCAGCCCGCGCCGCCCACTTCGATCGTGCTCGCCATGCCCTGGTCTCCCGCATCGTTCAGCCACAGACAAACATGCCCGGGGGCGCTGTCAAACCAAAACCGTCGACGCCTTCGCGATGCGCAGGGCGACGCCGCAGGCGGGAGGGGATCCGCGGATTGCGTTGGCCATGGCGCGATCACCGTGCCGTTGATCATTGTAAGGGCGCCTATGGTCGTCCAACCCGGTCCGCGCGAGACGTTGGGGTAACTGTTGGGGCTGGACCTTCGGTCTGGAACGGAATCGTTCTGGTTCCAAATATTCAGTCCGATGGACTGGCGGTGCGAATCGTCGAGCCGCAATAGGTCTTCACCGCCGAGCGCGAAATCCGGATTTTCCAATCGCATCTGGCCTTCGTCCCCATCGACCCGACGCCGGCTACCCCTTCGCCGTCGTATCTCGGTAGACGAAGATCGGGTCGTCGAGGTCGACCCTGGGCAGTTCGTCCTTCTCGCGCCAGTAGTCCTGGCTGTGCGCCCACTCCGGCTTGTCACCGCGTCTGGGCAGCAACGCCACACCGCGCTGGAGATAGCCAGGGTTGAACGTTTCCGGATCGATCCAAGGCGCCAGCACCATGTCCTCATCCTCGGGGCGCAACGCGACGCTGACCTTCCTGGCCCCCCGGCCCGTCATGTGGTTGAGGAGCCGGCAGACGAAGTCGGACACCAGGTCGGCCTTGAGGGTCCAACTCGCGCCGCGAAAATAGCCGAGCACCCACAGCAAGTTCGGCAGGCCGGTAAACATCATGCCGCGATAGGTGAGCGTGTCGGCGAATTTGACCGGCTTGTCGTCGACGGTGAAGGCGATGTCGCCCAGCGGACTGAGGTTGAAGCCCGTGGCCGTGACGATGATAGGAGATTGGACGGGTGCTTTTCGTAGCGGGTCCGATGAAAGCTGCCCAAAATCGGCTGGCCCCCAAGGGCTTTGAGCGCCGCTTTATGACCTACCCACCGCGCGCGAGGTCGTGGCCCGGCTCGTTGAGGTTTTTGCCCTTGTGCCCCCGATAAAGCGGGGTGTTCAGGAGCAAGCGCACCTCATCGTTAGAGAACGGTTCCGGAGACCGGCTTTCATCGCCAACCGCGATTTCTACCCTCAGGCCAGTAGTCGGGTTTTGTTCGATGTGGCCCTCGCGTTCCGCCCACGAGAAGAACGACTGAGCAAAGCTCCAGTACTTGCTCGCCGTTTTCGTCGATACGCGGTGGCTTTCAACCTCTGTTTGGCGGCTCGCGAACGGGAGCCCACCGCGACCCTGGTGCACAGCCGACAGCCGGATCAGCGCATCCCGGAATTCCCGGAGTCGTGCCTTGTCTAGGGCGGCGACCGGGGTTGCACCTCCGAAGTGCTGGGCAAGCCAATCAAACACACGGCGGGACTCAACAATGGTCCGTTCGGCGAGGCGATCCTTTCGCTTCGTGAGGTACAATTCCGTCAATTCGCTCAACGTGATCCCAATGGCGGGCGAGGCCGAGCCATGGGCGGGCCTTGGCTTCTCCAAAGCAGGCACTACGCCGCGAAAGAGAGCATCATGTTCGTGATACTCTCCGACAGGATCATGGAGGTAGCGCACGTGGAAACGCACCGCCTCCAGCTCGGCTCTGGCGGTCAACGTCTTCAGTAGAAGTCTCGCATCATCGCCAAGAGAGTCGGGGTTCACTCCGATTTCCGCTGCCAATACGCGGGCTCGGCCCATCACGTTGCGATCAAACTCGCCGGTCGCGATCTGCTCGGCCAGCGTGGTCATCCGCGAGCGGCTGAGTTCGATCTGCTCTTCGAGGTCTATCGGCCGGTTCTTACGGGCGCGCGCCGGGAGTTTCACAATGTCGGCCTTCATGCCCTGGAAAAATTCCTGGGCGGCACGCTCGAACAGTGCTGGATCGATCTCTTCAGACATGCGGCAGTCATCAAAAAGCTGGTGAACCCAGACAGTAGCCTTACGGCACCGCTCCCGCGCAAGCCTTGGGTCGGTCGTCCCCAAGGAGCGGCGGAACTCTGTCAGGCCGATCTGTGGGACGAGATCGTCTGGGACCCGGAACCTGAATGCGTACGTCGCCCCTCGTCTTACGAGGTGCGTCGGACGCGGCCCGGTCACTTCCGGTGGTCCGCGATTGTGGACCAATTATCGCCAAACCTAGCCCAGCCTAAAGTTAGAACGTTGAAAAATATACGTTTTTCGTCATTCTGGCGGAGAGGGTGGGATTCGAACCCACGGTGGGCTTCCACCCACGCCGCATTTCGAGTGCGGTGCTTTCGACCACTCAGCCACCTCTCCTGAGGACAAGGCCCTTGCGGGACCGGGCGAGCGAAGGGGCGGAACCTAACGATGCGGGGCGCGCTGTGCAAGCACGGTATGCGGCGCAATTTGGGCCGGGGCGGTGACGCCCTGGCCAAGGAAGCGAAACCGCGCCGACACAATCGCGGGCTAGCTCTTATGGCTCCCGTCAACCGGAGCGTCCCGCAAGCCCATGCCCACCGATACGCCCGATGATCGATCCGACCGCTCCCGCCTGCGCGGCCTCTCTCCGGACGAGCGGACTCGCGAGACCGCCTCCACCGCCCTCTTCACCGGCGTCAATATCGCCGTATTCCTGATCCTGGCGGCCAGCGTCGTCGGCGCCGCGGTCATCTACAGCCAGGGCGCCTGAGCGGCGGCCTCAGGCCGGCGGGAACACCCCCGCCCGGCTGAGCGAGGAGACCGGCGCCTTGCCGATCCGCTCGCCGATCCAGCGGCCGGCCTCGATCATCGCCTCGACATCTATACCCGTCTGGAACCCCGCCCTGTGCAGCATCCACGCCAGGTCCTCGGTGGCGATGTTGCCGGTGGCCGCCGGGGCGAAGGGGCAGCCGCCCAGGCCGCCGCAGCTGGCGTCCAGAACCCGCACCCCCGCCTCGATCCCGGCGAAGGCGTTGGCCAGGCCCACGCCGCGGGTGTCGTGAAAATGCAGCCGCAGCCGCGCGTCGGGCGCCTCGGCCCGGGCCGCGGCGACGCGGGCGCGCACGGCCCACGGATCGGCCGCCCCGATTGTGTCGGCCAGGGCGATCTCGCCCACCGCCAGCTCCGCCGCCGCCCGCACGATGCCGGCCACCCGGGCCGCCGGCACCTCGCCCTCGAACGGGCAGCCGAAGGCCACCGAAATGGTCAGGGAGATCGGCGGGCCGCCGCCCTCGGCCCGGCGGCGCACGATGGCCGCCAGGGTCTCCACCTGCTGGTCCACGCCGGCGCCCTGGTTGCGGATGCCGAATTCGTCCGAGGCGCAGACCACCACATTGGCCTCGTCGCAGCCGCTCGCCACCGCCCGCTCCCAGCCGCGCTCGTTCAGCACCAGGCCGATGCGCGATCGGCCGGCCTCGGGCGGCAGGGCGGCCATGATCTCCTCGGCCCCGGCCATCTGCGGCACCCGCCGCGGATTGACAAACGACACCGCCTCGATGCGCCGGGCGCCGGCGGCCTCCAGGCGGCGGATGAACTCGACCTTCTCGGCCGGCTCCAGGATGGCCTTCTCGTTCTGCAGGCCGTCGCGGGCCCCCACCTCGACGATCTCGATCGTTTCGCTCATGGGCGCCTCCTGGGCTCGGGGTTCGGCGGCGGCCGGTACAGCCGCAATATGTCGGCCCGGCCGTTGGAATAGTCGAGCCCCCGCACCGTCCCGATCAGCCGCGCCGTGGCGCCGTCGGCGGCCAGGGCGGCCTGGAAGGCGATCTCCTGGCGCCCCTCCACGATGGCCGGTCGGCCCCCGGCGATGGCGTCGGCCGCCTCGTCGGCGCCGGCCAGTTCGGTATCGGCCCCCAGCAGGAACACCAGGCTGGGCTCGGCGTAGCCGGCCACCGTCACCGGCCCGGGAACCACCCCCTGCCAGGGCGAGACCCCGGCGTCGGCCAGGCCGCGGGCGGCAGCGCTGGACAGCCACAGCGGCCGCAGCGCCGGAACCACCCCGCCGGCCAGGGCTCCGTGACCCAGGGCCGCGGCCGCCACAGCCACGGCCGCGGCGCGCGGCGCCTGTCGGCGCCACAGCAGCCCGGCTCCGGCGACGCCGGCGAAAAGGAACAGCACCGCCGCCAGTACGGCCCAGGGTGCGCCGGACCAGTCGCCCAGGCGGCTCATCGCCACCGGCCCGGCCGCGGCGAAGACCACGGCGACGATCAGGTTCAGCATGGCCCCCAGGCCCCGGCCAAACGTCCCCTCGGCCGGCGGCGGCCCGGCGCCGACCGGCTGCAGGCCGCGGGCCATCAGCCAGGCCAGGGCCCCATAGAGCGGCAGGGTGTAGTGGATCAGCTTCGTCGGCGCGGCCTCGAACACCAGCCACGACGGGATAAGCCAGCACAGGGCGAAGCGCACGGCCGGCTCGCTTCGGGCCCGCCAGGCCGCCACGGCCCCGCCCGGAAGCAGCACGGCGGCGGGAAACAGCAGCACCGGCGCCAGCAGCAGATAGAATCCCGGCGGCGCGCCGTGACCCTCGGCGTCGCCCGCAAGCTTGGGGGCCAGGTCGCCGCCCACCGCGGCGCCCCAGAACGCCCCGTCGGTGGCCACGGTGATCGCCAGCGCCCAGGGGCCCAGGGCCGCGGCCAGGCCGATCAGGCCCCAGCCCCAGCCCAGATTGCCCACCCACCCGGCCCGGCGGTCCCACAGGCACAGGGCCGCCGTGGCCAGAACAACCACCATCGGCCCGATCGGGCCCTTGACCAGGATGCTCAGGGCCAGGGCGCCCCAGAACAACGCCTGGGTCAGCCGCCCGGCCCGCACCGTCCCGTGCGAGGCCAGATAGAGCCGGCCCAGGGCGGCCATGGCGAGGGTGGTCGCCCCGCACACCACCGCGTCGGTGGCGGCGATCCCCGCCTCGGTGGAAAGCATGAAGCCGCCGCCCAGAAGAGCGCCGGCGATCAGGGCCGGCCCCGGGCGCAGGAACGCCGCCGCGCCCCAGGCGCAGGCCGCCGCCGCCAGCATGGCGCCCAGCAGCGAGGGGATCCGATAGGCCCAAATCGCCCGGTCCTCGACCTGCGAGACCGCCTTCACCGCCGCCGCCTGCAGCCAGTAGATCCCCACCGGCTTCTTGAATCGCGGCGTCTGCTGGAAGTGGATGCTAACCCCGTCGCCGGTCTCCAGCATCTGGGCCGAGGCCTCGGCGAAGCGCGACTCGTCGCGGTCGATCGGCGGCACGGCCACAACGCCGGGCAGGGCGGCGATCAGGGCGAGCAGCGCCGCCAGCAGGGGCCCCCGCCAGCCGCGCCCCCACCGGTCGAGCGGCGTGTCGGGCGTCATATCGCCTGCTACCACGATCCGGCGCCGATGGGAGCGCAAGGCCCGCGCGCCGATTCTGGGCTATGAGGGGGCATGAACGCCGATTCCGCGCCATTCGCCCCCGCGTCGCCGCCCGAGCGCCTGCCCGGGCGGCCTGACGTGTCCATCGTCGCGCCGGTGTTCGACGAGGAAGGGGCCGTGGACACCCTGGCCCGCGAGATCGCCGCGGCTTTCGCCGGCTGGCGCCATGAGATCATCTTCGTCGACGACGCCAGCGGCGACGGCACCGGCGCCCGCCTGGCGGCTCTCAAGGCCGAACTCCCCGCCCTGCGGGTGCTCACCCACCGCCGCAACGCCGGCCAGAGCCGCGCCATCCGCACGGGCGTCCTGGCCGCCCGCGCCCCCATCGTGGTAATGCTCGACGGCGATGGCCAGAACGACCCGGCCGACGCGCCCCGCCTGGCGCGGGCCCTTCAGGCCGCCCCGCCGGGCCTGGGCCTGATCGGCGGCGAGCGCCGGGTGCGGCGCGATTCGGCGGCCAAGCGCTGGGCCTCGTCCCTGGCCAACGGCGTGCGCCGGCGGCTGCTGGACGACCGGGCGGCCGACACCGGCTGCGGCCTCAAGGTCTTCCGCCGCGACGCCTTCCTGGCCCTGCCCTATTTCGATCACCTGCACCGCTATCTGCCCGCCCTGATGATCCGTGAGGGCTATGACGTGGCGTTCGAGCCGGTGAACCATCGCCCACGCCACAGCGGACGGTCGAAATACACCAATCTCCAGCGCCTGGGCGTGGCCCTGTTCGACCTGGCCGGCGTGCTGTGGCTGAACGCCCGCGCCCGCGATCCGGGCGGCGTGGACGAGGCGACGCTTCCCGCGCCGAGCGAAGGGGCCTAACCTGCCGGCCATGCTGGCGGCCATCCCCCTCCTCGTCCTGCCCGTCGCCGCCTATGCGGTGCTGGCCCTGACGCTGGGCGGCGGCCTCTACGCCCCCGACACCCATGAGCGAATCACCCAGGCCCTGTTCCGGTTCAGCACCGCCGGCGGCGGGGTGTGGCCGGTCAGCGGCGCCGACCTGCTGCTGGCGGGGGCCCTGATCGTCGCCTTCCTGGAGCTGCTCAAGGGCATCGGCGACCGGCGCGTGGCCATCGCCAATCACGCCCTCAGCATCGTCCTGTTCGTCCTTTGCCTGACGGCCATGCTGCTGGCCCCGGCCTTCGCCACCTCGACCTTCTTCCTGATCACCCTGATGGTGCTGCTCGACCTGGTGGCCGGCTTCATCGTCACCATGGGCCAGGCCGCCGGGGGCCCGAAGCCGCGGGCCTGAGCGGCCGGTTCAGGCGGCCTGGGTTCAGGGGGTCCAGCGGGCCAGCCAGTCGGCCAGACCCTGGGGCGTCATCGACCGCGCGTCCGCCAGGGCCTCCTGATGGCCGGCGTCCAGCAGGCGGTCCCGGTCGTCGATGATCAGCAGGCTGGGCACGCCAGCCACCCGGCGCACGCCCCAGCGGGCGGGGATGTCCAGGTTGCGGTCCATGCGGCCCACGTCGACCATCACCACCTCGTAGTGGACGTCCACGAAGGCCGCGACCTCGGGAAGCGCCATCACCGCCGACAGCAGGCGGCAGTCGGCGCACCAGTTGCCGCCCAGATCGATCAGCAGCAGCTTGCCCTCCGCGCGGGCGCGGGCCTGGGCCCGGGCCACCTGCGCGCGGGCGTCGGCGGCGGGATCATAGGGATAGGGGAGGGGGGCGGGCAGCTGCGCCAGTCTGGCGATGCTCACCACCGGCGCCGGCGCGGCGACCGCGCCGCGCGCCGTAACCAGGGCGCAGGTCAGGGCCGCGGCCAAGGCGATCCGTTTCGCCCCGGCGCGCACCGGACCAGCGGTCAGCAAACGGATCAG